>JAHJQZ010000145.1 GCA_018818925.1 Alphaproteobacteria bacterium
CTCGAGACCACGGCGCTCGGCGCCGCCTGGCTCGTGGGCTACGAGGCCGGCTTCTGGTGCGAGAATGACCCGATCGCCGCCGATGCGGGAGCGACAACCCGGTTCGAGCCGCACTGGGATGCCGAAACGCGGAAGCGGCGCATAGACGGCTGGCACGACGCAGTGCGGCGGACCAGGGTCCAGCAAAGGTGATGCCGGCGGCGGCGAACGCGCCAGTCTAGCGGAATTTCGAATCCCGCCGCACCTGCTCCGGACCGGCGATGGCGCGTCATGCCGAACGCGGGACCGGCGTCAGGCCCGGCCCCACATCCACTTGTCTTTCGGTCCTCACAACCGTCCAAAAATTCGTGAGATATTTTAGAAACTTATATTCGGCAGCGCGGCGTTGCGCAGCATCCCGTGCCCGGCCTCGGCGCTGGGTTGGCCATGGCCGGCCTGGAACAGGTTTGCCGCATCGGACGCGGAGCGCATCGTTATTGTCAGGCGCCGACAAAGGGCAGTATATGGCTCGTCATGCAAAAAACGAGACGGAAGACGACAAGCGATGCAAGTGGCGCGTCAGCAAGAGATAATGGACCTCGCGCGCAAGGCCGGACGAGTAAACGTTGAAAGCCTTTCAACTCATTTTGCCGTATCGCCCCAGACAATCCGAAAGGACTTGAAAGAGCTCAGCGACCGTCGACTTCTGGACCGCGTCCATGGCGGGGCGGTCATTGCGTCGAGCGTGCAAAATCTCGCCTACCAGGCGCGTCGACTGATCGCCGAGACCGAGAAGCGGGAGATCGGCCGGGCGGCGGCGGCGCTGGTGCCGAGCAATTCCTCGCTTTTCGTCAATATCGGCACGACGACCGAGGAAGTCGCGCGCGCCCTGATGCATCACACCGGCTTGCTGCTGATCACCAACAATCTTCATGTGGCCTCGATGCTCTATCCCCTCGAAGGCATCGACATCGTGATTGCCGGCGGGCCGGTGCGGCGGTCGGATGGCGGCGTCGTCGGTTCGCTCGCGGTCGAATTGATCGAGAACTTCAAGGTCGATTTCGCCATTGTCGGGGTATCGGCCATCGATGCCGACGGGGCATTGCTCGATTTCGACGTGCGCGAAATCCAGGTGGCGAAGACGATCATGGCCAATGCGCGCACTGTCGTGCTCGTCGCCGATTCGAGCAAATTCAGCCGCAGGGCCTCGACGCGGATCGGGCATTTGCGCGATGTCGACGTCTTCGTGACCGACAAGGTGCCATCGCCGGCGCTGAAGGAGCTGTGCCTGCGCGAAAAGGTCCATCTCATCGAGACATCCGTCGATTGGGACCCGAACCAGCCCAGACAGCTCGACGCGGATGCCGACGACGCCGAGGACGGCGAAACCCACGACCGGCGCGGCGCGCGTTCAAGCTGAAACGCTCTTCGCCGCGCCGATTTTTATGGATACCGCCAGGCGCCACCCGCAGTCGACCGCGTCCATGCGCAAGGCGCTATGCGGCTGCGTGCATCGCAAGGCATAAAGGCAAGATCAAATGTTCAAACGAAAGCGAACCGCGCCCGCAACCGCGTAGGCGTCGCGACCTCGCGGCCGGCAAAACGGCGCTGGCATGCGACCAAGCGGCGCCTGCGGCGCTAACGAAACCTCCGCTGTTGCGAACGCCATGGCGGAAATCCAAAACCGGTCGCGATTCTGCTGCCGCTCGGCGTGATTTCGCCAACGGTGAGACCGAAAGTCGCGCCGATTTGCCGAAATGATCTCGAACGATTGGTCCCAGCATTTCCCGCATCCTGCCGCTGTTTCGCCACGGGCGCCGACCGCGTGGCGTACCACCGGCTAAAAGCCGCTGAAATTGCAGGATTTCCTGACCCCGGCCGATCAACCTCCGCCTCTCCCACGCGCCCGAAGACCCCGCATGGAGCCGCAAGGCACATGACCTGGAAACGCACGGGAGCACTAGCCGCGGGCGGATTATTCGTTGAAATTTCGATTGTGATGATATAGTTTCGTTATAGAAAAATTCCGAACGTATGGAAACTAATTTCGATAGTTCGTGTACGTTCGAGCCGAGGCGGTTCGCCAATAGGTGCCCGCCTTTGCTCTCTGGAACCGAGGGGATCCATATGCTTGAGGCCAGCGCTTCGGATCGGCTGCCGACACAGGCGGATGTCGTGGTGATCGGCGGCGGCGTCGTCGGATGCGCCATCGCCCGCGAATTGTCCCGTTATCGCCTCTCCGTCGTCGTGCTCGAACGCGCGCCCGACGTAGCCATGGGCACCTCGAAGGCCAATAGCGGTATCCTGCATGCCGGGTTCGATGCCGAGCCGGGCACCTGGAAAGCGCGGCTGAACGTGCGCGGTGCCCGCCTCTATAGGGAAATCAGCGAGGATCTCGGCATTCCGCGGCGGCGCGTTGGATCGCTTGTTGTGGCGCAGGATGCCGATCAGCTCGCAACGCTCGAGGAGCTTCGCCTGCGCGGCATCGAGAACGGTTTGACCGGGCTTGCCCTTTGGGGCCGCGACGAACTGCTGGCCCACGAGCCCAACCTCTCGCCGGAGCTAGTCGGCGCCTTGTGGGCGCCGATGGCCGCCATCGTCTGCCCGTTCACCGCGACCTTCGCCTTCGCCGAAAATGCCATCCGCAATGGCGCGCGCATCGTAACCGAATGCGCGGTCACCGGCATCGAGGTGGTCGACAATCGCGTAACGGCTGTCAAAACCTCGCTCGGCCGCATCGCAACGTCCTATGTCGTCAACGCCGCCGGGGTGCATTCGGGCGAGGTCGCGCTGATGGCCGGCGATGACAGTTTCACCATCACGCCGAGGCGCGGCGAATACGTGCTGTTCGACCATTCCGTCGGCGACCTGGTGCGCTCGGTCGTGTTCCCGACCCCGACCAAGCTGTCCAAGGGCATCCTCGTGGCGCCGACCGTTCACGGCAATGTCTTCATCGGCCCCAATGCCAGCGATATCGAGGATCTCGAGGACCATGAGACCACCCGTCACGGCTTCGCCGAGATCATTTCGGGCGCAAGGCGCGTGGTGCCGAACCTGCCGCTCGGCAATGCCATCACCGAATTCGCCGGCATAAGGGCCGTCGCCGGCAAGGACTTCGTCATCGGCCTGTCGCCCGTCACCGGTGGACTGGTGCACGCCGCCGGCATCCAGTCGCCCGGGCTGACCGCTGCCCCCGCCATCGCCGAGACCATCGTCGAATATCTTGGCGAGGCCGGCCTGAAACTGGTTCCAAACCCGGCCTTTACGCCGATCAATCCGGTCCGGCCGAAATTCGTCGACATGAGCATAGGCGAACGGGCAAGGCTCATCGCGGCCGATCCGCTCTACGGCCGGATCATCTGCCGCTGCGAATCGATCACCGAGGGCGAAATCGTCGCGGCGATCCAGGCCCCCTGCGGCGCAAGGACCATGGACGGCGTCAAGCGGCGCGTGCGCGCCGGCATGGGCCGCTGCCAGGGCGGGTTCTGCGGGCCGCGCGTGACGGCGATCATCGCCCGCGAACTGGGCGTAGCCGTGACGGAGGTGTGCAAGGACAGCGCCGGTTCATGGCTCTATCTGCCGCGTTCCGAAACGGTGAGCGCGGAGCCGAACCATGCATGAGTTCCACTACGACGTTGTCACGATCGGCGGTGGTCCGGCCGGCATGGCAGCGGCGCTCAGCGCCAAGGACGCCGGCGCCAAACAGGTGCTGATCATCGAGCGCGACCGCGAACTCGGCGGCATCCTGCAGCAATGCATCCACAACGGCTTTGGCCTGAGGCGCTTCGACAAGGAACTGACGGGGCCGGGCTATGCCCATCGCTACATCGAAATGGTCAAACAGGCGGGCATCGACGTCTGGCTCGATTCCACCGTTCTCAGCGCCGATCCCGGCGGCATCATCACCAGCGTCAGTCCCGACAAGGGGATGCGCGTCGTCACCTGTGCCGCGACGGTCTATTCGATGGGCTGCCGCGAACGGACGCGCGGCGCGATCCGCATTCCCGGAAGCCGTCCGGCCGGCGTGCTGACGGCCGGCGCGGCGCAGCGCATGGTCAACATGGAAGGCTATTCGCCCGGCCGCAACGTCGTGATCGTCGGCTCCGGCGATATCGGCCTGATCATGGCGCGCCGCATGTCGCTCGAGGGCGCCCATGTCAAGGCCGTGTTCGAAATCATGCCCTATTCGAACGGGCTCAATCGCAACATCGTCCAGTGTCTTGAGGATTTCGACATCCCGCTGCACCTGAGCCACAGCGTCGTCGCCGTGCATGGCGAGGATCACGTCACCGGGATCACCGTCGCCAAGGTAGACGCGAAGCTGAACCCGATCGCCGGCACCGAATTCGACATGGATTGCGACTGCCTGCTGCTGTCGGTGGGTCTGATCCCCGAAAACGAGCTCGGCCGCGCCCATGCCCTCGAGATCGATCCGGTCACCGGCGGTGCCGTCGTCGATCAGTTCCGGCGCACCAACATGTCCGGCTTCTTTGCCGCCGGCAATGTGCTGCATGTGCACGACCTCGTCGACTGGGTGTCCCAGGAAGCCGAGATCGCCGGGCGGTCGGCGGCATTGCATGCGCTCGGCAAACTGCCCAAGGTCAACGTCTTTCGAAGCGTTGCGGCGGGCGACGGCATCAGATATGTCGTGCCGCAGAAACTGTCGCCGCCCGGCGGCCGGCCGACCGTGCGCTTCTTCATGCGCGCCACCCAGCCCATGGGCGCCTCCGTGGTGCAGCTTCATGCCGACGGCCAGATCGTCTGGGAAAGCAACCATCCCGTCGTCAAGCCGAGCGAGATGATCGTCGCCGACATCCCGTGGAAGAAGATCGGCGCGGCCCGGGAGATCAGCTTCACGGTGGCGCCGGCGCCCGAAGAGCCGGAAAGCCGGGACGCGCCTCAGGCAGAGGAAGCGCTATGACACGGCATGTGACAACGCAGACCGCGGCGCCACGGCGCGTGCAAAAGGTGCTCTGCATCGGCTGCCCGACCGGCTGCAACGGCGAGGTCATTCTCGAAAACGGCGCCGTCGTCGACACGATCGGCTATACCTGCGATATCGGGCGGGCTCTGGTTGCCGAAGAGGTCATCGCGCCCAAGCGCACCGTGACCACGACCGTCCGCGTCCAGGGCGGCGCCCTCGCCCTGCTGCCGGTCGTTTCCGACCGGCCGGTGCCGAAAGAGTCGATTTTTGCGACCGTTGCTGCGCTCAGAAAGCTCACAGTCACCGCACCCATCGCCGCCGACAGCGTGATCCTCGCCGACACTCTCGGCCTCGGCGTCAACTTCATCGCGTCCCGCGACTGTCCGCGCTTCGACACGCCCGCATGGGTCGAGGCAGAGGTGGACGACGCTCCCGATCCGGCGATCGCGGCGGCGGACGAAGAGCTCGAGATCGAACTTGCCGACAATGACGACGCGCCGTGGCATGTTCTGGGGCTGTCGGTCGGTCAGCGCATGGCCATGGCGGCCGGCAAGCCCATCGCGATGCGCATGATGGCGGCGACGGCTCAGGAAGACTGCCGGAAATGCGGCTACGATTGCGCCGGCTACGCCAATGCCCTGGTGCTCGGAGACGAAAAGAAGACGACGCTGTGCGAGCCGGGCGGCAAGGAAACGGCGCGCCTGCTCAAGCAACTCGTCGCCGAGGCCGGTGCGAGCCGCGCCACCCCGGCGACGCCCGCCAGACAGGACGCTCCGGCCGCTTTGCCGGAGCCCGTCGTCACAACCACCCAGTCTCTCAAGGCGACCTGGCACATCGCGTTCGACATCAGCGCCAAGAAGGCGCTCGGCCGCGACTTCATCCTGTCGGTGTGGGACCTTTTGCTGCGCGGCGACGACATCTCGAGGGTCCTGCAGCAGTTCATCTGGAACGCACCCCTTCGGCACAAATTCAAGTTCATCGAGGCGATCGACAAGCATCTCTCCGACCGCTATCCGATGTTCAAGGGTCTTTCCAAGGGCTGGCCGACGGCTAACCACATCATCCCCTATGTGCGCCCGGCCGAAGAGCGCAAGAACGATTTCGACCTGGTGACGACTGGCTATCTCGGCTATCGCGAACTCGGCTATTCCATGCGCGAGGTCGACCTTTTCGTCTGGCTCGAAGTTTTGCGCGACAAGCAGTGCGACGATCGCCCCTGCGAACTGGGTTGCGTCGTCAACGGTTTGAGGGTCGGCGGCTGCCCGGTGGTGATCCACATTCCCGACATGGTCAATCTTCTCGGTCAGGGCAAGCTCAAGGAAGCGCTCGAACTCATCCAGGACTGCAATCCACTCCCGAACGTCACCGGCCGTGTCTGCCCGCAGGAACACCAATGCCAGGGCGCCTGCAAGCTCGTCGGCCTGCCGCTCGAAATCGGCCAGCTCGAATGGTATCTGCCCGAGCGCCAGCGCCAGCTTGAACTTGAAAGCGGCGTCGACGAGTCCTTGTGGAAAGACCATGTCAGCCCGTGGCAGACGGCCGACAAGCCGCCGATCGCGGTGGTCGGTTCCGGTCCGGCGGGCCTCATCAACGCCTATCTTTTGTCCGCCGAGGGCTATCCGGTCACGGTGTTCGAGGCCTTCCATGATCTCGGCGGCGTGCTGCGCTACGGCATTCCCGAATTTCGTCTGCCCAATGGACTGATCGACGACGTGGTCAAGAAGATCGACCGGCTCGGCGGCAAGTTCGTCAGGAATTTCGTCGTCGGCAAGACGGCGACTTTGCAGGATCTGCGCGATGCCGGCTTCTCGAAGATCTTCGTCGGCACCGGCGCCGGCCTGCCGCGCTTCATGAACATCCCGGGCGAGCATCTCAATGGCGTCATGAGCGCCAACGAGTTCCTGACCCGCGTCAACCTCATGCAGGCGCGAGACGAAGACCACGAGACCCCCCTGCCCGCCGTGCGGGGCCAGAACGTCATCGTCATCGGCGGCGGCAACACCGCCATGGACGCGGCGCGCACCTCCAAGCGCCTCGGCGGCAATGTCACCATCGTTTATCGCCGCACGAAAAAGGAAATGCCGGCGCGCGTCGAGGAACTGGCGCATGCCCTCGAGGAAGGCATCGAGCTCATGCCTCTACGGGCGCCTCGCGAGTTCACCAGCGGCGGCGACCACCATGTCTGCCACGCGATCCTCGAAGTCATGGAACTGGGTGCCCCCGACGCCTCAGGCCGGCGCAAGCCCGTGCCCACAGGCAAGACCGAGACCATCAAGGCCGATCTCGTCATCATGGCGCTGGGCAATGATGCCAACCCGATCATCAAGGATTCCGAGCCGCGCATTAAAACGTCCAAATGGGGCACGATCGTCGTCGAAGGCGGCGAAACCAGCCTTGCGGGCGTCTATTCGGGCGGCGACGCCACGCGCGGCGGATCGACCGCCATCAACGCGGCGGGCGACGGCAAGGCAGCGGCGGAAAAGATTGCCGGCGACATCTCGCTTTCGCCGACCGTGATCAAGAACCTTGTGGCCTCTGCCCTGGCCTATACCGAAAAGGCTTCGGCTGCCGCGACGCTCATCAAAAGGACCGAGCTGTCGCCGGGCATCGTCGAATTCACCGTCAACGCCCCAATGATCGCCCGTTCGGCCAGGGCCGGCCAGTTCGTCCGCGTCCTGCCCACGCCCAAGGGCGAACTTATTCCGTTGACCATCGCCGACTGGGACGAAGCGGCCGGCACCATCGATCTTGTCATCCAGGGCGTTGGCACCAGTTCCATCCTGATGAATGAGATGAGCGTCGGCGAGGCCTTTGCCGGCGTCGCCGGACCGCTCGGCCAACCGTCAAAACTCCATCGCTACGAAGGCGCGCAGACGGTGGTCTTCTGCGCCGGCGGCCTCGGCCTGCCGCCGGTCTATCCGATCATGCGCGAGCATTTGCGCATGGGCAACCACGTCACTTTGATCGCCGGCTACCGCAGCAGGGAGCTGATGTTCTGGACGGGCGAAGGCGAGCGCATCGACGGATTGCTCAGCCAGTTCGGCGCCCAGTTCGACGTGATCACCACGACAAATGACGGCAGCTACGGCGTCAAGGGCTTCGTCACAACCCCGCTCAAGGCCATGCTCGACGACAAGAAGTCCTCGAAAGGCCGCGCCATCGCCGAAGTGATCGCCATCGGCCCGCCATTGATGATGCGGGCGGTGAGCGAGCTGACGAAAAACCATGAGGTTCCCACCGTCGTCAGTCTCAACTCGATCATGGTGGATGCCACCGGCATGTGCGGCGCCTGCATGGTTCCGGTCACCATCGACGGCAAGCTCGTGCGCAAGCACGCCTGTATCGACGGACCGGAGCTCGACGCCCACATCATCGACTGGGACAAGTTCCTGCCGCGCTTCGATCAGTTCCGGGAACAGGAGCACGAGAGCCGCGTCCGCCACCATCTCGACGGCTGAAGACGGGCGCAAGAAAGCTCCGGAGCCTTTGCCCAACCGTGCGGCGTGATCGCGGACGAAACCCGTCGCGCGCCTGCAGATGCCGGAAAGACTTTTGCCTGGCGCGGTATCGGATTAGGCTAAAAACCCGCTTCCGGTTTGCCGGGCGTTCGTCCGGGCGCCGACCTGATCGATGCGGACCTGGCCTGAAAACAAGACGACCTCATATCCGGGAAATCGGAGCAGCACCCAAAATGACTGAAGGCGATCTCGGCATGTCGGCGTCGGTATCGACAATCGAGCAACGCGCGAAAAAAAGCCGAAAGCTTGCCGAAGCGTTCGAGATCGGCGTCCATCCCTTGACTCTGTCGCGATCCGAATCGGTGACCAATGACGGCTACGTCCTCGAAACCCTGCGCTTTGGCAACGCGGCGGGCGAATCCGTGCGCGGCTACATCACGCGGCCACAAGGCGTCACTTCACCCATGCCGGCCATTCTTTATATCCACGCGCATGGCGGGCGCTATGAAATCGGTGCCGACGAACTCATCGCTGGTCGTCCGGCGCTCTTGTCGCCGCTCGGCGCGGTTTTTGCCGGCGAGGGCTATCTGACGCTGACCATCGACCTGCCCTGCTTCGGGGAGCGCCAGCACACGAGCGAGAGCGCGCTATCCAAGGCCCTGCTCTGGCACAATCGTTCGCTCGCCGGCCAGATGCTCGGCGAGCTCCATTCGGCGCTCGATTATCTGTGCACGCGGACGGACGTGGATGCGCAAAGCATCGCCGCCTTCGGCATCTCGATGGGCGCGACGTTTGCGTATTGGCTCGCGGCCGTCGATCCGCGCATCGCCGCGGCGGCGCATCTTTGCTGTTTCGCCGATTTCGAAACCATGATCGCCTCGGGCGCCCATGACGGACATGGAATCTATCTGATCGTGCCGGGCCTGCTCGACCTGGCTTCGAATGGCGAGATTGTCGGGCTGATGGCACCGCGTCCGCAGTTCGTCGGTCTGGGCGGGCGCGATCCACTAACGCCGCCGGATGCTGTCGAAAAAGCCCTCGCCGAGGCGCGCGCCGCCTATGAGGTCGCAGGGGCTGGCGATCAGTTCGAGGTCCTCATAGAGCCGGAGGGCGGGCATGCCGAGACGCCTGCGATCCGCGCCGCCGTCCTCGACTTTCTTGCCTGCAATCTGAAAGCGCCCGGGTTCTAGAGCATGTTCAGCAAAAGTGGATACCAGTTTTGCGGTTCGAACATGCGACCACTCTAGGACTTAGGTCATGCGTTTTGATTCACTCAAAACGCATGACCTAAACCGGCTCGACCACCCGGCTGGCGCGCAGTCCGGTCGAATTGCGCTTCGTCAGCGAACAGGCAAGTTCGATGCGGCTCACCGGGAAGTTGCGGCTTGTTCCCTGCAATTGCGCCGTATTGCAGAGCATGTCGAGCGAGTATGCGCCAATGGCCTGCATGGGAATGGAGACCGTTGTCAGGGCTGGCGCAAGATAGGCGCCCTGCGGCAAACC
This sequence comes from Alphaproteobacteria bacterium, assembly GCA_018818925.1. Lineage (GTDB taxonomy): Bacteria > Pseudomonadota > Alphaproteobacteria > Rhizobiales > Devosiaceae > JAHJQZ01. Next base: position 9,865 of record JAHJQZ010000145.1, read on the forward strand.
ATCTATGCCGATCACTGAAACGTCTTCCGGCACGCGGAGCCCAGCTGCATGCAGGGCGATGAGGGCCCCGGCGGCGAGAATGTCGCCGGCCGCGACAATGCCGGTGAATTGCCGGTCGTCGGCAAGCGCTTCGGCAACGGCGGCCTGTGCTGCCTGCACCGTCCAGTCTTCGGCTTCGATCACGATCATCGTGTCCTGACGCGAACCGAGCGCATCGCGGACGCCCTCGAGCCGGCGCTGGATGGTGCGCCGTCCCGGCTTGGTCAAAAAGGCAATGCGCTCATGCCCGAGATCGGTCAGGTGACGCGCCGCCATTGCTGCCGCCGAGCGGTTGCAGGGCGTCACCGAACTCAGCCGCATCTCCGGGTCGTCGGTGTTGACGAGCACCACGGGACATTCAAGGGACCGCGCCGGCTTGAGAATCGAATCGTCGACGGTCAGAAACAGGATGCCGAGCAGGTCGCTCGCCCTCGCTAGCTCGGCAAGACCGTCAAGTTCGTCGGCCGACCGGATGGCGTGATTGTCGATCACGAGGCCGCGTTCGGAGGCGCGGCGTCTCAGCCCCTCGAGCACATACATGGTGAACTGGCTGCGTTCGAAATCGATCATCGCCTCGTGCGAAACAACGAGCAGCACCCGTTTTCCGGCGAAATCCTCCGGCAACCCGTAATTGAGCTCGATCGCAGCAGCACGGATTTTCTCGCCCAGCTCCTCGCGCACATAGCCCTTGCCGGAAATGGCACGGGACACCGTGGCCGTCGAAATTCCAAGGTGTTCTGCGATGTCGCGGATGCGGGCGCGTTTGGCCATGCGAGTCCTCCCAATCTGACAACAACATGCAACAAAATTACATGTTGCACAACTTGTTGCAGATTGCATTCATAGTCGCAGGGAGGACTTCGTCCATGGCTGAACCGGCAGCGCTTACGCGCATGCAGGCCTATCTCGACCGGTTGGTTGCCGGGCTCACCGCGCTCACCCATGACGGGCGGTTCGACGAGCCCAATCTTGACGGCACCGCCGGCGACTATATCAGCTTTGATGCCTGGGAATGGCCGCAGGGCGTCGGCCTGTTCGGGCTCGCCCAGCTCTGGAAGGCGCGCGGATGCGAACCCGAATTGGGGCGGATCATCGGCGACTGGTATGCGCGCGCCCTCGAACGCGGCCTGCCGGCCATGAACGTCAACACCACCGCCCCCATGCTCGCCGCGACGCTCTATTGGCAGCACACGCGTGATGCCAGACTGGGGGCCGCGATCGAGAGCTGGGCAGACCGGCTGATGGTGCAAGGTTCGCGCACCGGCTTTGCCGGCTTCCAGCACGATGTCTCCGACAAGCTGAACGATGGCGAGCTGTGGGACGATACGCTTTACATGGTCGCGCTGTTTCTTGCCGCCTATGGCGAGGCTTCGAACCGGCGCGAACTGGTCGAGGAAGCCGAGCGGCAATTCCTCGTCCACGCGCATTTTCTCGCCGACCGGCGCACCGGGCTGTGGTTCCACGGCTGGACCTTCAACGGACGCAACAATTTCGCCGATGCCCGCTGGGCCCGCGGCAATGCCTGGATCACCGCCGGCATGGTCGATCTGTTCGAACTCGCCAGGCTGTCACCGTCGGTCAAGGGTTTTCTTGTCGAAGTCCTGCGCGACCAGGTGAACGCGCTTTTACCGCTTCAGACCGGAAACGGCATGTGGCGGACATTGCTCGATGAAAAAACGAGCTATGAGGAAACCTCGGCGACAGCCGGTTTTGCCTATGGTCTGATGAAGGCGGCACGGCTCGGCATCGGGCCGGAGGCCTGGCGCGCGGCCGGTCTCAGGGCGCTGGACGCCGTCATGGCCGCCATCGACGAATACGGTGTCGTCCAGGGCGTCAGCTATGGCACCCGCATGGGCCACGACCTCCAGCATTACCGCGACATCCCGATCCAGCCGACCGGCTACGGTCAGTCCCTGGCGATCCTCGCCCTGGTCGAAGGCTCCCGGGCCTATGAACTGACCGAGGTGCCGGCATGAGCATGCTGCAGCGCTACGGCGCCGGGCCGGACCAGATCGATGCCATGCTGCCCGACGATCTCAGGGCAAGCTTCATGGCCGAGGGCCTGTTCACGCCCGGCGAGATCGCCTTTGCCTATACCCATTACGATCGCATGATCGTCGGCGGCGCCGTCCCCACATCGGCACCGCTGACCTTCGGCGACGGCGCTGAAATCGGCACGCCGCTGTTCTTTTCGGCGCGCGAGATGGGGATCGCCAATCTCGGCGGAGCTGGAACTGTCGTTGTCGGGGGCACCCCCTACCCGCTCGCCAACCGCGACGTGCTCTATGTCGGCCGCGGCACGCGCGAGGTCGTTCTTGCCAGCGAGAATGCCGACTGTCCGGCACGTTTCTACATGAACTCGGTTCCGGCGGGCGCCGACTTGCCAACGCGGCTGATCACCAGAGCCGAGGCCAAACGCGTCGAGCTCGGTGCCCCGGAGAAGGCCAATGTCCGCTCGCTCGCCATGTATATCCATCCGGAAGTCGCGCCGTCCTGCCTCTTGCTGATGGGGATCACCGATCCGGCACCGGGCTCGGTCTGGAACACCATGCCGCCGCACCTGCACGAGCGGCGCATGGAAGCCTATTGCTATTTCGACCTCTCCGCCGAGGACCGGGTGATGCATTTCATGGGCCGGCCGGACAACACAAGGCACCTGGTCTGCGCCAATGGCGACGTGGTCCTGTCGCCGGCCTGGTCGATCCACATGGGCGCGGGCACCGGTCCTTACGCCTTCGTCTGGGGCATGACCGGAGAAAATCAGGCCTATGCGGATGTCGATCCGGTGGCCATCAGGGAGTTGCGCTGAATGCTCGAACCCGGCGATCCGCTGACCTATTGGCAGGTAACCGATTTCGTCGAGGCGCGCTACGACGTTGCCGACGCGCCCATGCAAGGGAAGATGGATTCGACCTTCTTTCTGACCAAGGACAAGAACATCATTCCCCACACCTATCCCTGCCGCACGGCCTATATCGCCGAGGCGCGGGACGTCGAGCCTGTGCCGGCCTTCATGCCGGACTGGGACAAGGCGCGCAACGTTTTGCCATTCGGCTCGGCCTTTCTCGATCTCTCCGGTTTCTGGTTCCGCGCCACCAGACTCAGCGGCTGGGCGCGCACCGCGCTTGACGCCCAATCGGCCGGCAAGGCGGTCCTGCGGCTCGGCATCTGCGGCGCGGCCAAGCTCTTCGTGAACGGCGCGCCGGTCGGCTGGCTGGCGCCGACCGCGCGCAACGCCATGCACGAGGCCGAATTCGAGGTGGACCTCGTTTCCGGCCGCAACGACATCGCCGTCTGGTTCGAGGATCTGGCCGAGCGCGACGCCGTCGTGCGCATCCTGTTGACCTTTGTCTCAGGCCCTCAATCTGCGGAAGCCATGCCATTCGCCGCCGACTCAGCGCTCGTTGTCGGTATCGAGACGGCGCTCTCGGCCATGCATCTCGACAAAATACACTATGACGACGCGGAAATCTGGCTCGATATGCCGGAAAAGCTGCCAACCGACGCGACGGCGCGGGTGACGGTCGCCGGCCATTTCATGTCGCATGACAGTCAGGCCATCGTGCTCGACATTCCGGCGGGGACCGAGCGCATGCGCATCGGCCATTCGCGCGATTTCCCGCCCGACTACCGCTATTTCCAGCTGCGCTTTGCCTGCGGTGGGTTTGAGACCGATTGCCGGCTCGGTGCCGAGATCAGCCGGCGAATCGCGCTCGGGCCGGCGCCGGCGGCACGCGATGCCCGCATCGCCGAGGCCCTGCGCTTCATCGCCGACAATGCGGAGGGCGACACCGAAAAGGCGCTGGCCTTGCTCGCTGAAGGCCGCCCGGACGACATCGCCAAGGCGCACGCGATCTTCGAAACCTTCCTGCCGGTGATCGCCGATTGCTGGGATTGCGCCGATTTCGCGCTGGTGCCGCTCTTGTTCTGCCGCATCGCCTATGCCAACCGCATCGCGCCGGACATGCGGGCGCGGATCGACGAGACGGCGCTCATCTACCGCTACTGGATGGATGAACCGGGCAATGACGTGCAGTGGTATTTCTCGGAAAACCACGCACTCCTGTTCCACACCGCCGCCTATCTCGCCGGGGCATTGCTGCCCGAGGAAACCTTCGTCCGCTCCAAGCGCAAGGGGCGCGAGCAAAGCCGGGTCGGCCTCGAGCGCCTCGTCGACTGGTTCGATCATTTCGAGGCGGCGGAAATGGCCGAGTTCAATTCGGCGTCCTATTTCCCCATCGACTTCAAGGGACTGACGGCGCTTTTTGCTCTCGCCCCTGATACGGATATCCGAGCCCGCGCCGAAAAGGCAATTGTCAGGCTTTTGACCATCGTCGCCAATTCCGCCCATCACGGCGTCATCTCGGCCGCCCAGGGCCGAAGCTATGAACACACGCTCATCCCGGTCGATACGCTCGAGCTGACTGGCATCGCGCGCCTCGTCTGGGGGCTCGGGTCCTATGGCTCGCACGTCAACTGCCTCGCCCAGATCGCCCTGTGCCTGCGCGATCACGGGCTCGACTTGCCCGATCTCGGGCCCATCGCCGACTGGTCGGAGCAAGACGCGCAGGAATGGATGTTCTGGCAGGGCGAAAACGCCTTCGCCCGGCTCTATCACCACAAGACGGCCGACACTGCGCTCGGCAGTGCGGCCCGCTATCGCTGGGGCGACTGGGGCTATCAGGAAACGCTCATCCATGCCCGGATCGGCCGCGAGCCGCGCGCCCAGATCTGGATCAACTATCCGGGCGAAATGGTGCAGTCCGGCTATGGGCGCCCGTCCTTCTGGGGCGGTTCAGCCAACGTGCCGCGGGTCCAGCAATACCGCGATCTGGCGCTCGTGGTCTTCGACGGCGTGAAGCCGCAGCTCGATTTCACCCATTGCTGGTTCCCGACGTCGGAATTCGAGGACTGGCGCCTCGACGGTGATTGCGCCTCGGCGCGCTCGGGCAAGGGTATGCTGACCATTAAGGCGTCCGGACCGCTGGCGCTGCAAAAGACCGGCGCCTCGGCCAATGCCGAACTGCGCCTTGGCGGCCGCGACGGCGTCTGGCTCGTGCGCCTCGGGCGCGGTGGCGATCTTGCCGGATTTGCCGCGCGCCACGCTCACGCCATCGAAAAGGATGCCGATGGCACCTATCGCGTCACCGACGCCGAATACGGCCGTGTTGAATTCAGGTCCTCGGGGGTTGTTGCCGCCGAAGGCCGGGAACTCGATCCCCGGACATGGACGATGCAAGGGGAAAGACGACGACTGCCGGCATAGCCATGCCTGGGCTGTGACGGACCGGGCAGGCGCCCGGAATCTCATCGTAGGGAGGAAAGAAAATGAAACGTACCGCCTATCGACTGACCATCGCCGCCGCCATGGCCGCCATCATGGCCGCCAGCCCGGCGCTCGCCGAAGAAGTTCGGATCATGTGGTATTCGGACGGCAATGAAGGCGAGGTCATGCAGGATCTGCTCGACCGCTTCATGGCCGACAACAAGGACATCACCGTCGTTCTCGACAACGTGTCCTATCAGGTCGTGCAGGAACAGCTGCCGATCTCGCTCGCCGCTGGCGAAGGCCCGGACATCGCCCGCGTCACCAATCTCAAGGCCCAGGCCGAACACTGGCTCGACCTGACGCCCTATGTGGCCGATCCCGAGTACTGGCGCGCCAATTTCGGCGGCCAGGCCGACTGGATGCGCCCGGACGGGTCCGACGCCATCACCGGCTTCATGACGCAGCTGACCGTGACCGGCGGCTTCGCCAACAAGACGCTCTATGAACAGGCCGGCGTCGAAATTCCCGGTCCCGACGCGAGCTGGGACGAAGTCGTCGCAGCCGCCGATCAGGTGGCCAAGAGCCAGGGCCTTATCGCCGCTTTCGCGCTTGACCGGTCCGGTCACCGCCTTTCCGGCCCTGCGGTCTCGTTCGGCGCCAACTTCATTGCCGATGACGGCATGCCGGCGCCGGTCGACGATGGCGTCAAGGCCTTCGTGTCCCGCATGGTTCAGTGGACCGAGGAAGGCAAGAACCTCAAGGATGTCTGGGTTTCCGCCGCCGGCTCGACCTATCGCGCCGCCGCCGACGATTTCATCAACGCCCAGATCCCCTATTACTATTCCGGCTCATGGCAGATCGCCAACCTCGCCACCAAGATCGGCAACGGTTTCGACTGGGTGGCCACCGGCAGCCCGTGCGGCGGCGCGGCCTGTTCCGGCATGGCCGGTGGTGCCGGCCTTCTGGCCGTCAAGTACACCAAGGTTCCCGAAGCGGTCGGCAAGGTGATGGACTATCTGGGCTCTGCCGAAATCGTCAAGGAATTCTCCGAGCGCACCCTGTTCCTGCCGGCCCACAAGGGCGTGGTCGAAGCGGGCAATCTCGATTTCCAGAGCGATGATCCGAACGTCAAGGCGGCGCTCAGTGCCTTTGTCGCCGCTTCCGGCAAGATCGCCCCGAATGCCTCGGCCCTGTCGGCGTGGAAATGGGCCAATGCCTATTACGGCGCCCTCGTCACCCGCACCAGCCAGGCCATGGCCGGCGAACTGACGCTGGATGACGCCTATGCGCGCATGAATGACGACATCGCCGAGCAGGTGAAGCAGGCCGGTCAATGAGTTTTGCACTGGCAAACACGATCGGCGCGGTTTTTGCCGCGCCGGTCCGCTGGCTGGCGGCAAGCATCGACGCCCCGCTCAGACTCTGGCAGCGGCTGACGGGAAAAGGCGGCATGATCGCCTTTTTCCTCATGCCGAACATTATCGTGTTCGGCACCTTCGTCATCATCCCGCTGTTCATCAACTTCGCCTATTCGGTCACCGGCGGCAACGAGCTGTTCCTGACCGATCGAAGCTTCGTCGGCACCCAGCATTTCGACCGCCTTTTGACCTGCGACAACCATTTCGACCCTTCATCCTGCCGCGACGACCTGTTCTGGACGGCGGTCTGGAACACGGCACGCTTCGTTGTCGTGCAGGTGACCACGATTGCCATTGTCGCCATGGGCACGGCGCTCATTCTCAATTCCAAGATCCCGGCGCGCGGGTTCTGGCGCGCCGTGTTCTTTTTTCCCGTATTGTTGTCGCCGGTCGTCGTTGGCCTCATCTGGCGCTGGATCCTGCAGCGCCAGGGCCTTTTGAATTTCGTCATGATCGAGATGGACCTGACGCCGGTGAACTGGCTGATCGAGCGCGACTGGGCCTTTGTCGCCGCCGTCGGCGTTTCGGTCTGGGCCCATGTCGGGTTTTACGCGCTGATCCTGCTCGCCGGCCTCCAGGCCATTCCGCGCGACCTCTATGAAGCCGCCGAGATGGACGGCACCAGGCCGGCGCGGGTTTTCTTTCGCATCACGCTGCCGCTTTTGTGGCCGAACCTGCTCGTCGTCATCGTGCTCGCGCTCATCCGCGCCGTGCAGATTTTCGACGAGGTCTATGTGCTGACCGGCGGTGGCCCCGGCACCTCGACGCTCTATCTCACCCAGTACATCTACGAAATCGGCTTCGCCTCGATCCTTCGCAACCCAGGCCTAGCCTCGGCTGCGTCGCTGATGATGGGCGGCGTGCTGATCGTGCTGACGCTCGGCCAGCTCGGCCTGCAGCGCTGGAGGGACCGGGCATGAGCCGGATCGCGACATTCCTCACCCGAAGGCGCGGCGATGGCGGACGCTGGCACTGGACCGACGTGGTCACCTGGCTCTGGCTCGGCGCCGGATTGATCCTGATGTTCGGTCCGGCGATCTGGCTCGTGCTTTCTTCGTTCAAGACGCCGGCCCAGCTTGCCGAGTTCCCACCGACCATCCTGCCCTATGTTTCAGAAACAGTTGCGGTCACCCTCAATGGCGAGACCAGGAACCTGCCTTTGTACGACGTGATCCTCTCCGACGGTTCGGCCGATCAGCTCGCCGAACTGAGGCGCGTAGGCACGGTGGCGCAGATGATCGACCCGGCCGATCCCGAGACCGTCATCAAGGTTCCGATCACCGACCGTCGCCCGGTGCGGGAGGTCGGCTTTGCCTGGGACAATTATCTCAAGCCTCTCGAAGCCTTCAATTTCGGCCAATATCTTTACAACTCGGTCTTCGTGACGGTCACGGCGACGATCATCACGCTCATCACCAATTCCATGGCCGCTTTCGCCCTTTCCAAATACGAGTTCAGGGGGCGCAATGCGGTGCTTCTGATCATCGTGGCGACGCTGATGATCCCGCTTTCGGTCAATCTGGTGCCGCTCTATTCGGTGATTTCGACGCTTGGGTTACAGAACACGCTCTGGGGCGTCATCCTGCCGACGGTGGCGACGCCGACCGGCGTGTTCCTTCTGCGCCAGTACATGCTGACCATTCCCGACGAACTGATCGAGGCGGCGCGCATGGACAAGGCCAGCGAGTGGCAGATCTATTATCGCATCGTTCTGCCGCTGACGGCGCCGGCGCTCGCCGTGCTCGCCATTTTCTCGGTTGTCTGGCGTTGGAACGATTTCTTGTGGCCGCTGATCGTTCTGAGCCGCAAGGAACTTTTCACCCTGCAGGTCGGGCTCAACACCTTTGCCGGCGAACTCAACGTACAGTGGCACTACATTCTTGCCATGACCGTCGCGACGATGATCCCGGTGGTGATCGTCTTCGTGTTCCTGCAGCGATTCATCACCACCGGCATCGCCGGCACCGGACTGAAGTAGGATTTACCGATGGGACAGATCAGGCTCGAAGGATTGTACAAGCGCTTCGGCGTGCACGAAGTCCTGACCGACATCAATCTCGAGGTCGATGAAGGCGAGCTTTGCGTGTTCGTCGGCCCCTCCGGCTGCGGAAAATCAACGCTTCTCCGCCAGATTTCCGGCCTTGACCAGCCGAGCGAGGGAAAAGTCTTCATCGACGGCAAGGACGTGACGAGGGTCAGCGCCGCCGATCGCGGCCTGGCCATGGTCTTCCAGTCCTATGCGCTTTATCCGCACATGACGGTCAGGCAGAACCTCGCCTTCGGCCTGCAGAACATGAAGATGCCGAGAGCCGAAATCGACAGACGCATCGCCGACGTGTCGCGCATGCTCGAAATCGAACCGCTGATCGCGCGGCGCCCCGGCCAGCTTTCGGGCGGCCAGCGCCAGCGCGTCGCCATCGGCCGCGCCATCGTTCGCGACCCGACGGCGTTCCTGCTCGACGAACCGCTTTCCAATCTCGATGCCGAATTGCGCGTGTCGATGCGGGCCGAACTGGCGGCGCTCCATGCAAGGCTCGGCGCGACGATGATCTATGTCACCCACGACCAGATCGAGGCGATGACCTTGGCCGATCGCATCGTGGTCTTGAGGCTCGGGCGCATCGAACAGGTGGCGGCGCCGCTCGATCTGTTCGATCGCCCGGTCAACAGGTTCGTCGCCGGTTTCATCGGTGCTCCGTCGATGAATTTCCTGTCCGTCGCGGATGCGGCGCCGCTCCTGGGCGGAGGCACACCGGACGGAGTGGCGATTGTCGGTGTCCGGCCGCAACACCTGGTGCGTGCCGAGAAGGGCCTCGAACTGTGTGCCACCCTGGTCGAGGCGCTCGGAACGGAAACCGTCATCCACGGCACGCTCGCCTCCGGCGCCAGGCTGTTGGCGACCGTTGCCGGCCACCTGAAGGTCGCGCCGGGCGATCGCCTGACCCTCGGCGCCAACCCGGAACAGCTGCATTTCTTCAACGCCAATGACCAGCGGGTCGACGCCATCGCCTGAACAGGGCGGCTTGTCACCCGAGCGCTGCACGAGCGGCCCCGAGCCCGTTCTCCGCGCCGGAAAGGCGCTGAAAAACTGGAGATCGGCGTCGTTGATGTAATGGGGCAAGCACGAAAAGGCATGCCAGGTCTGGCGGGATAGTGGGCAATTCCGTCGGCATCGGTCGTCTTGGAGTGGCACTGGGACGGGATATAGGCCCGCTTGTTTGCAGAGTAACTTAGGCGATGTCCATTGCCGGGGCCGAAACGGTACCGGCAAGCAGAACAGCAATGGCGCTGCGCAGCATTTTGTCCATCTTTGTCAGGCTTCGGACGAAACTGGGCCCGGCGCGAGGCCGGGCCCAGGACTTGCGGGCGCCGAAGAAAAATTACTTCGTCAGGGCCGGGAACGGTCCGATATAGCCGGCATAGGCGCGGGCATCGGCCGGATCGGCGAGCTTGTCCTCGTCGGATTCGCCATAGGGATGCTGGATGACCGCCATCAGGTAGCCGTGGCCGTTGACGTCGGAATACCAGTAGGGCGAGGTCGTCTCGGAGCCGTACGGGGTCGAGAAGATGCGGTCCATCGTGCCGGTTTCGGTGTTGAAGGCCCAGATCACGTCGTTCTGGTGGCCCGAACCGGTGTCTTCGCCGATGATCAGGGTGTTGTAGCCCGGCAGGTAGGTGACATTGTCCGGGTTGGAGATGCCGTCGAGATCACAGGTATTGCCGGCTTCCGGGGTGCCGTCGGCATATTCGGCCGGGATACCCTCGACAACCGGGACGGCCGAGATGGCCGAGAAGCTGTCGTCGAGCTTGAGCTCGTAGACGGCGCCGCAGGCGTTCTTGGCAACGCGGATGTCGTCCGGGCCGCCGATGTCGTTCTTGGACGCGGCTTCCATGCCCTTGGCGACTTCCGACATGGCCAGATAGATCGAGCCGTGGTCCGGATTGTAGGTGATGCCTTCCATCTTGCGGAACTCGATGGTCGCACCCATCATCGAGGCATAGCGGCGGGTCTCGACGCGCGAGGCCACGGTTTCCATGCCCGGCTTGACCTTGAGGCATTCGTGACGGTCTTCGCCGATCGAAGCGAGGAAGTCGGCGGGACAGGTGCCGTCCTCGGCCATATCGGCGGTCTCGAAGATATCGAAGAACTTGACGCCCGATTCGATGGCCTTCTGGATATCGGATTCGACGGCATGGCCGAGATCGATCCACGAGACATCGGCGGCGCCGGCGCCCGCGTCAGAGGTCTGGGTCCACTTGAGGGCATAAAGACTGCCGGCGGTGAGATCGCCGGCTTTGTCGGCGACGAACTTGAACAGGCCGACATTGGTGCCGTCGTCGGAGACGTAGACGGTCTTTTCGTCGGGCATCACATAGGGCAGTTCAACGGCGACGCGGCCGAGGGCGAAACGCTTCGCGGCGGTGGCCGTGCCGTCGGCGGCGACGGTCACTTCGGTCGGATAGCCGTAGCGGTAGGTGTTGAAGGCGGCGCGGAACGCATCGAGCGTCATGGTCGCCGGGTCGAGGCCCTCATAACGGACCATCGGATAGTTGTAGCTGTCGACTTCCTCGAGCGTCGTGGCGGCTTCGATGGCGCGGGCGTCGGCCGGGTATTCTTCCGAACCGAAATGCGTGCCCCAGGGCGTGACCGAACCGGCACACGGAACCCAGAGGCCACCAAAGGCCGAGAAATCGACTGGCTTGGTCGAAACCGCCGTGAGGTTGCCGTCGGCGTCCTGGCTGAGCTCGGTCAGATACATGGCGCCGGGGCGCGACTCGAAATGGGAGATCGAGTAGAGCTTGTCGCCGACGGTGATCAGCGAGGTGAAGTCGGTATCGACCGAAATAGCTTCGGAACCATCCTCGGACTTGACGACAGCACCGGTGCGGTCGGTCAGGGCGCCCCAGACGCCGTCGCCGATCTTGTCGCCGGAACGGGCGAGAACGTGAAAGGCGAGCGGCACCTCGACGCCATCGACAATGGCGGAGGGTGACGAAACGGCCTCGCGCTTGGCGGCGTCATCGGCTGCCCACGGAATGGGCGAGAACGCCAGTTCGCCGGCAAAGGCGGTTAGCGGCAGAATCGACAGCGCGGTGGCTGCGAGCAGTTTGGTACGGAGTGACATGATAGCCCCCTTTTTGAGTGGAGGCCCCTTCCCTGCTCCAGTTGAGAAACAGTTTTGTGTCAGTCATTCCGCGAGACGATGAAATGCGTCACTTTCGCTCGGAATATTGACCCTGATTACACAACTTAATTAGTTAGGATTTATCGGCCGGCGAGCGCATTGTGGCGGCGTACGATTTGTCCGGAGTGCTCTGCGGCGCAAAGCGCGCAAATAGTCAAGATGCTTTCTTGCCGCAGGCGCCGCGATCGACAAGTCATGCCGAACACTTTGCGGTCTGTCTGGAAGGGTCCACGCCTCGGGCGTTGACCGGGAGAGGCGCCGATTTCCCGCTAAAAAGCGATCCATGATCCATGCACCCCGAACACTTTGGCTATGGGGGTTTTGCCATGATCGACATTTATGCGCTCGGTGCGATTCAGACCGGGCCGGGTCGACGGGGTCGGAATCGGTCCGTTGCCCTCGTCATGGACCTATTCGGCGGCTGAACAAGCAAGGAAAATTTCCACTCAGTCCTGTTGCGCCGCGACGGCCTGCTGCGCCTTCAGCGCCTTTTCCTTGAGCATGGCGAGGAAGGCGACGATGTCGTTGATGTCGGCCTTGGTCAGGGCGATCTCGCGCATGTCCTCGGTGTTCTTGAGGCTGTCGATGATCTGGTCGGCGGTGACGCCGCGGATGTCCGGGGCAAGGCCCTCCCCTCGGGCGTTCATGCCGTGACAGGACGCGCAGCCGACCCCACCGGCCGTTTCCTCGTGCAAACGCTGGCCGGCGGCGACCTCCCGGCTGTTGTCGGGTTGCGACGAACAAGCAGCAAGGATCAGCGCCGACCCCACCACGAAAACCCCAAAAGCTTCCTGCCTCATGCCCATTTCAATTCTCCGTTTTCCGCCACGGACATCAGGAACGGGCGTCGAACAGAAATCGCGGTTTGCGCCATCGTCCATTCCGCCTTCCGGGGTCAGTCGATCGGCGGCTAGTAGCAATTGCGTTTGACGAAACGGTCTCATTCGGGCGATTCGGCTCGGCGCGAGTGGGCGTTGCGCGAGACGCGAAGCGAATTCGCCGAAAGCATGCGCAAGTAATACTGTTGAAAAACAAGCTGTAAGAGCAGGTATTTCAGATGCGCCGGGAGCCGGGAGATGCGGCGCTGCGACCCTCGGACGCAGGCGAAGAAGTGTCAGAAAAAATGGGGCAATGCTGCCTTCCGCCGGCCACCTTCGGCGTTTTGGCCAACTCAAGCCAAGGGCCAGCCCGATCGGCGGAAATCACTCATGTCGGGAAGCGATGGCGTCGCCATCAGATTTGCCAGCCTAAAAAGGCCGATTCCGATCTTGATGAGGCCGGCACTCAACGCCGGGACGCCGCGCCGGAAGTGCGGCGGACATTTGCCCTCAGAGCCCGGGCCTTGCCGTTTTCACCGCTGCCGATGCCGGTGCAAGAGCGCCGAAGCTTGATGCGGCGGCGCCTTGGGTCACCAGCTTGTGCTTGCAGCGGTGGCTTTCGGCATGCGGCGGGATCTTTTCACGGCCCAGCCCGCCAGGGCGGGATGTGCCGCCGAGGGCAGATGCAGCGTGTTCGGTCCGGCCTGCCGCAGTTCGACCGTATTTTTTTTCGGCAATAGTATCGGCTCGATGGCGCGATCCGCGCTTGCGGTTATCGAGGCGAACAGGGTTTCGGCGCGTGTGCGCGCGAGAGTTGTCATTAGGCGTATCCTTGCGGAAAATGTGCAGGGCCGCTCCGAAAAGCGGCCCTGCCGTCGATCAGCCGGCTGTCTGCAGGTTCGTTGCCGAAACCTTGCCGTCGCGGCCGTTCTCGAGATCATAGGTGAGCTTCTGGCCCTCGGCGAGCGTGCTCATGCCCGCGTTTTCGACGGCGGAAATATGGACGAATGCGTCCTTGGAGCCGTCGTTGGGGGTGATGAAGCCGAAGCCTTTGGCAGAATTGAAGAATTTAACTGTGCCGGTAATCATGGCGCATACCTTTTTGGTTTGCCCGAAGCCTGTGGCGAACGGACGGATTTCCCATGCGCAACACGCGCAAGGGCTGAAACGTTCGCAATATCAGGGGGAAGCCAATCACACCGGCGAGCCGGCAGGTCAGATAGCCAAGACGGCTGAAAACGTACCTACTTCAAATGGTCGCTCGAAGTGTTCTTTTCAAGGCCCGAGGCAAATCCTGCCGCCGATTTATGGCGATGCCGACAAAGCCTTTGTTTGCTGCGGTCGGGGCGCCAGTTTGTCAGCCGGCAGAAAGGTCCATTTTCTCGACAACCCGCTCATTGCATTCGCCGAGGCACTGCACCCGATACTGGGTGGGTCCCAGTTCCCGCGGCAAGAAGGCAGGGACCCTGCAGGGCCCCTGCGGACGGTTGGAAGAGATGGGTGCCGACTCGAGATCCAGCATCTGGCCCACCTTGTGGACATGCGGGATGTGGCGCTTCTTCTTTGATCGCAAGAATGTCGTGGCCTTGCGGCTACTTGCTGAAATCGCTGGCACCCAGAATGAAGGCGTGGGTTTGTCTTCCCGTATAGGCCTTGCGTGCGACATCCATGATCCGGCTTCGATTGGCGTCGAACGCCTTGAGGATTGCCTTTTCGTCGGAGCCGGTGCTCGGCGACAGGCGAAACAGGGCGTCCTCATCCAGGAAGAATGAAACCTCCATGGCGCTGTCGTGTCCCCAGAATCGCACGCGGGCGTGATCCGGTTCGTAGCTGCGGCTCGGATTGGGAAAATTCAACGCCATGTCTGGTCCTCCATTGGATTCTGGCTTTCGGCTTGACGCCGCGGCCATGTCAGCACGTTCGGGACCATGCCGTCGGCGGCGTCTGCCGCAAGCACGAGGCCCTTGATGGTGTCGCCAGATCGATTGTCCCGAATGATCTCAGACAATTCGACAAATTCGACCACGCGGGGTTTGGTGGGGAGCACGCGCGGCTTTGCGCGACTTGGAAAGGGGATGATTTTGGTGGGTTCAGGCATTTTCGCCTCCATCCAGGATGGGGTTCCGTGTGCCTCCACGGGAGCAAGCTGCTATGATGATGGGAATTGGCGGTTCCTGCACCGGATGCTGCCAAAACATCCTCATGATCCACGAATGTGGTGTCGCGCCGGGCTCGTTACAAGCGAGCCCATCGAACTCAGCCTCGCCATTGCGGTTCCCGGTCCGCCTCAACTGGGGCGCCGGACGCTTTCAAGGGGCTTCGGCTGAACGACACCGCGACTGCCATTTCAGCCGCGCCGCCGACGCTTGCGAGACTTCCGGTGACGGGCATCACCTGATGGATGCTCCGGGCGACGGCAACGGGCACCAGATTGAAGCCTCCGACGCCGCCATTGGTCGGATCGAAGGCGATCCAGCCCGCGCCGGGCACGAAAACTTCGGCCCAGGCATGGGTATTGCCAGCTTCGACGTTTCCGGTCGCGCCGAAGTCAGGATCGTAAAGATAACCCGACACGATGCGGGCGCCGAAGCCGAGGCTGCGGACGGCATCGACGAACAAAGTGGCCAAATCCCGACAGGTGCCCCACCCCCGGTCCAGGGTTTCGCAGGCGGACTGCGTACCTTCTTCGTCCCGGCTCTGATAGCGGATCGAGGCTCCAATCCCGGCGCAGATGTCCTTGAGCAAGGACAACGTGTCGGTTGCGTTGCCGCGCACGAAGCCGCGGGCCCATTGCGCGAGGCGCCCGTCCGGATCGGCGTAGCTAGGGGCCGTCAAGGCGCCCAGGGCTACCCAGTCGTCGTCGGAATAGCGGAACGGATAGGAGGCGGCAGAATAGGCAATTTCGAACACCGGCCAGGCAACCGCTCCCAGCTCGATTTCAGAGACGCACGCGATGGTCAGATTGTCGGTTGCCGCTGCAAAGGATGCGGACGCGACGGCATTGCCGTTGACGTCTTCGGACCAGGCTATCCTTGCGGAAGGAGATACGCTCAGCGCGCTCGACAGCACATGGACGTCCCGGCTCTGGCGCGGGCGCAACATGAGCGTGTGCTGCCCAAGCCTCACGGCGTGCGGGTAGCGATAGGTGGTGACGTGCTGAATATGAAGTCTGGTCATGTGTCGATCCGAACGTGATGGTTCGGCAACATAATCGGCGGTCTTGTCGAGATTGCGACAGGCTAAAATTAGATATTGCGATCTTGTAAATTGCTGCTACTCGCACTATATATTTTCTCGAGAGGCGCCAAAATTAGAATAAATAATCGCCAGCGTCAAAAAGCGCTTTTTCAATGATATTGCTTCTTTTGTCTGCAAAACGCGTTTTGCAGCACGCCATATTGGCGGAAAGCCGAAATTCGTCCTTGTGCCGAATGCGTTGTGACTTGATTTGCCTTGCGATGGTAGCGTGATGATGATCGCGTAACGAAGGCGAAAGCTGTTCGCAAAAGCTGAGAAACGCCACGCGAGCCAAGGACCGCCAGACTGCAATCCGTCAATCGGGCGCAGTCGACTTTCCGATCCGAAAAAGATGAACACAGCTCCACCGCCGCATCGCGGCAGGGGCAGATCCGCATGCGCCGGCGGCACGTATTCGGCAGATCAAGCGAACAGGAGACGACCATGGCAAAAAGTCAAAAGCGCAGCAATCGGGAGCCCAAGAAGCCGAAGGCGGCGAAAGCCCCCATGGAAACGGCTGCGCCCGCCGCCTTTGCCGGCAAGCCGACGCCGTCGCGGCCGTTGGAAAGCGCGAAGAAAAGATAGGATGCCGGATGTGCATCGGGAGCACGGAATCGCTCGTCACGTTCAAGAATTCGTTCAGGCCGTCCGTGCTCGACACCGATCTGCCCGCCGGCACCTGTCGGATCGTTTTTTGCGACGAGGAGATTGCCGGCCTCACATTTCTTGCCTTTCGACGCGTCGCGGCGATGAGTGACCTACCCTCGCTCGAAGGCTCTCGGTCGACCCGTCGGGTCGTCTTGTTGGATTCCGATGACTCGGAGGCGGTGGTCCGCGCCGATCATTGATTGGCGATCACCGCAAATGCACAAAGGAATATCGCGATGAAATATCTGGGACGCATTTCCGGAAACGGCGAGCTCCTGAAAAACGGGGTGGTGTTCGCCGGCGCGGCCTATGAGCTGGAGGGTTTTGTCCGCCAGAAGGGTCGACTGTCCGGTACCGGAGAAATCAGCCTGACGTCTTCCCTGGCAAAAGGGGCAATGGCGCAAAAAGACCTGCAACTGCGCGTCGCCGACGGTCAGGTTTTCGATCTTGCCGTCGCCGACGGAAAGAGGCCGGCGCCGAACCTTTTCTGCGTCGACATCACCGGCGATCTTCCCGCCGAGGGCGATTGGCTGAACTAGCCTTTCACCTTCCACCTGGCGCTGGCGTTTCGGTCGTCCGCGCCGGGAGTCTGTTTGCGCGCCCAAAGTGCCACGCCGGCGCGATATCGGTTCTGCACGTACTTTGGATCGGCGCCGCATGCATCATGCGTCCAGGGACGCAGCCTCCAGAAAGCTGGTCATATGACCGTTGTCTTCGGCATTTCCCTCCGCCTGCGACCTCTCACCGCTCCTTGGAACGATCCAGCGCCCGTGCGCGAGGAACTGTTCGGGGTCGAGCGCCTTGAACTCCACGCGCGGACGCTCGCTGCGGCTCAGCCCGTCGCGGCGGTGCCGCCCAGGGTGTTTTCCTTGCAGGCACGTCTCAGCGAAAACACCAAGGTGCTCCTGGCCGCCTATCGTGCCAGCGCCAAGGAACTCGAAGTCGACCGCGCCATCGTTCCGGCCGCGGAATGGCTCTTGGACAATTACCATCTGGTCGAAGAGCACGTCCGCGAGATCCGCGACGATCTGGTGCCCGGCTACTACCGGCAATTGCCGAAACTGGCAGGCGGACCGTTTGCCGGATATCCGCGCGTCTTCGAATTGGCCTGGGCGTTCGTAGCCCATACCGACAGCCATTTCGATTCCGAGATACTGCGCCGCTTTGTCTCCGCCTATCAGAGCGTCCAGCCGCTGACGATCGGCGAACTCTGGGCCGTTCCCATTACGCTCCGCATCGTTCTCATCGAGAATCTGCGCCGCCTTGCCGATCAGATCACCGCCGGTCGGCTCTCGCGCGCCGAAGCGGACGCCATGGCCGATCGCGTGCTCGTTTCGGGTCTGTCTCCAGACATCGCGATTGCCCGCATGGCAAGTGCTCCGCTGCCCGAATTGTTCGCGGCACAGTTCGCAAAGCGCCTGCGCGACTACGATTCCGCCAGCACCCCGACGCTCGCCTGGCTTGAGGACCGTCTTGCCGGCCAGCACTCCTCCATCGACGACGTCGTGCTTCACGCACAGCAGCGCCTCGGCGCCTCGAACGTCACCGTTCGCAACATCGTCACCAGCTTGCGCCTCATATCCGACATCGATTGGGCCGACTTCTTTGAAAGCGTGTGCCTGGTCGATACGCGCCTGCGCGAACACAGCGCCTTTGCGGAGATGGATTTTCCGACGCGCGATCTTTATCGCGGCGCGGTCGAGGAACTGGCGCGCGGATCGGCGCTTTCCGAAATCGAAATAGCCGAAGAAGTCCTCAAGCTTACGACCGCCGCCGCCACGGAACCGTCGGAGGATTCGTGCACGGATCGCCTTGCGGACCCAGGCTATTATCTCATCGCCGAAGGCCGCCGCGTGTTGGAACAGTGTGTCGGATTCAGGGTGCCGGCACATCTGCTGATCAGTCGCTTCAATCTGCGTCTCGGCATTGCGGGCTATGTCGGCGCCATCGCCCTGTTTTCGCTCGTCCTGCTTGGACTGGCTTTCTGGACACTCGGTATCTCCGCGCCGGGCTGGGCGGCGCTTCTTGCCATCGCCGCCTTCATTCCGGCATCCGAAGCGGCAACCGCTTTCGTCAATCGCGCTGTTACCTGGAGCTATGGAGCCTCGAAGCTCCCCGGTCTTGAGCTGAAGGGCGGCGTGCCGACGTCCCTGCGGACCCTTGTCGCGATACCGAGCCTTCTTGCCGGCAAAAAGGATCTGCTCGATCAGATCGAACAGCTCGAAATCCATCACCTTTCGGGGGCGACGGGCGACCTCACTTTCGCGCTGCTGCTCGACGGTCTCGACGCCGATGAAGAAACGGTCGCCGGCGAGGATGCGCTTCTTGCCGAGGGTCAGGCGGCCATCGCCCGGCTCAACGATGTGCACCCGCCCGGCCCGGCAGGCCCAAGGTTTGTGCTGCTCTACCGGCGACGCTTGTTCAACGCCGCCGAAGGCAAGTGGATGGGCTGGGAGCGCAAACGTGGCAAGTTGCACGAACTCAACCGGCTGCTCAGAGGCGCAACGGACACCAGCTTCGTTTCAGGCAATGGGCGCGTTCCGGTCGTGCCCGAAGGCGTTCGCTACGTCATTACCCTTGACGCCGACACGCGGATGCCGCGCGACACCGCGCTCAAGCTGGTGGGCAAGATGGCCCATGCGCTCAATCGGCCGAGATTCAGTCGCGATCTGGGGCGCGTCGTGGGCGGCTACGGCATCCTGCAGCCACGGGTGACGCCGTCGCTGCCGGTCGGACGCGAAGGCTCGTTGTATCAGCGCGTGTTTTCGGCGCCGGGCGGCATCGACCCCTATTCGGCCGCGGTCTCGGATGTCTATCAGGACCTGTTCGGCGAAGGTTCCTACACCGGCAAGGGCATCTACGATGTCGACGCGTTCGAAGCCTCGCTGGCGGGACGCATTCCGGAAAACACGTTGCTGAGCCATGATCTTTTCGAAGGCATTTTCGCCCGCGCCGGTCTCGCCTCGGATGTCGAGGTGGTCGACGAATTCCCCTCCCGCTACGACGTCGCCAGTCAACGCCAGCATCGCTGGACGCGTGGCGACTGGCAGTTGCTGCCGTGGATTGTCGGCTGGCATGCGAAATCCCTATCCGTGGGGGCCGTCGGACTCGGCAAGATCCTCGACAATCTCAGACGTTCGCTGTTCGCGCCGGCGCTGCTGCTCACGCTCGGGCTGACCTGGCTGCTCCCCATGCCCTCGGCGCTGCTCGGTACGGCATTCGTGCTCGTCGGACTGGCGCTTCCGGCCTTTTTCGCGCCGTTGTTTTCCCTTTTCCCCAGACGTGCCGGCGTGCGGCTCGACAGCCATTTCCGTGCACTTGGCGCCGAGATGAAGCTGGCGGCGATCCAGACGGGCTTGTCCCTGGCATTTCTGCCCGACCAGGCCTGGCGGATGGGCGACGCCATCCTTCGGACGCTGGTTCGACGCCACATCACGCATCGGCACCTGCTGCAATGGACAACCGCCGCGCAATCGGCTGGCGGCCGGCGCCTTGATGCCAGAGGCTTCTACCAGCAGATGGCGGGCGGCACTGGCCTTGGACTGGGCATGGCATTGGGCACGGCACTGTTCGCACCCGCCTCCATCCCGCTGACGGTCGTTTTTGCCATGCTGTGGTGCGGCGCCCCGGCCATCGCGCTCTGGGCCAGCCGCGCGCCGTCCAAGTCGAAAGACCTGCTGCTTGCCCCGGACGAAGAACAGAAGCTGCGCCTGATCGCGCGGAGGACCTGGCGGTTTTTCGAAACCTTCGTCACGCCCGCCGACAACATGCTGCCCCCCGACAATTTCCAGGAGGATCCGAACCCGGTCATCGCGCACCGGACATCGCCGACCAATATCGGGCTTTATCTCCTCTCCGCCGTCGCTGCCCGCGATTTCGGCTGGGCCGGAAGGATCGAGACGCTGGAACGGCTGGAAGCAAGCTTTGCGACCCTGCGCCGCCTCAAGCGGTTCAAGGGGCATTTCTTCAACTGGTACGACACCGAGGACTTGCACGTTCTCGACCCGGCCTATGTGTCCTCGGTCGATAGCGGCAATCTTGCCGGACATCTGATTGCGCTTTCCGCCGCCTGTCGGGAATGGATCGACGCGCCTCTCGATGCCAACGTCCGGTCGGGGCTGATCGACACGCTGATGCTGGCGCGCGAGGCGCTTGAAGCGATCCATGTCGCGTCGCACCAGGCCGACAGCCTGGGCGCTCTGCTGACCGGCGCACACTCGTTGCTGGTCGGCGTTCAGGACCTGCCCGCGATCTCGGCGCGACTTGCCTGGTCGGCCGACAAGGCCGCGGGCTTGGCCAGGGAAATGGCACCGCGCCCGGAGGGCGGCCAGGTGCCCGCTCTGGTGTTCTGGACGGAAGCGCTTGCAAGTGCGATCCGCGCCGCCGATCGCGACCGGACAGTCTCGATCGCGGTTGGGCAAGCGGTCGTCCAACGGCTTCACGCGCTTGCCGAGGAGGCACGCACCATGGCGCTGTCGATGGATTTCGCGTTTCTTCTCGATACCGAGCGCCGACTGCTGTCCATCGGCTATTCGCGCACCGACAACAGCCTCGACAAGAACTGCTACGATTTGCTGGCCTCGGAAGCGCGGCTCGCCAGCCTGTTCGCCATCGCCAAGGGCGACGTTTCCACCCGCCACTGGTTCCGGCTTGGCCGGGCCGCAACGCCGCTCGGGAATGGGTCCGCGCTGATTTCCTGGTCGGGCTCGATGTTCGAATACCTCATGCCGGCGCTGGTCATGCGGGCGCCGGTGGGCAGTCTGATCGAGGAGACCCAGAGGCGCGTCGTCGTGCGGCAACAGGAATACGCGCGCGCGCTCGGCATCCCGTGGGGCATCTCGGAATCCGCCTATAACGCCCGCGACATCGAATTCACCTATCAGTATTCCAATTTCGGCGTCCCGGGCCTCGGGCTCAAACGTGGCCTGTCGGAAAACCGGGTGATCGCGCCCTATGCCACCGGGCTCGCCACGATGATCGACGCCGCCGGCGCGCTGAAGAACTATGGCCACATCGCTACCCTCGGCGGCCGCGGCTCATTTGGTTTCTACGAGGCGCTCGATTTTACCCGGTCGCGTCTGCCGGAAGGTCAGACTGTGGCCGTGGTGCGCAATGTCATGGCGCACCACCAGGGCATGACCATGGTTGCCATCGCCAACGCGTTGCGGGACGGCTGCATGCGGACGCGCTTCCACAGCGATCCCCTGATCATGGCCAGCGAACTGCTCTTGCAGGAACGCACGCCGCGCCACGTCGCCATCGAGCATCCACGCGCCGAGGAAGTCAAAATCTCGGCCAGCGAGACGCGGCGCAAGGCGCATGTCGTCAGGCGCCTGCAGGCGCCGTTTGCCGGCCCTCCGGTGACCCATCTCCTGTCGAACGGCCATTATTCGGTGATGCTGACGGCGACGGGTGGCGGCTACAGCCGTTGGGGCGATATCGCGGTAACCCGCTGGCACGAGGATGCCACGCGCGACGATTGCGGCTCGTTCGTCATGCTCAGGGACATGCGTTCCGGCGCCGTCTGGTCGCCCGCCGGCAATCTATCGGGACCCATGCCCGAGCGTCAGGACGTGTTGTTCGCCGAGGACCGCGCGGAATTCACCCGCGTGGACGGAACGCTGACGACCAGCATGGACGTGCTGGTTTCCGGCGAGGACGACAGCGAGGTCCGCCGCGTTTCACTCACCAATGCCGGACGCAAGCCGCGCGAGATCGAGGTGACATCCTACGCTGAACTGGTGCTGACGACGGCGTCCGCCGACGCGGCGCACCCGGCCTTTGCCAAAATGTTCGTCGCAACCGAGTACCTGCCCGAGCTCGGGGCGCTGATCGCGTCGCGCCGTCGGCGTTTTCCGTCGGAACCCGAAATCTGGGCGGCGCATTTCGCCGTGACCGAAGGCGAAATCACTGCCGAGCCGCAATACGAAACCGACAGGCTGAAGTTTCTCGGGCGTGGCCGTACCCTGTCCAATGCCGTTGCCCTCAAGCGTGATCGTCCGTTGTCGAACACGGTCGGCACGGTCCTCGATCCGGTCTTTTCGCTGCGCCAGCGCATCAGGATCGCTCCGGGCGACGTGGCCCGCATTGCCTTGTGGACGATCCTGGCGTCGTCGCGCGCCGAACTGATCGACTTGCTCGACAAGCACCTCGACCGCAATGCCTATGACCGGGCCAAGACGCTCGCGTGGACGCAGGCGCAGGTGCAGTTGTATCATCTGGACATAACTTCCGACGAAGCTGCGGACTTCCAACGGCTGGCCGCGCCGATTCTTTATGCCGATGCGCGCTTCCGGCCGCCCTCCGCTGTCATCGCCGCCGGCGCCGGTCGGCAATCGGCGCTGTGGCCGATGGCAATCTCGGGCGACCGTCCCATCGTTCTGCTGCGCATTTCCGACATCGAAGACCTGCCTCAGGTCCGCCAGATGCTGCGCGCGCACGAGTATTGGCGCATGAAGGGGCTCAATGCCGATCTTGTCATTCTCAACGATCGATCGAGTTCCTATGTTCAGGACTTGCAGACCGCGATCGATGCGGCCGTGCGATCGAGCCAGGCCAAGCCGCGCATCGGCAGTGAGGATGCCAAAGGCAGTGTCTTTTTGCTCAGAGCCGACCTCATCGGCCGCGAGGCTCGGGCACTGCTCGTGTCGGTCGCGCGCGTGTCCCTGGTCGCGCACCATGGCTCGATTGCCGACAAGCTGGCGCGCCTGCCGGCGTTGGAGGCTCCACCGTCGCCCGCTTTTCTGCCGGTTGCCAGGACGACGACGACACGCGCGGAACCGCTGGCCGATCTCGAGTTCTTCAATGGTCTCGGCGGCTTCGACAAAAACGGCAGCGAGTATGTCACCGTTCTTGACGACGGCGACGAAACGCCGGCGCCCTGGATCAACGTCATCGCCAATCCCGGTTTCGGCTTTCAGGTGTCGGCGAGCGGCGCTGGATATGCCTGGGCCGAGAATAGCCGCGACAACCAGTTGACGCCCTGGTCCAACGATCCGGTCGCCGATCCCTCGGGCGAGGCCATCTATATCAAAGACGAGGACACAGGTGCCCTGTGGAGCCCGACCGCCGAGCCGATCCGGGATGCAGGCACCTATGTTGCCCGCCACGGGTTCGGCTACAGCCGGTTCGAGCACACGGCCAACGGCATTTCTTCGGACCTGCAGCAATTCGTGCCGCTGGCCGATCCGATCCGGATATCCCGGCTGCGGTTGACCAACCGTTCAGGCCGGACTCGTCGCCTGTCGGTCACCACCTATGCGGAATGGACGCTCGGCACTTCCCGCAGTTCCTCGATGTCTTTCATCGTCAGCGAGCAAGATGCCGAAACCGGCGCGCTGTTCGCCCGCAAGCCGTGGAACATGGCGTTCCCCGACCGCATCGCCTTCGCCGACCTTTGCGGACGGCAGACCGAGTGGACGTCCGACCGAACCGAATTCATCGGCCGACAGGGCGGGATCGACCGCCCTGCGGCCCTTTCGGGCACGCAGCCGCTCTCCGGCGCCACGGGGGCGGGGCTCGATCCATGCGCGGCCCTTCGGCAAAAGATCGTTCTGCGTCCGAACCAGACGGTCGAAATCGTCGCATTCCTTGGACAATGCCCGTCCGCCGGCGCGGCGCGCGCCCTCATCGCCCGCTATCGCGCCACCGATCTGGACGCGTCACTGGCCGAGGTCACGCAGCACTGGTCGGATGTGCTCGGTGCGGTTCAGGTGAAAACGCCCGACCGCGCCATGGACATCATGCTCAACGGCTGGCTGCTCTATCAGACGCTGGCCTGCCGCATCTGGGCGCGCTCGGGCTTTTATCAGGCGAGTGGCGCCTTTGGGTTCCGCGACCAGTTGCAGGATGGCATGGCTATGACCTTTACCCGGCCGGCCGAGACGCGTGAGCACATCCTTCGTGCCGCTGGGCGGCAGTTCGTCGAGGGCGATGTCCAGCACTGGTGGTTGCCGCATTCCGGCCAGGGCGTGCGCACCCGCATCTCGGACGACTGCGTATGGCTGGGGTACGCCACCGCCACCTATGTTGCCGCAACCGGCGATGCGTCCATTCTCGGCGAGATGGTGCCGTTCCTCGAAGGACAACAGCTCAAGACCGGCGAGCACGATGCCTTTTTCGAGCCGAGCCTTTCCACCGAGTCCGCCAGCCTGTTCGAGCATTGCGCCCGCGGCCTCGACCGGTGCATCGAACTGACCGGGGCCAATGGCCTGCCGCTGATGGGCACCGGCGACTGGAACGATGGCATGAACAGGGTGGGCGAGAACGGCGAAGGGACGAGCGTCTGGCTCGGCTGGCTGCTGGTTCGCACGCTGGCGCTGCTGGCCCCCTTCGTTGAAAGACGCGATCCTAAACGGACGGCGCGATGGACGGCGCATGCGGCTGCCGTGCTTGGCGCGCTCGAAGGCACGGCCTGGGATGGCGCATGGTATCGCCGGGCGACCTATGACGATGGGTCGTGGCTGGGTGCGTTAGCAGGTGATGCCTGCCGCATCGATTCCATCGCCCAATCCTGGGCAGTGCTGTCGGGCAAGGCGAATTCGGCCCGCGCCAAAACCGCGATGGCTTCACTGGAAAAGCACCTGATCCGCGCCGATGATGGGCTGGCGCTACTGTTCACCCCTCCCTTCGATGACAAGACCGTTCGTGATCCGGGCTATATCAAGGGCTATCCGCCGGGCCTCAGGGAAAATGGCGGGCAATACAGCCATGCCGCCATGTGGGCGATCCTGGCCTTGGCCGAACTGGGCGCCACGGAAAAGGCGCACAAGCTGTTTGCGCTGGTCAATCCGATCAATCATGCACTCAACCCTGTTTCCGCCGATTGCTACAAGGTAGAGCCCTATGTGGTGGCCGCCGATGTCTATGCCGTCGCCCCGCATGTCGGACGCGGCGGCTGGACCTGGTACACCGGCTCGGCCGGCTGGATGCAGCGTGCCGGCATAGAAGGCATTCTCGGTATCCGGCGCGAGGGCAATGAGCTCAGGATCAATCCGTGCATCCCAAAAGACTGGCCGGGATTCCAGGCACGCATCAAGGTGGGTGGAGCTGACTACGATATCCGCGTGTCGGTCACATCCACCGGGCGGCGGGCCCGACCAAAAGCCATTCTGGACGGCCGACCCCTGCCGCTTGACCAGGGGCAGATCCGCGTCGGTCTCGACGGGCTCTCGCACCTTCTCGAAATCGAGTTCAGAACCGGCACCGGCGCGGGATAACGGGCAATTGCCCCGTCAACTCGGCCGGCAGCGCGCCCTTTGCGTCAAGAACGACCGGCTCGTCGCAGCCATCCGTGTCGAGGTCGATTTCCTGCAAAAAGGCGACAACGCCGCCGGGCAAGAATGCGCCTTCTTGTCTTCCATGGAAGCTATCTCGGCATTTTCTCGAAGCCGACCACTGCACTGGCCTTGCGTCCATGGGGTCGGCGCAGGTGCGGGCAAGGACAGGCGGGGGAAAGGTGTGGCATGGCGGCAGGCGCAGCCGCGAGCCGTCCCTTTCTGGCCACGGTGTGCGAATATGCGCATAATGATGCCCGAGTCTTGAGGAGGACATCATGTCGATTTTCTACCTGCTCGCCATCCTCTCCCTTCTCGTCGGCACCGGCGCCATCTGGATGGCCCTCATTGAGGCCGTGCCGGTCACATGGCTCTATTGGCACGCCCGCGTCCGCAAGCCGCTCGTCTGGCTCATCCTTGCCTTAACGCTGGCCTGGGGCCTGGTGCAGCCGCAAGTCCCGCTCTGGCTGATCGGGCCGCTCCTGCTGATGGTGCTCGGCGTTGCTCTTTCCCACCGCATGCACCAGTCGGTCGTCTTTCGCGCCGTGGATTTTCCCGAACACTGCGAGCCCGACGACCTGCCGCTCCGCGACGACATGGAGATCGCCATCGTC
>JAHJQZ010000146.1 GCA_018818925.1 Alphaproteobacteria bacterium
CGGTGGTGGACAATCCCTTGGATTCGAGCCGCGAATAGATGAACGGCTTGAACAGCTCGAGCGCCATCTTCTTGGGCAGCCCGCACTGATGTAGCTTCAATTCCGGACCGACGGTGATCACCGAACGGCCGGAATAGTCGACGCGCTTGCCAAGAAGATTCTGGCGGAAGCGGCCCTGCTTGCCCTTGAGCATGTCGGAAAGCGACTTGAGCGGACGCTTGTTGGCACCGGTGATGGTGCGGCCGCGGCGGCCGTTGTCGAACAGGGCGTCGACCGCTTCCTGCAGCATGCGCTTTTCGTTGCGGATGATGATGTCCGGCGCGCGAAGCTCGATCAGCCGCTTCAGGCGGTTGTTGCGGTTGATGACGCGGCGGTAGAGATCGTTGAGATCCGAGGTGGCGAAACGGCCGCCATCGAGCGGCACGAGCGGACGCAGTTCCGGCGGAATGACCGGAATGACCGTCATGATCATCCATTCGGGCTTGTTGCCCGACACGAGGAACTGCTCGACGATCTTCAGGCGCTTGGCCAGTTTCTTCGGCTTCAGTTCGGTGGTCGACTCGGCGATCTCGACGCGAAGGTCGGCGGCGATCTTTTCGAGGTCGAGCGCGATCAGCATCTCGCGGATGGCTTCGGCGCCGATCATGGCCGTGAAGGTATCGGCCCCGAACTGGTCCTGGGCGTCGAGGAACTCCTCCTCCGAAATCAGCTGGTATTGCGTGAACGGGCTGAGGCCGGCATCCGTGACGACGTAGTTCTCGAAATAGAGGATGCGCTCCACATCCTTGAGGGTTATGTCGAGAAGCTGGGCGATGCGCGAGGGCAGCGACTTCAGAAACCAGATATGGGCGACGGGCGCGGCCAGTTCGATATGGCCCATGCGTTCGCGGCGAACGCGGGAAAGCGTGACCTCGACGCCGCATTTCTCGCAGATCACGCCCTTGAACTTCATGCGCTTGTACTTGCCGCACAGGCATTCGTAGTCCTTGGTGGGCCCGAAGATGCGGGCGCAGAACAAGCCGTCGCGCTCCGGCTTGAAGGTCCGGTAGTTGATGGTCTCAGGCTTTTTGATTTCGCCATAGGACCAGCTCAGAATTTTTTCCGGGCTCGCGATGGAGATGCGCATCTGGTCGAAGACCTGTGCCGCACTCTGCTGGTTGAACGGGTCCATGACGTTCTGATGATGGTTCATCCGGTGTCTCCTGTGGCCGGCCGGGGCTTTTTGGGCGCGCCGGGCCGGCGCTTGTGACGGAAAGGGGTGCGCGGCGAATTATTCCGCCGCGTCCGGAGGTGCCTCCAGTTCGGGGCCCGCGGAGCCTTGCGGCCCGCTCAGTTCTTCAGGATCGGTCTCGGTCAGTTCGACATTGAGGCCGAGCGAACGGATTTCCTTGACCAGCACGTTGAAGCTTTCCGGGATGCCCGCCTCGAACGTATCGTCGCCTCTGACGATGGCTTCGTAGACCTTGGTGCGGCCGGCAACGTCGTCCGACTTGATGGTGAGCATTTCCTGCAAGGTGTAGGCGGCGCCATAGGCTTCGAGGGCCCAGACCTCCATTTCGCCGAAACGCTGACCGCCGAATTGCGCCTTGCCGCCCAGCGGCTGCTGGGTAACCAGAGAATACGGACCGATCGAACGGGCATGGATCTTGTCGTCGACCAGATGGTGCAGCTTGAGCATGTAGATATAGCCCATGGTCACCTTGCGGTCGAAGGCCTCGCCCGTGCGACCGTCATAGAGCGTCGACTGGCCGGAGCCGTCGAGGCCGGCCTGTTCGAGCATCCTGACGATGTCGGCTTCCTTGGCGCCGTCGAAGACCGGCGTCGCGATGGAAATGCCCTTCTTCAGGTGTTCGGCCAGGCGAATGACGCTGTCATCGTCGAGATCCGTCAAAGTCTCGTCATTGGCAAACAGCGAATCGAGCTCTAACTTCAATGGCTTGATGTCGTTGGCCCGCTGATAGGCTTCGAGCAATCCGCCGATCTTCCTTCCCATGCCGGCACAGGCCCAGCCGAGATGGGTCTCGAGAATCTGCCCGACATTCATGCGCGAGGGCACGCCGAGCGGATTGAGAACGATATCGGCATGGGTGCCGTCCGCGAGGAACGGCATGTCCTCGATCGGCACGATACGCGAAACGACGCCCTTGTTGCCGTGACGGCCGGCCATCTTGTCGCCGGGCTGGATCTTGCGCTTGGTGGCGACGAAGACCTTGACCATCTTCATCACGCCCGGAGGCAGCTCGTCGCCGCGCTGCAGCTTGTCGACCTTGTCGATGAACCGTTGTTCGAGGAGCTTGCGGCTTTCCTCGTACTGGCCCTGCAGGGCTTCGATTTCCTGCATGACCTTGTCGTCCTCGATGGCGAACTGCCACCATTTCGAGCGCGGCTGGCCGTCGAATACGGCGTCGTTGAGCTTGGTGCCGGCGATATAGCCCTTAGGGCCGGAGGTCGCCGACTTGCCGAACAGCATTTCCTTCAAGCGCGCATAGACGTTGCGGTCGAGGATCGACTGCTCGTCGTCGCGGTCCTTGGCCAGACGCTCGATTTCCTCGCGCTCGATGGCCATGGCACGCTCGTCCTTGTCGATGCCGTGGCGATTGAACACCCGGACCTCGACGACGGTGCCGGCGTCCCCGGGGGGCACGCGTAGCGAGGTGTCGCGGACATCGGAAGCCTTTTCGCCGAAGATGGCCCTGAGGAGCTTTTCTTCCGGTGTCATCGGGCTTTCGCCCTTCGGCGTGATCTTGCCGACGAGGATGTCGCCCGGGCCGACTTCGGCGCCGATATGGACGATGCCGGCTTCGTCGAGGTTCTTGAGGGCTTCTTCGGAAACATTCGGGATGTCGCGGGTGATTTCCTCGGGCCCGAGCTTAGTGTCGCGGGCCATGACCTCGTATTCCTCGATATGGATCGAGGTGAAGACGTCGTCCTTGACGATGCGTTCGGACAAAAGGATCGAGTCCTCGAAATTGTAGCCGTTCCACGGCATGAAGGCGACGAGGACGTTGCGGCCGAGGGCGAGATCGCCCAGTTCGGTCGAGGGGCCGTCGGCGATGATGTCGCCGGCCTGGATGTGATCGCCGACAACGACCAGCGGACGCTGGTTGATGCAGGTCGACTGGTTCGAGCGCTGATATTTCATCAGGTTGTAGATGTCGACGCCGGACTTCGACGCGTCCGTCTCCTCGGTCGCCCGGATGACGATGCGGGTCGCATCGACCTGGTCGACGATGCCGGTGCGCTTGGCGGCGATGGCGGCACCCGAATCGCGGGCCACCACCGATTCCATGCCGGTGCCGACATAAGGCGCCTCGGCCCGCAAGAGCGGCACGGCCTGGCGTTGCATGTTCGAGCCCATCAGGGCGCGGTTGGCGTCGTCGTTCTCAAGGAACGGGATGAGCGCCGCGGCGACCGAGATGACCTGCTTGGGCGACACGTCCATGAGGTCGACGTTCTCGCGCGGCGTCATCATCACCTCGCCGGCATGGCGGCAGATGACGAACTCGTCGGTGAACTGGCCCTGCGCGTCGAGCACGGCGTTGGCCTGCGCGACATAGTGCTTGGCCTCCTCCA
>JAHJQZ010000147.1 GCA_018818925.1 Alphaproteobacteria bacterium
CGTCGCCGTCATCGCCGTCATGCGCAAGCTCATCACCATCCTCAACGCTATCGTCCGGGACAACAAACCATGGCAAAACGCTTGACCTCCAAGACAGTCGCTCCCCCTTGTGGGGAGGGCTGGCGAACAGGACTTAGCCCTTGCTAAGTCCGTCGTGAGCCTGGGTGGGGGTATCGGCGCCGGCATTCGCGGCTCCACCCCACCCGACCCGGCTGCGCCGGGCCACCCTCCCCATAAAGGGGAGGGAGACCGCCCGTTCGGCCGTCGTCGCTTCCGTCAAAGCCCATGCCATTAAGGCGCCGGACAAGAAACGGGCGGAACAGGACCGAAGCCCCACCCCGCCCGCCTAAGGTTCGTGATCCCGATCAGGCTTCCATGCCTTCGGCGTACCAGGCCTCGGCGGCCCAGAACTCGCCGTCGTCGATGATGTCGCCCTCGGCGGCCTGGACATTGCCGTTGGTGTCGACCACCGGGCCGGCGAACGGATGATAGGTGCCGGCGACGATGCCGTCCTTGACCGCATCGGCAGCCGCGACCACGTCGGCGGGGATCTTGGCATTATACGGCCCGATGACCACTTCGCCATCGACGATGCCGCCCCAGAAACCGCCCTCGGCCCAGGTACCGTCGAGCACCGACTTGACGGCCTTGGTGTAGTACGGACCCCAATTGTCGATGATGGCGGTCAGATGGGCCTCCGGCGCGAAGGCGCTCATGTCGGCGCCCTGGCCGAAGCCGCCGATCACATCCTTGCCCTGCTTGATGGCTTCCTCGAGCACCTGCAAGGCGGCCGGGCCGTCGGTGTGCTGGGTGATGACGTCGACGCCCTGGTCAAGCAGGGCGCGGGCCGCGTCGGCTTCCTTCGGCGGATCGTACCAGCTATCGACATAGACGACCTTGGTGACGAAGTTCGGGTTCTGCTTGCGCGCCGCCAGATGGAAGGCATTGGCGCCCATGAAAACTTCGGGAACTGGGAACGAGCCGATATAGGCGCCGATGCCGGACTTCGACATCATGCCGGCAATGGTGCCGATGACGGCGCGGCCCTCGTGGAACTTGGCGTTGTAGATCGAAAGGTTCGATGCGGTGGCATAGCCGGTCGCCCATTCGAACTTCACGTCGGGGAACTGCGGGGCGACCTTGAGCATGTAGTCGCCGAACCCGAAGCTGGTACCGAAGATGATGTCGTGGCCCTGCTGGGCGAGTTCGCGGAAGACGCGCTCGCTGTCCGGGCCTTCGGCGACATTGGTGACGACGGTCGTCTCGACCTTGTCGGCTCCGAGCTGGTCGAGCATGTAGAGCCGGCCGGTGTCATGGCCATAGTTCCAGCCATTGTCGTCGGGCGTGCCGATCATCACAAAGGCGGCCTTGACCGTTGCCTTCTGGGCGAAGGCCCGGCTGCCCAGAAGCGGCAGGGCGGTGGCGGCGGCGCCGATCTTGAGGACGTTGCGGCGGCTGATGCCGGTTTTCATGGGACGGGCGTTGAGCAAGTTCATATAGGTCTCCTGTTGGACACTTCCCTGATACAGTCTTTTAGTTTGCCGGCACGAACGGCTTGCCGAGGCAGGCCGGGGCGCCGGTGCTGCCCCTGGCGCGGAGCGAGAACAGCACGAGCACGACAATGGTGGCGAGATAGGGCAGCGAGGCCCATAGTTCGGACGGCAGCACGCGGAACACCCCGCCCGCGGCCTTGGCATAGAGCTCCATGGTGGCGATGAGGCCGAAGAGGTACGCGCCGATCAGGAGGCGCCCCGGTTTCCAGGCGGCGAAAACCACCAGCGCCAGCGCGATCCAGCCGCGCCCGGAGGTCAGCCGCTCGACCCATTGCGGTGTCAGCAGCAGCGGGAAGCACGCGCCGGCAATGCCGGCCATGGCGCCGCCAAAGGCAACCGCCATGTAGCGGACGCCGATCACCGGATAGCCGATGGAATGGGCCGAGATATCGGATTCCCCGACCGCCCTGAGGATCAGGCCGGCCCGTGTTCTTTGCAGGAAAAACCAGACCGCGACGACCATGATCAGCGAGAAATAGACCAGCGGCGAATAGCCGAAGATCACCTTGAGGATCGGGTGCATCGAAAGGTCTGGCGGAAACACCGAGCGGAACAGCTCAAGAGGCTTGCCGGTATAGGGCTGGCCGAAAAGGGCCGAGAAACCGGCGCCGAAAATGGTGAGCGCCAGGCCCGTCGCCACCTGGTTGGAACTGAGCGTCAGGGTCAGGAAGGCAAAGATCATCGAGGCCAGCATGCCGGCCAGCGCCCCGGCGCCAACCCCGAGCCAGGGATTGCCGGTGGTGTAGGCGGCGGCGAAACCGACCACGGCACCGCACAGCATCATGCCCTCGACGCCGAGATTGAGCACGCCCGATTTTTCCACCACCAGTTCGCCGAGCGCCGCGATGAGGATCGGCGTCGAGGCGCCGATCAGCGTGATGACGATGGCTATGACCAGATCAACGCTCACGCCGAGGCCTCCGAGGTGCTATCGCCGGCCGACGCCCTGTTGCCGATCCGGACGCGGTAGCGCACCAGCACATCGCCGGCCAGAAGGAAGAACAGCATCATCGACTGGAAGATGCCGACCGCCGGATAGGGGAAGGCAATCGTCGTCTGCGCCACCTCGCCACCAACGAAGGTGATGGCGAGGACGATCCCGGCGATCAGGATACCAATGGGATTGAGGCGCCCCAAAAAAGCGACGATGATGGCGGTGAACCCGTAGCCGGTGGGGAATTGCGGTACCATGCGTCCGAATGGCCCGGCCGCCTCGAGCATGCCGGCAAGGCCTGCAAGGCCGCCGCCGACGAGCAGCGACACCCAGATCGTCTGGTTGGCCGAAAACCCGCCATGGCGCGCGGCATAGGGCGCCGCCCCGACCGTCCTGACCTGGTAGCCGAACAGCGAGCGCGACATGACGAACCAGGCGACGAGCGCGATGATGACCGCAATGGGCGCGCCGAGCTGCACGATGGTGCCCGGAATGATATAGGGCAGCGACTGGTCGGCCGAAAAGGCGATGGTCTGCGGCTGGCCGAAGGCGCGCGGGCTCTTCCACGGACCGAACACCAGATAGTTGAGGAGGTTGACCGACACATAGGTCAGCATCAGCGTCGTCAGGATCTCGTTGACCTTGTAGCGCGTCCTGAGCCAGGCCGGCACCGCCACCCAGGCCATGCCACCGGCAATACCGGCCACGGCCATCAGCGGCAGGATCCACGGCCCCGACATGTCCTGCGTCAGGAGCACGATGCCGGTCGCGGAGAGCCCGCCGAGCACATATTGGCCTTCGGCGCCGATATTCCACACATTGGCGCGGTAGCCGATGGACAAGCCGACGGCGATGATGACGAGCGGCGTGGCCTTGACCGCGAGGTCCTGCCATTTGAGCGGGTTCATGAGCGGGGTGAAGAAGATTTCGCGTACCGCCCCGAAGCCGTCGAAACCGATCAGGGTGAACACGAAGCCGCCGATGACCATGGTCAGCGCCACCGCCATGA
The DNA here is from genome assembly GCA_018818925.1 of Alphaproteobacteria bacterium. Classification (GTDB taxonomy): domain Bacteria; phylum Pseudomonadota; class Alphaproteobacteria; order Rhizobiales; family Devosiaceae; genus JAHJQZ01. The sequence goes on from JAHJQZ010000147.1 coordinate 3,497, forward strand.
GCGGGGTCGCGAACAGCATGAACTGGCTCGGAGACGGCCGCTTCTCAAGGCGCAGGCGCATGAACGTTCTCCGGATGCACATGCACCGTCTCGGTGGCCTTGGGGTCGCCGTGAATGCCGCCCATCAGCAGGCCGATCTCTTCGATATCGGCGCCCTTAACCGCCATGGGCCGCGACAGCCTGCCCTCGTTGATGACGGCGAGCGTGTCGCACAGCGACAGGAGTTCGTCGAGGTCCTGCGAGATGACGACGATGGCCGAACCGGCCTCGGCCAGGTCGATGATTGCCTGATGAATCGCCGCTGCCGCGCCGGCATCGACGCCCCAGGTTGGCTGGCTCACCACCAGCACGCCGGGATTTTGCAGGATTTCCCGGCCCATGATGTATTTTTGCAAATTGCCGCCGCTGAGCGAGCCGGCCGTCGATTTGGTGCCCGTGGTCTTGACCGCGAAAGTGTCGATGACCCTGCCGGTATAGGACGTGGCCATGCGCGGGCGGATGAGACCGGAAATGACCATGCCGATGCGGTCGCGCGCCGTCAGCACCGAATTGTCGGCAAGGGTGAAATCGGGCACGGCGGCATGGCCGTTGCGCTCCTCGGGCACGCTCGCCATGCCCTTGAGGCGCCGGGCGCGCGCCTTCAGCCGCGCGATGGGCATGTCGTCGAGCACGATCATGTCGGATTCGCCCGCCACTTCCTCGCCGCTCAGCGCCAAGAGCAGTGCGTTCTGACCATTGCCGGCCACCCCGGCGATGCCGAAGACTTCGCCTGCATGCACCGCAAAGCTGATGTCCTTGAGCGAAACACCGAACGGCCCGATCGCCGGGATGGAAAGGTGCTGGACCACGAGCCTTTCGCGGCCCTTTTCACGTCCGGCGGGCTTGGAAATCACCTTGAGACCGGCGCCGATCATCTTTTCGGCCATGGAGCGCGACGTCTCGGCCTTGGGGTCGCAGGTGTCGACCACCCGTCCACCCCTCAGGATCGTCGCCTCGTCGCACAGCGCCTTGATCTCGTGCAGCTTGTGCGAAATGTAAAGGATCGAGCACCCCTCCGCCGCGAGCTGTCTCAGAACGACGAACAATTGCTCGACCTCCTGCGGCGTCAGCACCGAGGTCGGTTCGTCCATGATCAGCAATCTGGGATTGAGCAGCAGAGCCCTGACGATCTCAATGCGCTGGCGTTCGCCGACCGAAAGGGTCGTGACCTGCCGATGCGGATCGAGCGTCAGCCCGTAGGTTTTCATGACGTCGCGGATGCGGCTTTCCAGATCCCGCGCCGGAATGGACGCGTCCATGCCGAGCGCGATGTTCTCGAAAACGGTCAGCGCCTCGAACAGCGAGAAATGCTGGAACACCATACCAATGCCGAGGCGCCGCGCCGCCTTGGGATTGGACACAGTAACCGGTTCGCCATCCCAGCGCATCTCGCCGGCATCGGGCTGCATGATGCCATAGATCATCTTGACAAGGGTCGACTTGCCGGCGCCGTTTTCGCCTAAAAGGGCGTGGATCTGCCCGGGCCTGACCGCGAAGCTGACCCGGTCGTTGGCCAGCACGCCCGGAAACCGCTTGACGATACCGCTCAGTTCAAGGCGGTTCGGCGCGCCGTCGCTCATCCAGTACCCTTTGCCATAGTGCCCGCGGCCGCAGGCAGCGCCCATTTGCTAGGCTGGTGGTTCATTTTGACGATAATTTCAGCAGCCGTCAAAGCCGCAATCACTTCAGGACGTTTGTCATCAACACCCGAATCGCCGATCGGCGACACCAGTTCGGCCAGTTGCGCCGCGTTGCCGCCGTTCTCGAAAAACCAGCGCCGGAACTGCGCCCGTTTCGTACGCGATCCGATCATTCCGATATACGGTGAGTCGCCGCGTTTGAGTGCCGCGGCAGTGATGAGAAAATCGAGGACATGGTCGTTTGTGACCGCGACAAAAGCGGCGCCCGGCGGCGCCCGCTCGACTTCCGCCTCCGGAATGGCGCTGAGGCGTGTCTCGATGTCCGCCGCTGCCTTGTCGAGCTGTTCCTTGCGCGTGTCGACCAGCACGGTCCTGACCGGCAGCGGTAAAAGCGCGGTGGCAAGCGCCAGCCCGACATGGCCGGCCCCGAAGACGTAAACCGGGCGCAACGCGGCTTCAGCCGCCCGCACCCGGTTCAGGAGGTCCGCCGCTATGGGTCCAACGAGCCTGACGAAAGCGATTTCGACACGCCCGCCGCAACACTGTCCGATTCCCGGCCCGAGCGGAATTGAAAGTCGTGCCGCATCCGTGTTCTCCCGCAACAGCCGTCGCGCCTGCTGGATCATCTGGAATTCGAGCGCGCCGCCGCCGATGGTGCCGTGGGCATCGGTTTCTGCGACCAGCATGAAGGCCCCTGCTTCGCGCGGCGCCGAGCCGGCGACGGCGGCGATTTCGACGAGCATGATCGGCTCGTGCCGACCGATGAAACCCGTGATTTCGGCGTCGCGGCGGCTCAAGACGCCCGCCGCGCGCGCAGCCGCTCGGCCGCCATCAGCACCCGCTCCGGCGTCACGGGCGTATCGAGGCGCGGACAGGTGCGATACTCGTCAAGGCTCGCCACCGCCATCGACAGCGCCTCGACCACCGATGCCGCCAGCATCAGCGGCGGCTCGCCGACCGCCTTGGAGCGCCCGATAGTCGGCTTGGAATTGATCGACCAGTCGGCGAGGCGCGTGTTGAAGATTTTCGGGGCGTCCGAGGCGAGCGGAATCTTGTAGGTCGAGGGCGCGTGCGTCCAAAGCATGCCCTTGTCGGTCCACACCAGTTCCTCGGTGGTCAGCCAGCCCATGCCCTGGATGAAACCGCCCTCGACCTGCCCGAGATCGATGGCCGGATTGAGCGAGCGCCCGACATCGTGAAGGATGTCGACGCGATCGATGCTGTATTCGCCCGTCAGCGTGTCGACCGTCACCTCGGAAACCGAAGCGCCGTAAGCGAAGTAGTAGAACGGGTTGCCTCGCCCCGAGGCGCGGTCCCAGTGGATTTCCGGCGTCTTGTAGAAACCGGCGGCGCTCAATTGCACCCGCGCCATATAGGCCTTGTCTATAAGCGTTGCGAAGGGCATCGACTGTCCGGCGACATGCACCTGACCATCGGCGAAGGTTATCTCGCCGGGGCTGGACCGAAATTCTCCAGCCGCGAATTCCGCAAGGCGGTCCTTGATCTGCCGGCAGGCATCGGCGGCAGCCATGCCGTTGAGATCGGACCCGGACGAGGCCGCCGTCGCCGAGGTGTTGGGCACCTTGCCGGTATGGGTGGCGGTGATCTTGATCTGGCCCGTCGGCAGGCCGAATTCGTCGGCGACGACCTGCGCCACCTTCATGTTGAGCCCCTGCCCCATCTCGGTACCGCCGTGATTGAGATGGACAGAGCCGTCGCGATAGACATGCACCAGCGCTCCGGCCTGATTGTACCAGGTCGCGGTGAACGAGATGCCGAACTTGACCGGCGTCAAGCCGATGCCGCGCCGCTTGAACCGGCTCTTTTTATTGAAGGCGACGATCCCCGCCCGGCGCGCCCGGTAGTCCGATCGCGCCTCCAGCTCCTCGACCAGCGGCGAGACGATATTGTCAGTGATGGTCTGGTGGTAGGGCGTCACGTTGTCGGTGTCGGTGCCGTAGAAATTGGCCTTGCGCACATCGAGCGGGTCCATGCCGAGGGCATAGGCCACCTCCTCGATGAAGCGCTCGGCGGCGATCAGGCCCTGCGGCCCGCCGAAACCGCGAAAGGCGGTGTTCGAGACGGTATTGGTGCGCAGGGGGAAGCTTTCGAGCCGCACCGAAGGATAGAAATAGGCGTTGTCGGCATGGAATAGCGCCCGGTCGGTCACCGGGCCGGACAAATCGGCCGAATGGCCGGCCCGTGCCATGAACCGCCCGTCGACGCCGACGATCTTGCCGTGTTCGTCGAAGCCGAGTTCGTAGTCGACGACGAAGTCGTGGCGCTTGCCGGTGATCGAGAAGTCGTCGTCGCGGTCCGGCCTGATCTTGACGGCGCGGCCGAGCTTCTTGGCGGCAAGCGCCGCCACTGCCGCGAACAGCGTGCCTTGCGTCTCCTTGCCGCCGAAGCCGCCGCCCATGCGCCGAACCGTGACCGTCACGGCGCTCGACGGCACGCCGAGCACGTGACCGACCAGATGCTGGACTTCGCTCGGATGCTGGGTCGAGGAATAGACGGTGACGTCGTCGTCCTCGCCGGGCAGCGCCAGGGCGATCTGGCTTTCGAGATAGAAGTGCTCCTGCCCGCCAATGACCATGCGGCCCGACAATTGGTATTGCGCCTTGTCGATCGCGACCCCGGCATCGCCGCGCCTCAGCATGAGGTTTTCAACGACTGTCTCGCCGCCCGCCGCCATCGCCGCCGAAACGTCGATCAGCGCCGGCAGGTCCTCGTAGGCGATTTTGGCCAGGGTCGCTGCCCGCCGCGCCTGTTCGCGCGTCCTTGCGACGACCGCGAATA
>JAHJQZ010000148.1 GCA_018818925.1 Alphaproteobacteria bacterium
CCGCCATTCAGCCATAGGCTTCATGGCCTTCTCGCCTGCCGGCTCCGCCATTCAGCCATAGGCTTCATGGCCTTCTCGCCTGCCGGCTCCGCCATTCAGCCATAGGCTTCATGGCCTTCTCGCCTCAAATCAGTCCACCGGACTGATTTGCCGCCTGCGGCGGACGGCTCGAAGTGGTGGAGGGGGCTGGATTCGAACCAGCGTACGCTAAGCGGTCAGATTTACAGTCTGATGGATTTAACCACTCTCCCACCCCTCCCCAAGGTCCGAAACCATCTGGTCGGCGCGGCAACGCCTGCGGTTGCTGCCGCAGGCGATCCGGGGTTTATGGTCATCGACCGGCCCGGTGTCAACACCCAATCGAAAGGCGGGCGCGCCTGCATGACCGCTTGTCGTCTCCGGGCAAACGGGATAGCGCTTTGACCATGAGCCGCAACAAGTTTCCGCCACGTTCCAATCCCCGCCACGATCCGGATGCCGGACCGTTCTTTCTTTACGGGCTGCATACCGTCCGGGCGGCGCTTGATAATCCGTCGCGCAGAAAGACGCGGCTTCTGGCCACGTCCAATGCCCTCAACCGGCTCCGCGAATCCGGTCCGGTTGCCGGTGTCCTGATCGAGGAGACGACGCCCAAGGCGCTCGATATGCTGCTCGGCGGCGAGGCGGTGCACCAGGGCGCGGCGCTCGAGGTCGATCCGGTGACCCGCGCCAGCCTCAGGGAAGTCGAGAGGCGCGACCTCATCGTCGTGCTCGACCAGATCACCGACCCGCACAATGTCGGCGCCATATTGCGCACGGCCTGCGCCTTCGGCGCCGACGCGGTCCTGACCACGGCGCGCTATGCGCCGCGCGAGACCGGGGTCATGGCCAAGGCGGCCTCCGGCGCGCTCGACCTGGTGCCGCTGATCGAGGTCCGCAATCTCGGCGATGCCCTCGAAGCGCTCAAGGCGGAGGGCGTGGTCTGCCTCGGATTCGATTCCGAGGCCCCTCGCCCGCTCACGCCGCGTCCGGCCGCCACGCGGCTGGCCATCGTGCTCGGCGCCGAGGGCAAGGGCTTGAGGCAACGGACGCGGGCGCTCTGCGACGAGATGGTGCGGCTCGACATGCCCGGCCCGATCAAGAGCCTCAACGTCTCCAATGCCGCCGCCATCGCCCTGTTCGCGGCGACGGCCAGACGGGGCGATCCGGCCTAGCGCAGGGCCGCCACGGTCAGCATGTCGAACAGCGCCGGCCGCTTCGGCACGGCGCGCACCACCGTGTAGCCGCGCGCGGCCAGGGCGTCGAGAAAGCCCGGCAGCAGTCTGGCGGTGCGGGCATGGATATCGTGGAAAAGCACGATGCCGCGCCCCTTTTCATCCAGCCGCGCCAGGGTGCGCGCAAGCACCGTGTCGGACGACTGGTCGAGATAGTCGAGGGAATCCACGTCGACGTCGAACACGACGAAACCGACATCCGTCAGGTCGGCGCGCAGGGCGCGGGTCTCGGCCAGATAAGGGAAGCGGAAGAACGGTGCCGGCTTGACGCCGACCGGGCGCAGGGCTGTCGCGATCTCGTCCTCGGAAATGGCAACCGAGGCGACGGATGCCGCGTGGCCGATCGTAACGAAGTTTTCGTGGCCGTGCGAGTGCGAGCCGATGGTGTGGCCCGCTTCGGCGACCAGCAGCGCGGTTTCGGCGTGGTTGCGCGCCATGTTGCCGACCATGAAGAAGGTGGCCCTCACGTCATACTGCTTGAGAATCGCAAGGATGCGCGGCGTGATCGCCGGGTGCGGGCCGTCGTCGAAGGTCAGGATGATTTCGCCGGGCCTCAGCCTTCCGAGATCGGCGATGGTTTCGACATAAAGGGTCCGGCCGGCAAGGCTAACTGGAGCGGTCGCGGCCTCTCTGCCCGGTTCGGCCGCCGCGTCGGCGAGTTTGGCCGGCATGGGCTGGTGTGGCACCACACCGGCCCCACCCGCGCCGACCGACTGGGTGGTCAGTATGGCCTGGGATTTCGGCGGCTTGGCGCAACCCGTGACGAGCATCGCCGCCGCCAAGATGAAAAACGCATACTTTGCAGGAAACAACACAAGAGCGCACCCAACTGACGATGGGCACAGTTTTAACGATCATGGTTAATTCCGGCTGAACGCAGCGGAAGTCTCAGGCCGACGGAACGCTCGCTCGCCGCAATCCGATCCGACGCAGAAGAAAATCGAGCGAAAATACCCCGGGCCCGCAAACGACGAGCACCACGGCATAGGCCATCCACAGGGCGTGCGAGTTCATCGGGTCGGTCGCATTGAAGAAGGCGTCGGGAAAGACGAGCTGAATGACGACGGTCATGGCGAACAGCGCCAGCGCGCCGAGGCGGGTCAAAAGCCCCAGAACGATGAGAACCGGCAGTACGATCTCGGCCATTGCCGTGACATGCGCGGTCAGCAGCGGAAACGGGATCGGCATGTCGAACAGGCCGAAATGCAGGACGAAGACGTTTTCAAAGAGATACGTGGTCGAGGTCGCGATTTTTGTCGGAAAGCTGATCCAGCGCGTCTGCCCCGAGGCCCAGAAGGGCTGGGCCAGAAGCAGCCGGATCGCCAGCATGACGGCGCCGAAGCCGAGAATGGCGACGAGGCCACGCCTTTCAACCGGCGGGAAACGTCCGAAAACAAGTTCGATCATCCACACTCACTCCCTGTTCGGCGCGGAAACGCCGGCAAAGGCACCGCCCGAGACGACAAGGCCAAGGGCATGGCCGAAATCGAAACCCGGATCGGCCGCGAGCGCCTGTTCGGCGGCGACGCCGAGCGGCGCGCCGGCCAAGAGGTCGCGAAAAAATCCGCCGGTCGCCGCATCGAGCGGCACAACATCGATATTGAGGTCGGGCCGCGTGACAAGGGCCCATTCGGCTTGCGGCGCGGAGCTGAAATGCGGCTGGCATCCGTCGCGTGCCGCCCGCCAGATGGCGACGACCGGAAAGGCCGAGGCGACGAGCCTCGTTGCCGGACAGGGCACGAACCGGGTTTCGCTCAAGGCCGCGTCGTGCCTGCCAGCCAATGCAGCGGGCGCGAATGGCGCCGCGTCGGCGGCGTGATAGGCGTCGAGCCAGGCACGGTCGAGCCTTGCCACGTCGGCGAGAAAGGGCAGGCTTTTAGCCGGTTCGAAGTCTTCGATGAATCCGGCAAAGTCGCGGCCATAGTCGAACAGCAGCGGGCTTTGCGGCGGCGCCTGCCGGACGAAGCGCCGCGCCATCTCGGCAAAGAATGTCTCGCCGACCAGGGCCAGCACGGCCGGAAAACTCGATTTGACCGCCTCGATCAGCGAGACGATGACATTGTTGCGATAGACGGCGAAGCGCCGGGACGCGATGCGGCCATGCGGGTCAACAAGGTTTTGCGGCACGTCGAGATCGGGGTGCAGCAGGGCGGCGGCAAAACCGGTCTGTCCGTCAGGCGGCATGGGAATGGCGCTCCAGAGCCTGCATCACCGCCTCGGCGCGGGCGGCATCGCCGGCCAGCACGTTCCATTGCGGCAGGTCGTTGTCCCACTCGATCAGCGTCGGCTGGCGGCCGGTGCGTTCGAGCACATAGGCATAAAGTGTCCAGACCGGGTCGGAGACTTCGCGGTCATGGGCGTCGATCAAAAGCGGCTCGCCATTGTCGTCGCTGTCGGTGGCATGGCCGCCGAGATGGATTTCCCCGACATGTTCGAGCGGAAAGGCGTCGATATAGCTCTTGGGCGAATAATGCTGATTGGTGGCCGAAACGAAGACGTTGTTGACGTCGAGCAGCAGGCCGCAACCGGAGCGCTTTTGCAGCGCGCCGACGAAATCGGTCTCGCTCATCTCGCTTTCGGCGAACGCGACATAGGTCGAGGGATTTTCCATGAGGATGACGCGGCCGAGATGGGTCTGCACCTGATCGACATGCGCGACGACGCGCCGGAGCACCGCTTCGGTATAGGGCAGCGGCAGGAGATCGTTCAAAAAGACGCTGTCATGGGTCGACCAGGCCAGGTGTTCCGAAACCATGCCGGGCTCATAGCGGTCGACCACCGCCTTGAGTCGGGCGAGGTGGTCCGGATCGATGCCGCGTTCGGCGCCGATCGACAGGCCGACGCCATGCACGCTCAGCGGATAGTCCTTGCGGATCTCGGTCAGGGCGCGATGCGGCAATCCGCCGGCGCCCATGTAGTTTTCCGCATGGATTTCGAAAAAGCCCATATCGGGCCTCTTGCCGAAAATGTCGCCGTAATGCTCGTGCTTGAGCCCGACGCCGGCACGCCTGGGCAGCGGCTTGGGATCGAACATGGCACGCCTCCTTTGGTCGAAACGAGGAACGGGACCCGCGGCGGCGCCGCGGGAACCGATCGGGCCTTGCGATCAGGCCATGTCGCGATCGAGGGCGGCGAGCGAGCCGGACCGGCCTTCGGGCAGGATCTTGCCCCAGAACTCGGCGTTCTCGCACAGGCCGGCCGGGACCAGGGTCCAGGCATTGCCCTGGTAGTCGACCTTGGAGGTGCCGGCGCAGGTGGTGCCGGGTCCGGCGGCGCAGTCGTTCTTGCCGGCGATCGAGACGCCGAAGCACTTGTCCATGGCCATGTCGTCGGCGGCGGCCGGCGTGGCGGTGGCAACGGCACCGGCGAGAGCGGCGGCCATGGCGGAACTGACGAGAAGGGCGGTGGTCTTGCGAATGGTCATTTGTGATCCTCCGATCGAAGTGTCGCTCTCCCCGGGGGAACAGAGCGGCGAGCCGGTGAACTCGCTGGCAAGACGGATATGGCGGGAGCGGCAAAAAGGAAAATCACTCGCCATGACAATGGCTCACCGGCGTGTGACGCCATGTGAGGCGGCGACGCCGGAACGGCACGCTTGCCGCGCGCTCAGGCCGGTGCTATGGGCACGAACCGCGCATGACGGCCCGTGAACATGAGGTCGCCGGTATAGCTCAGTTGGTAGAGCACCTGATTTGTAATCAGGGGGTCGGGGGTTCGAGTCCCTCTGCCGGCACCATTCCAGACCGGCCGCACAGCGGCAAAATTCTTCCGGTGGAAGGATTTTAGGTCTGGAAGCCGCGAAGCCTGTGGCTGAGTGGCCGATCCGGCCGTACCTCGCAGCCGAACGAAAAGCTCCGGTGGAGCTTTTTGCGCGTCGCAAGGCCATGAGAGCTACGCTCGAATGGCGGGAGACCCTATGCCGGCACAGCGCCGTTTGGCGGCAGCGATACCGACGCTGGCATGTGGCCGATGCGATGCAGGCGCGCGACGAAGGAAGCCTTGGACAGGTACCTGACGATGCTCCAGAGCTCCCAAAGCCCGACGAGCAACACCGGAATGCCGATCACGATCTGAAAGGTGAACAGGCCCAGAATGATCAGCACCGGCGCCCGGATGAAATAGACCGTGCTCAAAAACCAGAAAATGCCGGTGTTGACGGTCCGCAATTCGCCGTTGGGCAGTTCGATGGCGATCAGGATAAGCTTTCCCGCAGTCAGCGGCATGAACAGCAGCGCCCGGGTTTCGACCGTCTGAAGCAATCCTTCGAGGTCCGACCTGACCAGGACATTGTTCAGCACATCGCCGTCGTCAAAGGTCAGGCTGTGATAGAGATTGCCACCACTGAGGATGTTGTGGACACCGAAATAGCTGACATTGGCGCGCGTGGCCAAAAGCGACTTGCCGTCAACAGTAACGCGTTTCATGGATCGCCCTCTAAACAATCAACGCACAGCACTCTAGCGGCGCGCCATTAAGAGCCGGCGCATGAAATGCGCGCAAATTTAACGGCTTGGCCCCGTCGGACCCTCCCCCTTTGCCGCAGCGCCATCCCTTTCCGGCGGCTCCGCTATTCTGGCCACCCGGAGCCGTGCGTGCTAACTAGGCCCTGCTTCATCCGGGAACCCAAACCGTGCCCTCTCGCCGTTTCAATTCCATAGCCATCGTCTCCAACGGCACGCCCGAGGCCGACGAGGCGGCCATGCGGTTGCGGGCATTGCATGGCGACGTTCCGCCCGAAACGGCCGATGTCATCGTGGCGCTGGGCGGCGACGGGCTGATGCTCGAAACCCTGCACAAGGTCATGCCGCGCGGCATTCCGGTCTATGGCATGAATTTCGGCACGATCGGCTTTCTGATGAACGCCTTCGATGCGCGCGATGTCGTCGACAAGCTGGAAGCGGCGCGCGAGACGATGATCTTTCCGCTGTTGATGCGGGTGACGGATGTTGCCGGCAAGCAGGTGTCGGCCTATGCCTTCAACGAGGTTTCGCTGTTCCGCACCACCTATCAGGCAGCCAAGGTCCGGGTTTCGGTCGATGGCGAGCTCCGGCTCAGCGAACTGATCTGCGACGGCGTGCTGGTGGCGACGCCGGCCGGCTCGACCGCCTACAACCTGTCCGCCCACGGACCGATCCTGCCGATCAACTCGCCGCTCCTTGTCATGACCCCGATCTCGCCATTCCGGCCGCGGCGCTGGCGCGGCGCCGTGCTGTCCAACCGCGCCAGGGTGATCTTCACCTGCCTCGAGACAAGAAAACGTCCCGTCAGCGCCGTTGCCGACAATATCGAATATGTCGACGCCCAGGAGGTCGAAATCGTCGAGGATCGGACGCGCGGCGTCACCCTGCTGTTCGATCCGGGCCACGGGCTCGAGGAGCGCGTTCTCAACGAGCAGTTCCAGTTCTGACGGCGCTGCTCGGTCAGGCGGCACTGGTCAGGGCGCGCGATCGCGACCGGGCGATCGGCAGGCGCCGGTCCTCGCCCGCTTCCTCGGCAAAGCCGGACATGACGCCCCGCGCCGCCTTGCGGGCCAGCGTCACGTTCTGCTCGTTGAGATAGGCGAAGGCGTCGGTCAGGCTCGCCGGGATCTGGCCGTCATGCTCGATCACCAGTTCGTCGATGACGACGGTCACGACGAAATAGCGCGCCGACAGGTCGTCGGCGAGATCGGCGCTGCGGGCATGCAGCACCAGGCGGATCAGGAGATCGGCCAGCGCCGGGCTGAAGCCGGCCCGCTCGAACAGCGCCAGAAGGCTGGCGCGGCCACCGCTTTCAAGAATGGAATAAACGCGCGCATCCGGCAGGCCGGACAGGAGCGACATGGCGGCGGCGAAAAAGCGGATGCGGCCCGCAATCAGGGCCTGCAGCATCAGCCGCGTCGAGAGCCCGCCCGTTTCGCTCAATTGCGCCAGCACCGAATGGCCGCCTCTGGCGAGTTCCGCTTCGGCGATGGCGGTCGCGGCTTCGTCGGCGCCGTTGCGCATGATCCGGTCGAGCCGGCGGGGCGCGACAGCGCCCTTGACGATGCGCGTGGCGAAAAGGGCTTCGCGCACCTGCCCGGCCAGTTCGAGCCGCACCGTCGCCGGCAGGTCCTTGCGCGCCAGAAGGGCGCCGCGCAGGACCGAATCCGTGCGGGCGCGCTCGGCAAGACGGGCGAAACCATCGGCGCCCGGCTTAAGATCGTGGCGCGCTAGGATGTCGAGCGCCACCTCCGTCTCGGGCCGGCGCAGCAGCATGGCGACAAGGCCCCCGCCGATGCCGGCCCTGGCGGCGATGGCGCGGGCCATCAGCGTGTCGGCGTCCTCAAGGGCGACGACGAGATCGGCATCGATCAGGGCCGGCGAGTATTGCGCCACGGCGCGGGCAATGACCGGCAGGTCGCCAAGCAGCGCCAGCATGAGCGGACGCGGCGCCTGTTCGCAATGCAATAGGCCATAGGCGAGCGCTCCACGCACCTTGACCGATGGATCGTCGAGAAATCCCATGGCGGCCGCATAGAGCGCCGCCTGCTCGGCGTCGGGGCCGTCATGTGCCGCGAGCGCGCTGGCGATCAGATGCGCGGCCTGTCCCCGCTCGGCGCTGTCGGGCGAATTCGCCAAGGCGAGAAAATCCCGATAGGAAATCATCAAAGGCTCCGCACTCTACCGTGCCGAACCTAACGGCCGAGGCCTTAAGGATTGGTTCACCATGTTTTTTCCGGCCGGTCACCCGGTCCGATGGCGGCAGGCGCAGGGCTCAGTTGGAATAGAGCTGGGCGAAAAAGCCGGCATGGACCACCGGCTCGCTGGCCAGTGGCGACGCGGGCGCTCGGCCGGTCGAACTGTAGAGCTCGGTGAAGGACATGGTCAGTGGCGAGGCGCTGGCGCCGGCCGACGCGCCGCCCGAAACGGCGCTGCCGGCGCCATCGCCATGTTTGGCGACAAGCACGCGATAGAGCTCGCGAATGGTGCGCGGCGTGCCATTTTCGTAAAAGATGGCCCGATTGACCTCGGCCTGGCCGGGAAACAGGTTGGCGGCGATCTGGTCGGGATCGGACAGGCCGGCGCGAAACAGCTTCTCGGCGCCGCGCGCGCCGAGGAAATGGGCGATATAGAGTTCGCCCGGGCTCGGCATGCGCCCGAAAGCCTTTTCGAGATAGGCGCCGTTGTTGCGGGTAAAGGCGGCGGCGAGGTTCGCGGCGATTTCCGGGTCTTCGCGCAGTTTGAGAACTTCCGCCCGTAACGTATTGTCGGATATATCGAGAGTTCCGTCCGCCTTGCGGGTGATCGCCTCGGCATAGCGGGCATAGCCGAGCCGGGCGCCGTCGCTCTTCATCACCTCGAACCAGGTCTGTTCGAGAAACTGAAACAGACCCGTCGCCGAGCTGGATTCGGCCCGCGCCGTCGGGTCGAGGCGCGATTCGCGCATGGCGGTCGTCAGCAGATAGTCGAAATCGACACCGCTCCTGTTGCCGGCGCGATCAAGGATCAGTGCCAGACCCGGCGGGATGCTGATTTCGGAAACGCTCATGTCGCGACTCACACTAGCCCAGTCGAAGGGAACACGGCTTCGTTAACCAATGATTAACCTTGCCAGGTCGTCACCACCTCGTCGAGGCTGGGACGTTCGCGTTCCTCCAGACGCGCCGTCGGCGTGCCGATATGGACAAATCCGACGAAGCGTTCGCCCTCCCGCAAGCCGAGCATGGCGCCGGCCTCCGCGTCATAGGCGAACCAGCGGGTGACCCAATGGGCGCCGAAGCCGAGGGCGTTCGCCGCGTGAACCAGGTTGAAGGCGACATTGCCGGCGGCGAGCAATTGCTCGAATTCCGGGATTTTCGGGTGCGGTGCCGCCGTCGATACCACGCCCACGGTCAGCGGCGCCGGCAGGAACTGGCTGCGTTCCTTGTCGAGCCGCTCCGGGCCGGCATCGGGTTCGCGTTCGAGTACCAGCGCGGCAAGCCGCTCGCCGATCCGGGCGCGTGCCGGGCCGGCATAGGTGATGAGGCGGAACGGGGCGAGCTTGCCGTGATCGGGCACGCGCACCGCCATGGTCAGCATGTCGGCAAGCTGCCGGCCGTCAGGTCCCGGATCGCCGAGAAATGGCAGGGTCACCGAGCGGCGCGTCAAAAGATAGTCACGAAGCTCGTGGAGAACGGCCATTATGGACTCCTTGGGCGGGCACGGCAGCGGCTATGGTTTCGTTTGCGGGAGGATCGGGGCCGATGTCAATCGCCGCGTGCCGCGGCGGGCGGCGTCCGCCAGCTCCACTTGACCCGGAAAGTCGGTTCGTGCCCCAAAAGCTTGCAATGCGTATTTTCCTGATTCCCTTTCTGCTGATCCTGGCGTGTGCCGCGACCGAGGCGAACGCGCAGGTGTCCTCGCCCTATCCCTCGCCGGCGCCCATGCGCGACGCCGAGGGTCATTTCATCGGCCCGGGCGCCGGTGCCGGCGAGACCGGCGGCACGGAGACGGCGGTGGACGAAATCGTGGGGGCGCCCGACACCATGGACGAAACCGCGCCCGACGAGATGAGCGTCGAGGACAACCCGGCGGCACAGGCGGCTGCGGCCGCCGCGCTCGATGCGCCGCCGCAGCCGGTGACGCTTTCGGCCAAGCTCGTCGACGACGGGCCGCTCATCCCGTCGGGCCTGGCCTGGCGCGTCTTTTCGGCCGAGCCGTCCGCGACCGGCGACATCGCCCTTGTCGGACGGTCCGACCAGGCGACAGCGGTGTTCGAGCTCAAGCCCGGCGACTATCTCGCCCAGGCCGCCTACGGGTTCGCCCAGGCTACCGACACGATGACCGTAGCGGAGACACCGCAGGCGCGGGTGCTGGTGCTCGATGCCGGCGCGTTGCGCCTCGGCGCGCGCATCACCGGCGGCCAGGCGATCGATGAATCGCAGCTCTTGTTCGAAATCTATCCACAGGGCCTCGAGGACGATCCGCGCTCGGTCATCGTTCGCGGCGTGCGCCCAGGAGAACTGGTGCATCTCAATGCCGGCGTTTACCATGTCGTATCGAAATTCGGATCGGTCAATGCCGTGGCCGAGACCGATATCCGCGTCGACAAGGGCCAGCTGACCGATGCGACCATGTTCCACGATGCCGCGCAGGTGTCGTTCCGGCTGGTTTCCGAGCTTGGCGGCGAGGCCATCGCCGATGTCGACTGGACGGTGCGCGACGCCCAGGGCGCCATTGTCTACCAGTTCACCGGCACCTTTCCCTCGGTCGTTCTGGCGCAGGGCGACTATGTCGTGCTCGCCAACAGGGGCGGCGGCGTCCACAATCGCGACTTCTCGGTCGTGCCCGGATCGGCGCACGAAATCGAGGTGCTAACGGCCCTCTAAATCGCGTTGGCGAATGCGGCGCAAATGCCGGGCGCATTCGCGGAAAACTTGCATCAAATGCCCTGCCTCACGGTTAGTCCAAGTTGATCGGGCCGCGCATAGCCCTTGTGGGACAAGGCGAACTCCTCGCTGCCAGGGCACAGAAAATGGACATGCGACTCGAAAAAAGACTGGCCCCCCGCCGGAACACGTTGATCCGCGCCAGGATCCACTATTCCGGTTTCGCCCACGAATGCATCATCCGCAACGTCTCCGACACCGGGGCCAAGCTCGAGACCAGCGGCGTCAATCACATTCCCCAGAATTTCGAACTGCACGCGCCGGGACACCGGCCGCAGACCTGCCAGGTCGTCTGGCGGGCCATGCGCGAACTGGGCGTGCAATTCTTGCGGCCCGAGGCCTTTTAGGCGGACGAGAAGGGCGCGCGCCCGCCCCGGCCGGTTTTCCGGTCGGGGCGGGCGGACTTGTTCACTGCACGAGGAGGCGCGGGCTCAGGCGAGGTCGGGAGGGACCGCTTCGGCCGCAAGCATGGCGATGGCCTCCTCGGCACGCATCATGATCTGGCCCTGATCGCCGAGCCGGCGCACCGAAACCGAGCCTTCCTCGGCCTCGCGCTTGCCGCAAACCAGGATCAGCGGGATCTTTTGCAGCGAGTGCTCGCGGACCTTGTAGTTGATCTTCTCGTTGCGGGTGTCGAGCGTCACGCGCAGCCCCCTGGCCTTGAGATCGGCGGCGAGCTTTTCGGCATAGGCGTCGGCATCCGAAACGATGGTCGCGACCACGGCCTGCACCGGGCTGAGCCAGACCGGCATCCGGCCGGCATGGTGCTCGATAAGGATGCCGATGAAGCGCTCGAAGGTGCCGAACACGGCGCGATGCAGCATGACCGGGCGCTGGCGCGACCCATCCTCGGCGACATAGGTCGCATCGAGTCTTTCGGGCAGCACGTAGTCGAGCTGATAGGTGCCGCACTGCCACGACCGGCCGATGGCATCGGTCAGGTGGAACTCGAGCTTGGGTCCGTAAAAGGCCCCCTCGCCCGGCGAATACTCGAAATCGATGCCCGAGGCGTGGAGCGCATCGGCCAGCGATTTTTCCGCCCGATCCCAGGTGGCGTCGTCGCCGGCCCGCACCGCCGGCCGTGTGGCGAGCCGGTACTTGATGTCGGTCAGGCCCATATGGCCGTAGACACGGGCGAACAGCGCCAGGAACCGCCTTGTTTCGTCGGTCACCTGGTCGTCGGTGCAAAAGATGTGCGCATCGTCCTGCGTCATCTGCCGGACGCGCATCAGCCCGTGCAGGGCGCCATGGGCTTCGTTGCGGTGGCAGCAGCCGAATTCCGCCATTCTTATCGGTAGATCGCGGTAGGACTTGATGCCCTGGTTGAAGATTTGCACATGCGCCGGGCAGTTCATCGGCTTCAGGGCCATGAGGCTGCCCTCGCCGGTGATGATCGGCGCGTCGTCCTCGGTCGAGGGGATTTCATCGGGCACCACGAACATGTTCTCGCGGAACTTGCCCCAATGGCCGGACCTGACCCAGAGCTTGTTGTCGATCAGCTGCGGGGTCTTGACTTCCTGATAGCCGTCGGCGTCGAGCTGGCGGCGGATATAGGCCTCGAGCTGGCGCCAGATCATGTAGCCCTTGGGGTGCCAGAAGACCGAGCCGGGCGCCTCTTCCTGCAAATGGAACAGGTCGAGTTCGCGGCCGAGCTTCCTGTGGTCGCGCTTTTCGGCCTCCTCCAGCATGGTGAGATGCGCGTCGAGATCGTCCTTGCTGGCCCAGGCGGTGCCGTAAATGCGACTGAGGACATCGCGGTTCGAATCGCCGCGCCAATAGGCGCCGGCCACCTTGGTCAGCCTGAAGGCGGTGCCGACATCGCGCGTGGTGCGCATGTGCGGACCGCGACAAAGGTCGAACCACTGGCCCTGCCGGTAGATCTTGACGTCCTGGTCTTCGGGAATGGCGTCGACCAGCTCGACCTTGAAGGTCTCGCCCTTGGTCCTGAAGACCCTTTTGGCTTCGTCGCGCGACCAGACTTCCTTGGTGAAGGCGGCGCCGCGCTGAACAATCTCGGCCATCTTCTTTTCGATCTGGCGGAGTTCGTCCTCGGAAAACGGCACGTCGCGCTTGAAGTCGTAATAGAAGCCGTTGTCGATCACCGGGCCGATGGTCACCTGCGTATCGGGCCAGAGCTCCTGCACGGCCTCGGCCATGACATGGGCGGCATCGTGCCTGATGAGTTCGAGCGCTTGCGGGTCGTCGCGCTTGACGAACTCGATCGTGGCTCCGTTCGGCACCGGGTCGGACAAATCGCTCAAGACGCCGTCGAGCTTCATGGCCACCGTGGCCTTGCCGAGCGACTTGGACAGGGAATCGACAACGGTAGTGCCGGTGGTGCCCTGCGCGAAATCGCGTGTGGCGCCATCGGGAAAACGTACCGTAATCATTTCCATCTCCATAAGGTTCGCGGTCCGGGATGATCCCGGGCCGGTGGCTGGCTCTTATCACCGCTCGAAACGGATTTCCACTGCCGAGCCGGCTCTGTCAGTTGGCCGCGACATGTCCCGAGAGCGCGCGAAGATGGAGCGCCACCCTCTCCTCGGCGCCGGCAATGTCGAATGCGGCGAGGCTGTCGGCCGTCCAGCCGGCTTGCGGATCGAGCATGGCGACAAGTGCCTCCCGCCCGGCGCCGGCACGCTCGTCAAGACCGAGACTCGCGGCGGTCTCGAGCAGATGCAGCATTTCGTGGACCCGGCGCATGACGCGGAACGCCGCCATCATCGGTGCCTTGAGATCTGGGTCGGTTTTCCAGTCGGCGCCGCCGAACAGCTCTCGGACGACGCGCTGGCCGGCACCGTGGCAATCGAAGCGCACGCAGCCGCCATAGCCCGAGGTGGCGAGCCGGTCGTGGATGGTGCAGGAAAACCCGGCGCCGAGATGGCGACATGGCTCGTCGCCCGCCTTGTCATGGCCGAAGTCCGCGGAGCGGTCGAAGGCGAAAGCGACGCAGCACAGGGCGGCGCAATGCGCGCAATCGGGCACGAGTTTTTCAAGAATCACGAACACGCCTTCCGGCTTCGCTGCCGTCTCAGACCTCTACGTACTTGCGCCAGTCATGTTCCTCCCTGAACCCGAGCACCTCGCGGATCTTGCGGTTCGAGATCGGCGCTTCGAACTCGCCCATCTCGCGGGTGATCGGCGTATTGGGCGCGTATTTGGCAAGGAACAGCCTGGTCGGCATGTCCGCCGTGATCGTGTCGTTGACGGCGTTGAAAACCTGGAAACCGAGCCCGTCCTTCTTGATGCACAGATCGACGATCTGGCCGAGGTCGCG
>JAHJQZ010000149.1 GCA_018818925.1 Alphaproteobacteria bacterium
CACGGCATCGAAGGCCGCTTCCTCGAGTCCCAGGCCGAGACCGACTATGCGGCCAACATCAATTCGCTGCTCGGGAACTGCGACATCATCGTGACCGTCGGCTTCCTGATGGGCGACGCGACGGCCGCCGCCGCACAGGCCAATCCCGACCAGAAGTTCTCGATCGTCGACTACGCCTACGATCCGGTCCTTCCGAACGTTCTCGGCCAGGTCTTCGCCACCGACCAGGCCGCGTTCCTTGCCGGCTATCTGGCAGCGGGCATGACCGAAACGGGCACGGTCGGCACCTTCGGCGGCATCAACATTCCGCCGGTGACGATCTTCATGGACGGCTTCGCCTGGGGCGTTGCCCATTACAATGCCACAAAGGGCACCGAAGTGACTGTGCTCGGCTGGGATCCCGCCACCAAGGAAGGCCTGTTCACCAACAATTTCGACAGCCTCGATGATGGCCGCACCTTCGCGCAGAACCTTTATGACGAAGGCGCCGACATCGTCCTGCCGGTCGCCGGCCCGGTCGGCCTCGGCTCCGCCGCCCTCGCCGACGAACTCGGCATCGACAGCCTGAAGATCATCGGCGTCGACGCCGACCAGTATCTGACCAATCCCGAAAAGCAGGGCGTCTACCTCACCTCGATCCTCAAGCAGATGGATGCGACGGTGCAGGGCGCGATCGAAGCCGTCATGGACGGCAGCTTCGCCGGCGGTCTGACGGTCGGCACGCTCGAAAACGAAGGCGTCGGCCTTGCCCCCTATCACGACATGGACGCGCTGGTTTCGGACGAACTCAAGGCCGAGATCGAAGCCCTCAAGGCCGGCATCATCGACGGCTCGGTCAAGGTCGGCATGTAGCCGCACCGCACGAAGTGAAGCGGCGCCATTCCCCCGCGGGTGGCGCCGCAATTCTAGGGGTAGGGTCTGAAGGGGGCACGCGTTGGAAGTCGAGCTTCGCGGCATCACCAAGCGTTTCGGCGACGTGGTCGCCAATTCGGGCGTGAACCTCAGGATCAGACCCGGCGAAGTGCTCGGGCTTCTGGGCGAAAACGGCGCCGGCAAATCCACCATGATGAACGTGCTCTCGGGGCTCTATCAGCCGGACGAGGGCGAAATCCTGATCGACGGCACCTCGATCCGCTTCGACGGACCCGGAGACGCCATCCGCGCCGGCATCGGCATGGTCCACCAGCATTTCATGCTGGTTCCGGTCTTCACCGTCGCCGAAAACGTCGTGCTCGGCGTCGAACCGACCGGGCCGCTCGACAGCCTCGACATCAAAAAGGCCAATGCCCAGGTCCGCCAGATCAACCAGACCTACGGGCTCGAAGTCGATCCGGACGCCCTGATCGAAAACCTGCCGGTCGGCATCCAGCAGCGCGTCGAGATCATCAAGGTTCTGTTCCGCTCCGCCGACGTGCTCATCTTCGACGAGCCGACGGCGGTTCTGACGCCGCAGGAAGTCACCGATTTCTTCAAGATCGTCCAGGCCCTCAAGGACGCGGGCAAGGCGATCGTCTTCATCACCCACAAGCTCCATGAAATCCTCGAGATCTCCGAACGCATCAACGTGTTGCGCGCCGGCAGGATCGTCGGCGAATGCCTGCCCGGCGAGATGTCGGAACTCGAACTCGCCGAACTGATGGTCGGCCGTCCCGTGAGCTTCGAGGTGACGAAAAAGCCCTATGCGCCTGGAGAAACCCTGCTCGAAATCCGCAATGTCACCGTTCTGCGCGAGGACGATTCCATCGCGGTCGACGATGTCAGCTTTTCGGTCCGCCGTGGCGAAGTGGTCGGCATCGCCGGCGTGCAGGGCAACGGGCAGTCCGCCCTCGTCGAGGCGCTGGCCGGGGTACAACGTATCGCCGGCGGCAACATCCTGTTCGAGGGCAAGGATATCACGCGCGCCTCCGCCCGCGAGCGTCATCGGCTGGGCATCGCCCATATTCCCGAGGATCGGCTGAGGAACGGCATCGTCGCCGGTTTCACCGTCGCAGAAAACATGGTGCTCGACAGCTATTACGACGAACGCTTCTCGCGCGGTGTCGCCCTGAACTGGAATGCGGTCAACAATTACGCGGCCCAGTATGCCGCGGCGTTCGACGTGCGCACCCCCTCGGTCTTCGAGACGGTCAATCACCTGTCGGGCGGCAACCAGCAGAAAATGGTCGTGGCGCGCGAGATGTCGCGCGACACCAAGTTGATGATCGCGGCGCAGCCGACGCGCGGACTCGATGTCGGGTCGATCGAATACATCCACGCGCGCCTGATTGAGGCCCGCGACCAGGGCGACGGCGTCCTGATCGTCTCTTCCGAGCTTGACGAGATCATCGCCCTCAGCGACCGCATCCTCGTCATGTTCAAGGGCAGGATCGTCGCCGCGTTTGGCGCCGAGGGCCGTCCCGCGAACAAGAACGACATCGGACTGTCAATGGCGGGAGCCGTCTCATGAGCGCCGAGGACCGATCGCAGCCGACCAGGCTTTCGCGGCAGCTGCTCGAAAAGGCGGCGCCGAGCCGGACCGTTTACGAGGATCTGATCATCGTGCCGGTCTTCGCCATCGTCGCGGCGCTCATTCTCGGCGCGCTCGTTATGCTGGCGACCAATGTCGATCTCGAAACGGTCGGCAGATCGTATCTGGCGCTGCTCTACGGCTCGGTCGGTTCGCTCAATGCCATCTCCGAGACTCTGACGGCGGCAACGCCGCTGGTGATCGCCGGTCTTGGGGTGGCGCTCGGCTTCCGCGCCGGTTTCTTCAACATCGGCGCCGAAGGTCAGGTGCTGATCGGCGGCATGGCCGCAGTTATCGTCGGGTTCAGCTTTTCCGGCCTGCCGGTCTATTTCCACCTGCCGTTCGCGCTCGTCGCCGGCATCGTCGCCGGCGGCATCTATGCCGGCATCGCCGGCTGGCTGAGGGCGGCGACGGGCGCGCATGAAGTCATCTCGACCATCATGCTCAACCTCATTTCCTACCGGCTCATCGACTTTCTCTTGAAAACGCCCTTCATCCAGAAGGAAGGGCGCAACGACCCGATTTCCAAGGCGGTGCTCGACAGCGCCCAGCTGCCGCGCCTGTTCGACTTCATCGACGTCAACATGAGGCTGCATGCCGGCCTTTTCATCATGCTGGCCGCCGTCTGGTTCGCCTATTGGCTGCTGTTCAAGACGACCATCGGCTTCGAATTCCGCGCCAGCGGCGAGAACCCGGACGCGGCGCGCTTCGCCGGCATGCGTTCCGGGCTGATCGTGGTCCTCGTCATGGCGCTGGCCGGCGCGCTCGCCGGACTTGCCGGGGCCAACCAGGTGCTCGGCGTTCTCGGACGCGCCTCGCCGGGTTTTTCGGCCGGCATCGGTTTCAATGCCATTTCGGTGGCGCTGCTCGGACGGTCCCATCCTATCGGCGTGCTCGTCGCCGGGTTGTTGTTCGGCGCCCTCGAGGCGGGCGGACGGCAGATGCAGGTCGATGCCGGCGTCAGCCTCGATCTCATCGCCATCGTGCAGGCCCTAATCATCGCCTTCATCGCCGCGCCGCTTCTGGTGCGCGCCATCTTCCCCTGGGGCTTTCGCGGCGGCGCTGCGGCGCGCAAGGAGTAGCCGGACATGACCAGCGACGCACTCGCCGCGACAGGCGACCGCAAACTGGACACCGCGGCGTTGCGGCATTCCAGGGTTGCCGCCGTCATCCTGATCATTCTCGCCGTCATCACGGCGCTGATCTTCGCCCAGGCCGACGGCGACGCCGTGTTCCGCCTGTCGCGGCCGAACGATCCCTGGGCCCTGCCCGATCTCGTGGTGCCTGCCGGTCCCTTCACCTGGATCGCGGCGGCCGTTCTTGCCTTTCTCGGCGTCAGGCAATGGCTCTCCAAAACCGGCAAGGGCACGGCCCTGTCGCTCGCAATCGGTTTCGCCTTGGTGATTGCCGCCTTTCTGGTCTGGGCGACGGCCGGCAAGGCGTTCTCGCTGACCGGCATGCTGCAGGCGACCATGGTGCGCGCCGTACCGATCGCCATGGGCGGCCTTGCCGGCGTGCTCTGCGAACGGGTCGCCGTGGTCAATATCGGCATCGAGGGCATTCTTCTCGCCGGCGCCTTCACCGGCGCCCTGGTCGGTTCGCTGGCGGGTGGCTGGATCGGACTCGTCGCCGCCATCCTCGTTGGCGGGCTGTTCGGCTTCTTCCTTGCGGCCATGGTCGTCACCTACCGGGTCGACCAGATCATTGCCGGCGTCGTCATCAACCTCTTCGTTCTGGGCCTGACATCCTATGTCAGTTCCCAGGTCTTTTCCGAATTCCGCTTCCTCAACAACGCGCCGGTTTTCCGGTCCATCGACATTCCGCTGTTGAGCGACATTCCGGTGATCGGGCCGGTCTTGTTCCAGCAGAACATCTTCGTTTACGGCGCGCTGATCATGGTGGCGGTCGCGACCTATTATCTGTTCCACACCAAGCACGGGCTTCAAGCCCGCGCCGTCGGCGAGCATCCGCAGGCGGCCGACACGCTCGGCATCAACGTCTATACGGTGCGCTACGTGCATGTGACCATCGGCGGCATGGTGGCCGGCTTCGGCGGCGCCTTC
>JAHJQZ010000150.1 GCA_018818925.1 Alphaproteobacteria bacterium
ATCTCGCCATGCCGGGCGTCACCCTGTCGCTCGGCTTCTTCCTCGGCGCCCGCGCCCTTGGCATCGACACCTCCGTCGCCGGACTACCGGTGCTGATGCTGGCTGGCGGGCTCTTGTCGCTGCCCTATGCCGTCTCGACGCTGACGCCGGCCCTGAGCGGCATCCATGCCCGCTACGACCGGCTGGCGGCGAGCCTCGACCTTGCCTGGTGGCAGCGCTGGCGGCTGGTCGAGTTTCCGCTGATCGGCCGCGAGGTCGGTCTCGTGCTCGCCATCGGCTTTTGTTTCGCCCTTGGCGATCTCGGTGTCATCTCGCTGTTCGGCACCGAAAAGCTCTCGACCCTCGCCTGGGCCATGCAGCGCGCCCTCGGCGCCTATCGTACCAACGACGCCGCCGCCATCGCCGCGCTGATACTGGCGCTTTGCGTCGCCGTGTTCGTGGCCCTGCCGCGCCTCATGGAAAGGCTGAGCCGTGTTCGTGATTGACAAGCTGACCTTCGCCCATCCCGGCCAGGCCGACCCCTACGCGTTCTCCCTCAACCTTTGCCCGGGCGAAATTCTCGGCATTTCCGGGGTCTCGGGCTCGGGCAAATCGACCCTGCTCGACCTCGTCGCCGGCTTCCTGACCCCTTTGTCGGGCGAGATCGCCCTTGATGGCGTCTCGCTCACGCCCCTGCCGGCCGAGCGCCGACCGGTCGCCATCCTGTTCCAGCATGACAATTTGTTCGATCACCTGAGCGTTGCCGGAAATCTCGGCCTTGCCCGGCCGGGCGGAAAGCTGGCCGAAACCGACCTGGCCGACGCCCTTAATGCCGTCGACCTTGCCAGGCTGGCCCGCCGCCGCGCCGCCGATCTCTCCGGTGGCCAGAAACAGCGCGTTGCCCTCGCCCGCTGCCTGTTGCTCGACCGCCCGATCCTGTTGCTCGACGAACCCTTCTCGGCCCTCGATACGGCAATCGCCGCCGACATGCGCGCCCTTGTCCGCGACCTCGTCACCGCCAAGGCCTGGCACGCGCTGCTGGTCAGCCATCAACAGGTCGACCTCGCCATTGCCGACCGGCGGCTGATCCTTGCGGACGGGCGGCTGCATGCCACGGAGGAAGACGGCTAGGGCGCGCGGCGCCGATGGAGTGGGCGCCGTCGTCGCAAGGCGCCAGCCCGTCAGGTCGGAATCGCCGGTTTCAGGCCTGCCGACGGCATGCCCCTTCCTTCGCGGCCCCTCATGGAGGTCGGCAAACCCTGGCTACCCGCCCGAGGTTTCAGGGTCGCCCGCCGGAACGTCCGGGGTCCAGGCGGCGATGACGCCCTCGAACAGGGTTGCGGCCGCATCGTCCTTTTCCAGCGTCAGGATGGCCTGCTTGCCGGTCGAATAGATAATGGCAAGATCCATCCACTTGCGCGACTTGAGCAGGGCGTTGTTGGTCACGACGTCCTCGGGCGCGGCGCTCAATGCAAAAAGGAACCTGTTGCCGACGATGCGGGCCGAAGCGCCGACCAGCTGCACGCCCTGCACCAGTTCCTCGTTTTTCATCAGTATGCCGGCGATGCGCGAAATGCCGCCGCCGATAAAGCTGTCGGAAACCTCGAAATCGATCTCGATGATATGGCTCGCCGGCAGGCTCGCGTCGGAGTTCTTCTTGACCAGCAGGTTGACGCTCATGTTGCGCGCCGGAATGTCGGCCCGGCCCTCGAGCGTGGGTACGCCGAGTTCGTCGACCCCGCGCGTCCAGTCTACCGTGCCTGAATAGGGCACGGCACCGGCATTGGCCTGGTCTGAAGCCTCGAGCAGCAGCGACTGGCTGCCCTGAGAGGCCAATTCGGGAGAGACGGCCGCCACCTCTTCGGTCACGTCCGTCGCCGCGGCCGCGTCCTCGGCCACCGGCAGGCGCTGGTCGATCTTGTCGTCGGTGGCGCTCGGCTCGGCGACGCTGGCGGCCGCGTCGGCGGTGCTGTCGCTGTCCGACGCTGCGGCATTGCCGGTATCCGGCGCGGTCGCCGTGCCGTCGGGCGTGGCGGTGCCGTCCATCGTCGCGGTCGGGGTCGGTGCCGGCGTCGTCCCGGTTGGCGCCAGTGCCAGTGCCGCGTCCGGCAGGGTATTGCCGCCGCCCTGTTCGAGTCCGGTTTCCGGCGTCTCGACGACATTGGGCATTGCCGCCGTGTTACCCGGTCGACTGGCTTCGTCGGTCTCGGTCCCGTTCGCAATGTTGCGGACGGCTTCCGCCGCCGGCGTCGCGGGCGGCGTCGCGGCCACCGGCGCAGTCGTCGCGTCGCTCGCCGCCATAGTGTCCCCGCTGCCAAACAGGCTGGAAAGGTCGAGATAGCCTTCGCGCCAGGCCCAGTAGCTGGCGCCGCCGGCACCGGCCAGGAGCAGCAGAACCAGCACCAGGAAAATCATGAGCGCCGGGCTGCCGCCACCCTCGTCGTCGGCTTCGGCGCGGGCGAAACCGATATCGGCTTCGGCCGGGTCAACGGTTTCGACGGTCGGGTGGCTGAGCACGCCTTTGCCGCTGGCTTCGCGGTCCAGAATTTCGATGGCGTGGTCGATCTGCAATTGCGGGTCGGAGACCGCCGGTTCGCCTTCGCCGTCGAGATCGACCTCGCGCTCCGCCGACATGGCCGGCACTGTCGGTTCGGTCTTGTCCTTCTGCCCCGTTCCGATCTTTGGCACGAAAGCCGAAACCCTGGCGGAAAACCGCGGCGGCGCCGGTTCTGGTCTTGCCGTGGCCGCCTCGGCGGCGCGTTCGACGTTCGGCGGCGCCTGTTCCGTCGCCTGTCTGGCCGAGAGCCTGTCGACCGCCGCTTCGACGGCCAGGGCACTGGTACCCAACTTTCCGACTGGCGGAGTCTGGGGCGCGACGACGGCGGTGTGGACATGACCGGAAATGGGCGTCGCCGGAGGCGCGTTGGCAGGCTTCGCGACCACCAGGGGTTTCGCCATCTCCTTGATCGGCTCGGCAGCGGGCTTGTCGGCCAGCGCTTCGCTCCGCGCGGACGAGACGACGGCCGGCTTGACCCCCTCGGCCGGCTTTAGCCCGTACGCGGTGGCCGAGGCGAGCGCCGATTCCGGCATCCTGTCTTCGGACCTGGCGTCGCGCGTCGACAAGGGCGCTGGCTTCGGAACGACGGGCGGTTTCGCCGGGGGCACGAACGTCGCCATTGCGGCCGGCTTGGCCAACGGCGATTCCGCCCTGGGGGCGGGCGCCGGTTCGGGCACCGCTGGTTGCGGAGACGGCGGACTTTCGGGTGGTGGCGCGCCGAACGCGTCCGGATCGAGCCGGCTCAGCCCCGAGAGCATGCGCTCGGTGGCTTCCTGTTCGACCTCGCGGATGCACTCCTCGAGCTGCAGGCGATGATGGGTCTTTTCGCGGCTCGGCAGTTCCGGCTGGATCGCGTCAAGCTGCTTGCGCAATGCCGCGCGCGCCTTGTCATAGACCTGGCGTCGGGCATTGCCATTGTTCTCGGGCAGGGCGTCAATCGCCCGGCGCAACAGATCCCGGTAGTCAGCCATCGGAGACGAAGCAACTCACAATTGGTTGCGGTCTTGTAGCAAAAAATCTCAATCTTGGAACGGGTCGCGAACCATTATGGTATCCGCGCGTTCCGGGCTTGTGGACAACAGCGCCACCGGAGCCCCGATGAGTTCCTCGACATACCGCACATATTTGACGGCCTGCGCCGGCAGCTCCGCCCAGCTGCGCGCGCCCGCCGTCGTTTCACTCCAGCCCTCGAGGGTCTCGTAGACGGGTTCGACCCGGGCCTGGGCTCCCATAGAAGCGGGCAAATAGTCGATAATGTGGCCGCCGAGCCTGTATCCGACACAGACTTTGATTTCCTTCAATCCGTCGAGCACGTCGAGCTTGGTCAAGGCGATGCCGTTGATGCCCGATGTCAGGACGGTCTGGCGCACGATGACGGCATCGAACCAGCCGCAGCGGCGCTTGCGCCCGGTATTGACGCCCCATTCCTTGCCGGTGGCGCCGAGGTATTCGCCGGTCTCGTCCTTGAGCTCGGTCGGGAACGGGCCTTCGCCGACCCGCGTCGCATAGGCCTTGGTGATGCCGAGCACGTAGTCGATGGCGCCCGGCCCGAGGCCGGAACCGGCGGCGGCATTGCCCGCCACGGTGTTGGACGAAGTGACATAGGGATAGGTGCCATGATCGTTGTCGAGCAGCGCACCCTGCGCGCCCTCGAACAGGATGCGCGCGCCTTCCCGGCGCTTCTCGGCGAGAATGCGCCAGACCTGGCCGGAATAGGGCAGGATGCGGTCGCGCACCGCCATCAATTCGTCGAAAATGGACTGCGGATCGATTTCGGTCTCGCCGATGCCGCGCAAGATCGCGTTGTGGTGGCTCATCAGCCGCTGCACCTTGGGCATCAATTCGTCGGGTTCCGCGAGATCGCACAGCCTGATGGCGCGCCGGCCCACTTTGTCCTCGTAGGCAGGCCCGATGCCGCGCTTGGTCGTGCCGATCTTGAAGCCTTCAGTGGCGTCCTCGCGCAGCGCGTCGAGTTCGCGATGCACCGAAAGGATCAGCGCCGCGTTGTCGGCGATTCGCAGCACGTCCGGCGTGATCGTCACGCCCTGGCCGGTCAGCTTGTCGAGCTCCTCGCCGAAATGCTTGGGATCGACAACCACGCCATTGCCGATGACCGAGAACTTGCCCGAGACGACGCCCGAGGGAATAAGCGCCGTCTTGTAGCTGACGCCATTGATGACAAGGGTATGGCCGGCATTGTGGCCGCCCTGAAAGCGGACGACCACGTCGGCGCGCTCCGCCAGCCAGTCGACGATCTTGCCCTTGCCCTCGTCGCCCCATTGCGAGCCGACAACCACCACGTTCGCCATAGCGCCACTCCCCGTGCGCGAGTGTTCGAAAAACGCACACGCCGCAACCGCCGGTGGTTTGAGCTTGTGCGGAATGCTGATAAGTCGTCAGGCAGGGTTTCACAAGGACAATCATGGACAACAAGGCGCAAGGCGGCGGGGACGGTCTCATTCGCACCCTGGTCGCCCAGCCCTATCTGCTGCTCGTGCTCGCCCCGACCTTCTGGGGCGGCAATATGGTGGCGAGCAAGCTGGCGGTCGGCGAGATCGATCCGTTCCTGTTTCTCGTTTTCCGCTGGGTCGGCGCCGTGCTGCTGCTTCTGCCTTTCGTGGTGCCGGCTTTGCGCCGCGACTGGCCGAAAATCTCGGGCTCGCTCTTATGGCTGTGCTTATACGGCGCCCTCGGCTTTGCCGGCTTCAACATGCTGATCTACGGGGCGGCGCATTTCACCGCCGCAGTCAACATCTCCATCGAGCAGGCGGCCATTCCGGTCATGGTCCTGTCCGGCAATTTCATCGTCTTCCGCGTGCGCGCCCGCCTCCTGCAGATCGTGGGCCTGGTCTTTACCATCGCCGGCGTCGTCTGGGTCGTGACGCATGGCGAACCGCAACGGCTGGTGGACTTGTCGATCAATATCGGCGACGGCATGGTGCTGCTGGCCGCCCTGCTCTACGCCGTCTATTCGTTGACCCTCAGATATCGCCCGAACATCCACTGGCTGAGCTTCATGTTCGTGACCTCGGTCGCGGCGCTCTTGGCCTCTGTCCTGTTCCTTTTCGCCTTCGGCGGCGGCATGGCGACGCTCGTCGCCGGGCTTGCCGAAACGACTCTGATCGGCTGGGGCGCCGTCGCCTATGTCATGTTGTTCCCCTCAATCATTGCCCAGCTCTGCTATGCGCGCGGCGTCGAGATCGTTGGGCCCAACCGCGCCTCGCTGTTCATCAACCTCCTGCCGATCACCGGCACGGTTTTGTCGGTGCTCGTTCTCGGCGAGCATCTCGAACCCTTCCACCTGCTGGCGGCGGCGCTCGTCGTCGTCGGCATCACCCTGTCCGAACACGCCATGCGAGCCCGACCGTGATCCTCGATTTCAATCTCCTCCTGCTTGGTTTCCTGGTGTTCCTTCTGGCCGGCACCGTCAAGGGCGTCGTCGGCATCGGCCTGCCGATCACCTCGGTCGGCATTCTCTCCCAGATCATCGATCCGCGCGTCGCCGTCCTTCTGGCGATCTTTCCCATCGTGATCAGCAATCTCTGGCAGGTCTATCGTTCCGGCTACGTCCTGCCGGCCATCAAGCGCTACGGCGTGTTCGCGGCGACGCTCGCCATTTCACTGTTCATCACCACCTTCTTTGCCACGAGCGTTTCCGCCGAGGTGCTGGTTTTCGCGCTCGGCCTGATGATCGTCCTGTTCGCCGTGATCAATCTCTCGTTCACGCCGCCGGCGCTGCCGGCCAGATACGACCGCGTCGGCCAGATCATCGGCGGAATCGCGTCGGGTATTTCGGGCGGACTGACGGCCATCTGGGCGCCGCCGATGGTGATCTATTTCCTCGCCCGCCGCCTCGACAAGGAAGAGTTCATCCGCGCTTCGGCCATCCTGTTCCTGTGCGGCTCGATTCCGCTCTTGTTCGGTTATGTCAATAATGGCCTGATCACGGCGGAAACGGCGCAGATATCCGGCATCATGGTCGTGCCGACCCTGATCGGCTTCGCCCTCGGCGAACAGATCCGCAAGAAGCTCGATGCTTCGAAATTCCGCACCGCCGTGCTGATCATGTTCTTGGTGATGGGCCTCAACCTGTTGCGTGAGGCGTTTTTCTAGGTCATGTCCGCGAACTGAAATGCCGCGAACCTGTCGAGCGCCGCATCCACCGCCTCTTTGTGCTTCGCCGCATTGCCCATGCCCACCCAGTGCCAGGCCTGGATCAGCAGCCTTTTTGTCACCCGCTCGGCCTTGAGGTCGAGCGCCGCAACGATCTCGTCGCCGCTCAGCACCGGCAGCGTGAAATAGCCGAGCTTGCGCTTGGCCTTGGGCACATAGGCCTCGAACAGATGCTCGTAGCCGAAGATTCTGGCGGTGCGCTTGCGCTGGATGACCAGCGGGTCGAAGGGCGACAGGATATGGGTCAGCACCGGTTCCGGCAAAGACGCGTCGAGCGCCTCCGGCCGGGCGAAATAGGCTGTCCTGTCATCGTTCGCGAGCCGCAACTCGATGAGCCGCCTGGCGCGCACCTGTTTGCCGATCAGCGCGGCGATTGCCAGCTTGTCGACGGGCGGCTTGGCATAGGTCGCGTTGAAACAGACCGAGTCGAGGCTGACGAGCCCCTGTGCTCTCAGGGCGCGATCGAGATGGTAGCGGTCGATGTCGGACTTGCTGGCCGGCCTCGGGAGCCTTTCCAGTCCGAAATGCCGCTCGGTCAGCTCGTAGGTCTTGAGCATGCCGTCGCGTCTGGAAATGACCAGCCGTCCGGAATAGAACCCGGCTTCGAGCGCGCGCTTGGACGGTTTCTTGCTGGCCCATAGATGCGCCTTCTCGACCAGCGTGTCGTCCGTGATGTCGGAAATGGCCAGCGCGCCTTCGTCGCGGATGCGCCTGAGGATCTTGCCGAGTTCGCCTGGGCTCACCACCCCGCCCCAGCCGGCCGGATCACTGGCATGCGCCTTCATCGTGCCGGTGAAGAACCTGAGATCGGTGACCGGCACATAGCTGAGCGCATGCGTCCAGTATTCGAACACTGACCTTTCGACGGACTGGGCGCTGTGAAGATCGGCGCGCCGATAGGCCGGGATGCGGTTGAAAAGGATATGGTGATGCGAGCGCTCGATGACGTTAATCGTGTCGATCTGCACATAGCCGAGCTGGCTGACCGCCGCGGCCACCGCCTCCGGCCCCGATCCGAACGGCGCGGCGCGGTCGAGCGCCTGCGCCGCGATCCACATCGCCCTTGCCTGGCCAACGGGCACCGTGAGCGACGCCGCAACCCGTTTCTCGCCTTTGATACTCGTCATGCCGGCCGACCCCGCCCCCGCCGCGCGCGCAACGGCGCCGATGCAGGTTCCTGTTTCGTTCACAATACGGAATCGTCTGCGGCAGGCAAGACGGATGCGAAGGATTTCACCAGTCCAAGGGCATGTCGCGCCTGCCCGGCGGCCGAAGCGGCCGGACGCGTGGATTCGCGGAATTTCGGCCGCAACCCCGGCGCGTTCGGCAAGGCGAGTATCGCTTTGTCAGCCCGAACAGCTTATGCCCGAATGCTAGGCCTTGGCCGGTTTGGCCTTGGCGGCGCTGGGCTTGGCCGCGGCAAGTTCGGACGCTGCCTTGGCGGAACGTTTCGGCTTGGCCGGCGACATCCGTGCCATGGTCTTGCGCAGCTCGGCTTCCGCTCGCTCCCAGTGTTCCTGATCGCGTCCGTGCGGTTTTCCTTCGATTTCCCAGATCTCGAAGGCGCGTTCGGCAATCTGGTCGCGGGCAATCAATCGGACTTTGGGCATTTTCTCTTCTCTTCTCATCGGATGGGAAGTGGCAAATCCAGTCGACAACAAATCGCGAAAATCCACGAGTAGTTGCGCCCACAATTGGTTTACACTCTGTTAACTGGGCAATAGGCGCAGGAGGCCAGGCGCGACAGTATGACTGCCTGTCGATTCCCGTCTTGAACGGTGCGGGATTCATCCGACATTACACCCGGCTTTGGCGGCACCGGCCGCGAACGCGCAACCCCGTCACGGGAGAGGGCAAATGGAACGCAAGATCAATATCAACAATGGCGGCTGCTTCGGCCTGTTCTGGTTCGGCGGCTGGCTGTTCAGCATCGGCTACCTGCATCTCGACTTCTGGCTCGGATTGCTCGGGCTTGTGGTCTGGCCCTATTTCCTCGGCAGCCACTTCGCCCCGGCGATGTAAGGCGCGCCTGCGCTGCGTCAAATCGCCGCAGTCTGCCAGACTGCCGTGCATTCGCTCGGCAGCGCGCATCCGAAGAACCTGTCAGCACGGGGCGATGCCGATGGGCGTCGCATTGCTGCCTGGTCCGGCCGCAAGCCTAGAGATGCGCCCCGATCCGCCTGACCGCCTCGATTATGTTCTCGGTCGAATTGGCGTAGGAGAACCTGAGGAACCCTTCGCCGAAAGCGCCGAAGCTCGTGCCGGCGATGACGGCGACGCCGGCCTCGTGCAGCAGTCTGTCCTGAAGCGCCGAGGCCGACAGTCCCGTTCCCGAGATATTGGGGAAGGCGTAGAACGCCCCACCCGGATCGACGCAGCGGAAGCCGGGCAGCCGGTTGAGCTCGGAAACGATGACCTTGCGTCTCTCGTTAAAGGCCCGGACCATTTCGTGGACGGCGTCCTGCGGACCGGTCAGCGCCGCGATGCCGGCATATTGGGTCGCGGCATTGACGCAGGAATGGTCGTTGATGGCGAGGCGCGTCGCATGCGGCGCCAGCGCTTCGGGCCAGACGGCATAGCCGAGCCGCCAGCCGGTCATGGCATAGGTCTTGGACCAGCCGTCGAGCATGATCACCCGGTCGCGGATTTCGGGATAGCTCAGCAGCGAGACGTGTTGGCGGCCCTCGTAGAGCATTTGCGAATAGATCTCGTCGGACAGCAATGTCACATGCGGATGCGCTTCGAGCCCGGCGACGAGCCTGTCGATCTCGGATTTCGGCGTGACGCCGCCGGTCGGGTTGGCTGGCGAATTGATGATGATCAGCCGCGTCCTATCGGTGATCCCGGCCAGCACCGAATCGGCGGAAAAGGCGAAACCCCTGTCCTCGGCGAGCGCGATCGGCACCGGCGTCGCGCCGGAGAAGCGAATGACCGATTCGTAAATCGGGAAACCGGGATTGGGATACATGACCTCGACGCCCGGCTCGCCGAACATCAAGACGGCAAAGAACATGGTCGGCTTGCCGCCCGGCACGACGACGACGTGATCGGGGTTCACCTCGACGCCGTGGCGCCGGCCGAGATCCTCCGCCACCGCCTCGCGCAGCGCCGGAATGCCATTGGCCGGGGTATAGCCATGATGGCCGTCGCGCAGTGCCTTCACGCCCGCCTCGACGATATGGTCCGGCGTTTTGAAATCCGGCTGGCCGATGCCGAGATTGATGATGTCCCGGCCCTCAGCGATGAGCCGGTTGGCCCGCGCCAGAACATCGAATGCCGTCTCGGTGCCGAGCCGGAACATGGATTGCGCAAGATGCGGCATGTCTGAACTGCCCTGGTGAACCGGATGCGAGACTATCGACGCGCGCCTTCCGGCGCAAATCGCCAGCCGTCAGCATCGCGCGGGGTCACGAGTGTTGCGTGCCACCCCGCTTGTGCACATGGCGCTTGAACAGCTCGGCGAGACCGAGCAAGACCAGCCCCGCTCCGAGCCCCATGCCCAGATGCATCCAGTCGAGCGGCGCGAAACCGAACAGGTCGCGCATCACCGGCAAGAGCAGCGCCAGCGCCAGTGTGCCGCCGACCATGAGCAGCACCCAGACCAGCGCCTTGTTGGGACGCAGCAGCGCCTCCCTCAGCGACGGGCTGAACGAGCGATTGGCAAAGATCATACCGACGATGACCAGAACCAGCGTCAGGAACGTCGCGGCGCGCACGCCGTCCGCCTGCATGCCGGCCGAGAGCGACCACAAATAGACGCCGGCCACCAAGGCGAAAGCCACAAGGCCCTGGAGCAGCGCCCTTGTCACCATGTCGCGGGTGAACAGGGGTTCGTCCGGATCGCGCGGCTTCCGGCTCATGATGTTTTTTTCCTCGGTCTCGGCCTCGAACACCAGCGAGCAGACCGGATCGATGACCATTTCGAGGAAGGCGATATGGATGGGCGCGAAGATCACCGGCAGGCCGGTCAGGAGCGGCAACAGCGCCATGCCACCGATCGGCAGATGCACCGCGAAGATGAACGACATCGCCTTTCTGAGATTGTCGTAGATGCGGCGTCCGAGACGCATGGACGCAACGATCGAATTGAAATCGTCGTTGAGCAGCACGATCGAGGAAGCCTCGCGCGCCACGTCGGTACCGCGCCTGCCCATGGCGACGCCGATATGGGCCGCCTTGAGCGAAGGCGCGTCGTTGACCCCGTCGCCGGTCATGGCGACGATCTCGCCATTGGCCTTGAGGGCCTCGACGATTCTGAGCTTTTGCTCCGGCATGATGCGGGCAAAGACGTTGGCCCTGGTGACCTCGGTGCGGAGCGCGTCGTCGCGCAAGCCCGCCAGCACGTCGCCGGTCATCACGCCCTGGGTTTCTATTCCCGCCTGTTCGGCGATGGCCCGCGCCGTTTCCGGGAAGTCGCCGGAAATCACCACGACGCGGATGCCGGCAGTGCGGCACTGCGCGATGGCCTCGCGCACCCCCTCCCGCAAGGGATCGGCCAGCCCGGCAAGGCCGAGAAGGCGGAAATCGAAGGCGCGCTGCGTTTCAGGCAGGGCGTCGCCGTCGTGTTCGGCCTCCGCCACGCCGATGACCCGCAGCCCACGCGCCGCCATCGCCGCGACTTCGGCGTCGAGCCGCGCCCGGTCTTCGCCCGCGAGCCCGCACAGATCGGCAATCGCCTCGGGCGCGCCCTTGGCGGCGATATAGCGGTTTTCCGCTTCGCCCCGTTTCCACACATGCGAGACGGCGAGCAGATCGGGGCGCAATCCGTAGCTGCGGTCGCGCGTCCAGGCGGCGAGGCTCTGCCGCAGCGGTTCGCCGACTTCGCTTTCGCCATAGGCGTGGAAAGCCTGCTCCATCGGGTCGAAGGGCTGGCGTTCGCAGGCGAGGACCCCGCAGCGCGCCAGCGTTTTGAGATCGCCATTGTCACCGACCCGCTGCGCCGGCCCGGCAAAGCCCGCGCCCGTCCAGGCCCGCAACTCGGTCACCGTCATGCGGTTCTCGGTCAGCGTGCCGGTCTTGTCGGTGCATAGGACCGTCGCCGACCCAAGGGTTTCGATGCTGCCCGCCCGCCGCGTCAAAACCCCGGCCTTGGAAATGCGCCAGGCGCCCATGACCATGAAGACGGTCAGGACCACCGGAAACTCTTCGGGCAGCATCGACATGCCGATGGCGATGCCGGCGAGCACGCCCTCGAGCCAGTCGCCCCTCAGCGTGCCGTAAAGCACCACGGCGGCAAGGCTGACGATGGCGCCGAGCACGGCGAAGAACACAACGATCTTCCGCATCTCGATCTGCAGCCGCTTCGGCTCGGTTTCGAGTCCGCTCAGCGTCTGGCCGATCCGGCCGATCTCGCTTCGTGCTCCGGTGGCCGTGACCTGGGCCAGCCCGGTGCCGCGCACCACGAGCGAACCGGAATAAACGAAGGGCAGATCGTCGCCGCCGGGCCTTGTTGCTAAAAGATCAAGCGTAGCGGCAACCGATTTCCTGACCGGCACCGATTCCCCGGTCAAGAGCGATTCGTCGGTCAACAGGTCCTCGGCCTCGACCAGTACCGCGTCGGCCGGCACCCGGTCGCCCTCGCAAAGAACCACGAGGTCGCCGCGCACCACCTCGCGTCCGGCAATGCGCAGCGTGGCGCCGTCGCGAATGACCAGGGCGCGTGGCGAGGTGAGGGATTTGAGGGCGTCGAGCACCCGTTCCGAGCGCGTTTCCTGGACGATGGTCATGCCAATCGACAGGGTGGCGAAAACCAGCAGCAGCCCGGCATCGAACGGCTCGCCGATCATCAGGTAGACCAGCCCGCCGACGAGCAGCAGCGCCAGCATCGGCTCCTTGATCACGTCGAAGACGATGGCGAAAAGCGTGCGCTTTTCCTGGCGGGGCAGTTCGTTGTAGCCCTCCTCGCCGAGCCGCCGCGCGACCTCGTCGGCGCTGAGGCCGGTTTCGGGCGTGCGCCGCAGGTGTGGAGTGTCAGACATGGTTCCGCCGGTGTCCGGTTGGTTTGCCGCAAAGCAATAGCAAACCGGGCACCGGCAAGGCCTCCTTTGTCCGAGCGACCAATTGGCGCGGCAGGAGCATCCGTTCCGCTTCGTCGGAAAGCGCCTAGCGCCCGCCTGCGATCTTGCGGTGGCGCTGGCCGATGCCCTGGGGACCGTAGGGGTATTCTTCCATGTCCGGCCGGCTGACCCGGTCGAGTTCGGCGAGGTCCTCGCTCGTCAGCACGAGGCCGGCGGCGCCGAGATTGTCCTTCAATTGGGCGCGGGTGCGGGCGCCGAGAATGACCGAGGTCACCGCCGGCTGCGCCGCCACCCAGGCGAGCGACACCTGCGCCGGCGTCGCACCATGCGCGCCGGCGATCCTTTGCACCGTATCGATGATCATCCAGGTCTTTTCCTTGGCGTTGCGCGGCGCATAGGCCTCCATGCCGCGGTTCGGGTCCTCGCCGAGCCTTGTGGCGCCCTTCGGCAAGGTGTCGCGCTTGTACTTGCCGGCGAGCCAGCCGCCACCGAGCGGCGACCACGGCAGAAGGCCGATGCCGGCATCGAGACAAGCCGGCACGATCTCGTGCTCGATGTCGCGGCAAAGCAGGTTGTATTGCGGCTGCAGCGTCGCCGGGGCGGTGAAATGGCGGGCGCGCGCCTCGTAGACCGCCTTGGTGATGTGCCAGCCGAGATAATTGGAAAAGCCGTAATAGGCGATCTTGCCGGCGCGGACGGCATCGTCGAGGAATCTGAGGGTCTCCTCGATCGGGGTCAGCGCGTCCCAGGCATGCATCTGGTACAGATCGATCCGCTCCACGCCGATCCGGGAGAGCGAGGCATCGAGCGCCTCCCCGAGATGGCGGCGGGAAAGCCCGACATCGTTCGGCCCCTCGCCCATCGGGAACCGCCCCTTCGATGCAATGACCATCCGTTTCGCCTCGGTCGGCCGCGCCTTGAGCCAGCGCCCGACGATCAGTTCCGAAGCGCCGGCGGTATAGACATCGGCCGTGTCGATGAAATTGCCGCCGGCCGCGGCATAGTCGTCCATCAGCCCGAACGAGACCTCCTCGGTCGATTCGTTGCCAAAGGTCATGGCCCCGAGACAAAGATGGGTGACGACGGCGCCGGTATTGCCGAGCTTGCGGTGGTGCATGGGATTTCCTCCTTAAGCCAATGGCCGCGCCCGCAGGCAAGCGGGACGTCGTGCGTCTGGCCGATGATGGGTGTCGCGCTGAATGTGAACGTTAATGCTAGCCGGCCCAGGCCGGACTGGCAAGGGCGGGCGTTTGGCGGACTGTCGCTGTCATCCTCTCCTCCCTCCCCTTGACGGGGACTTCGCGCCGTCCGACAGGGCTATTCGTGCCAGTGGCACGAATAGAGGCAAGAAGGCCCGGCGCAGCCGGGTCGGGTGGGGCGGAGCCACGCGCGCCGGCGCAGAACCCCCCACCCCCAATCCCTTCCCGCAAGGGGAGGCAAACAGCGCCGCGGCAAGCTATGGGAATTTGGGGCATTGTCGCTGTGATCCAAATTAGGTTTCTTTGCTAGACTTTCACCGTAATCACTGTAGCCCTCGGGCTTGACCCACTGCTGTCCGGTTTAGCCCGGGACCAGTTGCAGCGTCATTTGCCTTGGGTCCTTGGGGGGCGGATTTGGTGGTGATTTGAGTTCGTCGAGTGCGCGCCGATGC
>JAHJQZ010000151.1 GCA_018818925.1 Alphaproteobacteria bacterium
CGGCTCGTTGCCAACGGCAAGCCCAAAATCGTCGCCGTCATCGCCGTCATGCGCAAGCTCATCACCATCCTCAACGCTATCGTCCGGGACAACAAACCATGGCAAAACGCTTGACCTCCAAGACAGTCGCTCCCCCTTGTGGGGAGGGTTGGTGAACAGGACTTAGCCCTTCGCTAAGTCCGTCGTGAGCCTGGGTGGGGGATCGCGACGCCAGCGCTCGCAGCTCCACCCCACCCGACCTGCCTTCGGCAGGCCACCCTCCCCGTCGAGGGGAGGGAGAAGCCCTATGCCGCCGCAAAACTCAACTCCCCGGCGCTCTCGAGCGCGATGTCGAAGGTCACCTCGCCGGCATGGTCGGCGGCGAATTCGAGGCTCGTGATCTGGAACTTGCCCGCGATCACGCCGAAATCGGGCAAGACAAGCTGCCAGTCGCGGATCGTTCCGGCAAAGAACAGCGCCCGGATTTGCGCGTCCGAAGTCTGGTCCTTGAAGATGCCGCGCCCCGATATCCCGGCGCGCCGGATGCCGCCGCCATCGAGCAGTTCGCGCCAGCGCCCGGCCGATTCCGCGTCGGTGACATCGACCGCGGCGGCGTTGAGGGAAAGGCTGCGGGTTCTCAGGCCCGCCACCGTCAGAAACGAGCCGGACCCGGTCTGGTCCAGCTTCAACAGCATGTCCTTGCCGCTCTGGGCGCTCATGTTTTTGTCCTTTGTTGGGATGAAATCGGGCGAGTCTCACCTCACCCCGTCATTGCGAGCGAACGAAGTGAGCGCGGCAATCCAGAAAGCCAAAAGCGCCGTGCCAGCGGCCCCTGGATTGCTTCGGCGCTCCGCGCCTCGCAATGACGCCGACGCGCGCCTCGGGCTCAGCCCACCGGCTCGGAAAACACCCGCAGCGCAATCGCCGCGCGGGCATATCCGGTCTTGAGGTCGATGGCCGTGTCGGTACGGTCGTGCTGCATATGCGTCACGATGAGGTCCGCGCCGCCGAGGTCAGCGGCAAGCGCCACCGCGACCACGCGTTCGGCGATCGCCAGCACCGCCTTGCGGCTCGGCTCTGGATGCCAGCACTGGATCAGCAGCCGATGGTCGTGGCCCGGCGCACCGTCAGTGTCCCGACTCAGAACGTCGTGCCGGGTGATCGCCGCATAGGGCGGCCCGCGGCCCGAGGGCGGCGCGTCGAAGACATAGGCACCGCCGAGCGCCGCGATCAGCTCCGCGTCGGCGAACAGCGCTGCCAGCAGGGCCTGCTGCAGTGCGATGATGGGATGGGTCATGCCGTCACCCTCGCCTCGGCGCAGGTGCAAATCGTATAGGCGCGCCGATCGTTGAGATCCTCGGCCGACAGCACCTCGAGCGCCCGCCCGCGCCAGGCGATGCGGTCGCCGGGTCCGAGGTCGCTGCGATGGCGCAGCGTCACACTGTGCGTCGCCCCCGTCCCGCGCGCGTCGGCAAAGCCGTCGCGCCCGGCCGGGCGGGCATGCACCCGCGCCCAGACCGTTGCCAGCGGCACGAACAGGATCGATTGCCCACCTTCCGGCTCCAGCGTCTGGTTTTTGCGGAACAGTTGCACGCGGTCGCGCAGGCCGCCGATGGCCGGCGTCTCCCCGCTCACAACCGCACCTGCCGATAGCCTTCGATCAGGCGGTCGAAACCGGCCGGCACGACGGCGCCCGAGCCGGCGACGATCACCGCGTCGCGGTGCTCGAACCAGTAGCCGACAAGGGTCAGGACGGCGTGGCGCAAGTCCTCGGGCACGTTTTCGGGCGCATCGCCGAAACCGGCGACATAATCGATTTCGATGCCGTTGTACTGGCGCAGAGCCGGCATGTCGGCAACCATGGACGGCACGACCAGATGCGCCGGCGCCGTGCCGCTTTCGGGCTGGAATTCGGCCAGGGCCAGGATGGTCGGCTCCCCGTCCGCGTCATAGGTGCGGATTTCGCTGAGCGTTTTGAGCGGCGCGACCGGCAGGCGGAGCTTCCGGTCCGCCGGCCATTGATCGACCAGCACGCGCCAGCTCTGGGTGATCATGGCGCGGCCCGAAACGCTTTCCGTATGCAGCCGCGCCGCCGCGATCAGCGTTTGAATGAACGGGTCCTCGTCGGTGCCGTCGACGCGCAAAAAGGCCTTGGCCTCGGCAAGCGTCACTGGCTCCGTTGCGGGCCCCGCAAGCAGAATGGATGTCATGATGGGTTCCCTTCGGGAAACGCAGGCTGCCTCCCTTGTAACTTGACCGCATCCGCATCTGCTAGAGTTGGGGGTGCGGCAACGGGCGGAAGACCGATGTTCCCTTGGGCCGACAAGCCCGTGGGGGAGCCTGAGTCTCCGCCCGTTCATCCATTGAACCCGAACAGTCGC
>JAHJQZ010000152.1 GCA_018818925.1 Alphaproteobacteria bacterium
GTGCCCTCGAGCGAATCGACATATTGCTCGTCGTCGGACGTGCCCAGAGTGGCGACGACCAGGGCCTGGGTCTCGCCGCGGGTGAACAGGGCCGAACCATGGGTGCGCGGCAACAGGCCGACCTCGGCGACGATCGGACGGACCGTCTTCAGATCGCGGCCGTCAATGCGCAAACCGGTGTCGAGAATGTTCCACCTGACGATCTTGGCCTGCAGGTGCTTGAAAACCGCGCCGATCTGTTCGTCGGAATGCTTGGCCTCCTCGCCTTCCGCCGGAGCGTAATGCGCCTTGACCTTGTCCTTGGCGGCGTCGACCGCGGCATAGCGCTCTTCCTTGGCGGTGATCTTGTAGGCGGCCCTGAGGTCGGTCTCGATGACCTTGAGCATGTCGGCTTCGAGTTCGGACAGATCCTCGGGCACGAAATCGCGCGGCTCCTTGGCAGCCAGTTCGGCCAGCTTGATGATCGCTTCGATGACCTTGCGGGACTGCTCGTGACCGAACATCACGGCGCCGAGCATGACCTCTTCGGAAAGCTCCCTGGCTTCGGATTCGACCATGAGCACCGCGTCCATCGTGCCGGCCATGACGAGGTCGAGCTGGCTGTCGTCGCGGCGGTCGATCGGGGTGTTGAGCACGTATTCGCCGTCGATGAAGCCGACGCGGGCGGCGCCGATCGGGCCCATGAAGGGCACGCCGGAAATGGTCAGGGCCGCCGAGGCCGCGACCATGGCCAGAACGTCCGGCTGGTTTTCGAGATCGTGCTGGAGAACGGTGATGATGACCTGGGTCTCGTTCCGGAAGCCGGCCGGAAAGAGCGGGCGGATCGGACGGTCGATGAGACGCGAGGTCAGCGTCTCGGCTTCGGTCGGACGGCCCTC
Organism: Alphaproteobacteria bacterium; assembly: GCA_018818925.1. GTDB lineage: Bacteria > Pseudomonadota > Alphaproteobacteria > Rhizobiales > Devosiaceae > JAHJQZ01. Next base: position 879 of record JAHJQZ010000152.1, read on the forward strand.
GCGCTTGAAATAGCCGCCGGGGATCTTGCCGGCCGCGAAGGTCTTTTCCTGATAATTGACCGTCAGCGGGAAGAAGTCCTGGCCGGGCTTGGCGGTCTTGGCGCTGACAACGGTGGCCAGAACCACGGTTTCGCCAAGGCTGGCGAGCACGGCGCCGTCCGCCTGGCGGGCGATCTTGCCGGTCTCGAGCGTCAGGGGCTGGCCGCCCCAGTTGAGTTCCACTTTGTGGTGATCGAACATGTGTTTTCTTTCCTAATCCATGCGCCAGGGACCCTTCGTCCCTTGCGCCTGTCCGCTCTGCGAATGCGCCCCATGCGCAAATGCGTCGTCGCGGACCCTTCCGGTTTGACCCGACCGGGGAGCAGGCAAGACGGCGAGCGGCTTTCTCAAAGACGGAATTTGGGAAAGCAGCCAACGATCCTGCCGCGCCTCGGGCATGGGCCGCATATAGGCAAGGCGGCAGTCGATGCCGCCGCCTCGCATGTCGGGTGCGCCTAGCGGCGCAGACCGAGCCGCTCGATCAGCGACTGATAGCGCCCGGTATCCTTGTTCTTGACATAGTCAAGAAGACGGCGACGCTGGCTGACGAGCTTCAAAAGACCGCGCCGGGAATGGTTGTCCTTGACGTGGCTCTTGAAGTGTTCGGTCAGATTGGCGATGCGCTCGGTGAGCACCGCGACCTGGACTTCCGGCGAGCCGGTGTCCTCTGCCTTGGTCGCGTATTCCTTGATCAACTGAGCCTTGCGCTCCGGTGTGATCGACATCGTGCATCCTTTCGTCGATGAGGATTGGGAGATGCCCGGACCGGGATGTCGTCCAGTCGGGGCCGTGTGACGCGACAGGCCTTTCGCCTAGCTTATGACGAGACGGCGCGCCGTCTCACGGCCAAGCAGCCGTCGCGTTGCCGGGCATATAGTCGAGTTTCGGACAAAATGCAAAGAAATTGCCTTGGCCCGCCGCTCAGGGTCCCTGGCGCCCGGCCGCCTTGGCCGGCAACCGGCGGGAAGTCGCCGGGAAGACGGTGTCCGCGCGTTTTTGGCCGGGAGAACAAGCGGCGATGCCCGGGCTTCACGAGGGTGTCATTGAGCCGTCCTAACTGAGTGCCTCTGACCGTTGGCGGCGTATTGCCGGAACGGCACAGCCCCAGGGAGCTCCCTTATGACCATCAAGACCGTATTCACGGCGTCGATTTCGACCGTTGCACTTTTCGCTTCCACTTTTTCTGCTTTCGCCGTCGACATGGACGCGCTCTATGAAGCCGCCAAGGCCGAAGGCCAGCTCACCACGATCGCGTTGCCGCATGACTGGTGCGCCTATGGCGGCGTCATCGAAGGCTTCAAGGCCAAATATCCCGGCATCACCGTCAACGAGCTCAATCCCAATGCCGGCTCGGGCGACGAAATCGAAGCCATCAAGGCCAACAAGGGCAATACCGGCCCGCAGGCCCCCGACGTCATCGACGTCGGCCTCAGCTTCGGACCCGCCGCCAAGGCCGAAGGCTTGATCCAGCCCTACAAGGTTTCGACCTGGGACGACATTCCGGACTCCGCCAAGGACGCCGAGGGCTACTGGTACGGTGACTATTATGGCGTGCTCGCCATGGGCATCAACAAAGACGTCGTCACCGATTTGCCGACGTCCTTTGCCGACCTCACGGATGGCAAGTTCGCCAATTCCGTCGCCCTGCCGGGTGACCCGCGTACCGGCAACAGCTCGATGATGACGGTCTATGCCGCCGGTGTTTCCACCGGTGCGGCTGGCGGAGCCGAAGCCCTCAATGCCGGCATCGCCTACTTCAGAGGTCTCAAGGATGCCGGCATCCTCGTGCCGGTCAACGGCAATGTCCAGAACCTGACCCAGGGCGCCACCCCGATCTATTTCGACTGGGACTACAACCTGTTGGCCATGCGCGACAAGCTTGCCGGCAACCCGCCGGTCGACGTGATCGTGCCGTCAGATTCGGTGCTGGCCGGCGTCTACGTCCAGGCCATCTCGGCCTTCGCGCCTCATCCGAATGCCGCCAAGCTGTGGATGGAATACCTTTATTCCGACGAAGGCCAGCTCGGCTGGCTCGCCGGCTACTGCCATCCGATCCGCTTCAACGCGATGTCCGATGCCGGCACGCTTCCGGCCGAGCTGATGGCCAACCTGCCGCCAGCCGAGAATTATGCCAAGGCAGTGTTCCCGACCCTGGACGAACAGGGCGCCGCCAAGCAGGCCACGGCTGAAAACTGGGCCAAGGACATGGGCGTCGAATAGGCGCTACTCCCTGGCGGACTTTTGCATTCCGGACTGCCGGGGGATCGCGGATCTCCCGGCGGTCGTATTGCCGTTTCGCGATGTTTTTTTTGAAAAACGGAGCCGACCCGATCCATGACCGCAATGATAGAGAGTGTCGCCAACGATGTGAGGGTGGGCCAGCCGATACCGACTCGCAATATCGCGGCGCGGGTGTCGTGGAGCTGGCTCGGAGCCATTCCCTATTTCGCCTTCACGACGCTGTTCATGCTGATTCCGGTCGCTTATCTGTTCATCGGCGCCTTTCAGAACCAGCAGGGCGAGTTCACCTTCGCCAATCTCATTGACCTCACCAGTCCCAATATTGCCGCTTCCTATTGGCTGTCGATCCGGCTCAGCTTTGCCTCCGCGGCGATCGGAACAATTGCCGGGCTGTTGCTGGCCTATGCCGTGATCATGGGCGGCTTGCCGAGCTGGCTGCGGCATGCCTTCACGACGTTTTCCGGCGTCGCCTCCAACTTCGCCGGCGTGCCGCTGGCCTTCGCCTTCATCGCCACGCTCGGCCGGCTCGGTCTGGTGACGATCATCTTGAAGCAGGTCTTCGGCATCGACCTTTATGCCAGCGGCTTTACCCTCTATTCATTCTGGGGACTGGCCCTGACCTATCTGTATTTCCAGCTGCCGCTGATGCTTCTGGTCATCACGCCCGCCGTCGAGGGACTGAAGCCGGAATGGCGCGAGGCGGCGCAGAGCCTTGGCGCCAACCGCGCCCAATACTGGCTCGAGGTCGGTCTGCCGGTGCTGACGCCCTCGGTGCTCGGCTGCTTCCTCTTGCTGTTTGCCAATGCCTTCGGCACGCTGGCGACGGTGATCGCCCTGACCGGTTCGAATTTCTCCGTCGTGCCGATCGTGCTGTTCCAGCAGATCCGCGGCAACGTGCTCTACAATCCCAATCTCGGCTATGCCATCGCGTTCGGCATGGTGGTGATCATGGTCCTTTCCAACACGCTCTACCTCGTGCTTCGCGCCAGGGCGGAGAGGTGGCAGAAATGAAGCATGGCTTTCCCATCGCCTCGACGCTGATCGTTTTCGTCGCGGCCGCCTATTTCCTGGTGCCGCTTTACGCCACGTTCCAGTTTTCGCTGCAAATGAAGCGTGGCGAGCTGTCGCTTGCGTCCTATGCCTCGGTCCTTGCCAGCGCCGATTTCATCAATACGCTGAGCTACTCCGCCATCGCTTCGTTTGCGGCGATCCTGTTCGGCGCCATTCTTGTCGTGCCCACCGCCTATTGGGTGCGCCTCAAGCTGCAGAAGCTGCGTCCGGCGGTCGAATTCCTGTCGCTCCTGCCGCTGATCATCCCGCCGGTCGTGCTGGTGTTCGGCCATATCAGGCTGTTCGGCAGCAGTTCCATATTGCCGCTCACCATGACCAGTACCGGCACCGACATCCTGTTGATCGTCGGCTATGTCGTCTTGTCGCTGCCCTATATGTTCCGCGCCGTCGACAACGGCATGGCCGCCATCGACATCGCCACCTTGACCGAGGCGGCGGAGAGTCTTGGTGCCTCGCGTCTGCGCACCATCGTCGAGATCATCTTCCCCAATGTCCGCTCCGCCATTGTCGCTGGCGCGTTCCTGACCTTCTCGATCAGCCTTGGCGAATTCGTGCTCGCTAGCCTTCTCAACCGGCCCGCTTTCGGCCCCTACATGGTACAGCTCGGGGAGGACCGGGCCTATGAACCGGCGGCGCTCGCCATCCTCAGTTTTGCATTGACCTGGATTCTGATGCTGCTGATGCAATTGTTCGCCACCCGCAAACCCAATCAACGCCTGCTGCCGCGCTTCGGAACCGGCCAATCACGGAAACTGGCCCCATGAGCTTTCTCGACCTGCATGCCATCAACAAGAGCTTTGGTCCCAACACGGTCGTCAAGGATTTCAACCTGTCGCTGGCACGCGGCAAGTTCGTGTCGTTCCTCGGACCCTCGGGCTGCGGCAAGACCACCGTCCTGCGGATCATTGCCGGCTTCGAGAATCCGAGCTCCGGCACCATCCACATCGACGGACAGGACGTCACCGGCCTGACCGCCAGCCAGCGCAAGATCGGCATGGTGTTTCAGGCCTATGCCCTTTTTCCCAACATGAATGCTGCCGGCAATGTCGGATTCGGCCTCAAGGTCGCCGGCGCCAGCCGCGACGAGATCGAGGCCCGCGTCGCCGAAATGCTCAAGCTGGTTGGCCTTCTGGGCTTCGAAAAGCGCTTTCCGTTCGAGCTTTCCGGTGGCCAGCAGCAGCGCGTCGCCCTGGCTCGCGCCATCGCGCCGCGTCCGCGCATGCTCTTGCTCGACGAGCCGCTTTCGGCGCTCGACGCCAAGATCCGTGTTTCCCTGCGCGCCCAGATCCGCGAAATCCAGCGCGAGCTCGGCATCACCACCGTCTTTGTCACCCACGATCAGGAAGAGGCGCTGTCGGTCTCGGACGATATCGTCGTCATGCATGCCGGCCTGATCGAACAGCACGGCAATCCGTTCGATATCTACAACCGTCCGGCAACGCCTTTCGTTGCCGATTTTATCGGCCAGCTCAACACGCTGCATGCCGAGGTCGCCGAGCCGAGCCGCAATATGGTCAGGATCGGCGCGGCTGAACTGAATGTGCCGTCATTGCCCGCGATTGCCAGGGCCGGTGACCGCGTCGCCTTGAAGCTCAGGCCCGAGTCAATGCGCCTTGCCAATGGCCACGACCGCGGCATCGCCCTTTCCGGCCACGTCGCCCATGCCAGCTTCCTCGGTTCCGTCGTGCGGCTCGGCATCGATCTCGGCGGCGGAGATGTGGTCAAGCTCGACAGCTTCAATGACCGGCAGACCCTTCCGCCCGAGGTCGGCGCGCCGCTGACCATCACATTCCTGGTGGACGACATCGTCTCGACGCAGATGGCAAACCAGCAAAGGTCAGCGTGACGCTTGCCGCTCCCGACCGGTACGCGGCAGACCGGCCGGCGCAACGGTGAGGGCAATCGCGGGACCGCGACGTGATTGTCATGTTCGGATGCTAGGTCATGCCACGTTTTGATGGAATCAAAACGCATGACCTAAGTCCTTGAGTGGTCGCATGTTCAAACCGCAAAACTGGTATCCACTTTTGCTGAACATGCTCTAGCGCAAGGGCTTGTCCTTTTTTGCGAGACCGAATGCCATGTCCTTTGCCGCCTTCACCCGCCCCGGCCGTTTTCATCGCGGCAATCTGCACACCCATTCCAACCTGTCGGACGGACGGCTGGAGCCTGGCGAAGTCTGCCGGCGCTATGCGGCGATGGGCTATGACTTCATCTGCCTGAGCGACCATTTTTTGCCCGAATACGGTTTTCCGATCTCGGATACGCGTCCTTTCCGCACCAATCGCTTCACCACGCTGCTTGGTGCCGAAGTGCATACCGGGGCGATCTCGCATGGCGACCCCTGGCATATTCTGGCTGTCGGATTGCCCCTTGATTTTACGCCGACCGCCGCATCCGAGACAGGACCGGAACTGGCCGAACGTTGCGCGGCGGCCGGGGCTTTCGTCGCCATCGTCCACCCGGAATGGTATGGGCTGCGAGAAGAGGAAGCGGCAACGATCACGTCCGCCCATGCCATCGAGGTCTACAACCATACCTCGGCGCAGAACACAGCGCGCGGCGGCGGCGCCTACATGCTCGACGCCCTGTTGTGCCGGGGCATGAGCCTCAATGCCATTGCCACCGACGACGCGCATTTTCTTGTCGCGGACGCCGAGGATTTCGACTCCTTCGGCGGCTGGGTGATGGTCAAGGCCGAGGCAAACGAGCCCGACGCCCTGCTCGACGCGCTGAAATCGGGCGCCTTTTACGCCTCGCAAGGGCCGGAAATCCACGACATGAGACTTGAGGGCACGACGCTGGACGTCCAGTGTTCGGCGGCGGTGGCGGTGATCGCCCTCGGACGCGGCTCGCGTTCGGTGGAAATGATCGGTCCGGCGCAGACGGCGGCGCATCTCGATCTCACCCGCTTTGCCGGGGACTGGTGTCGCCTTGTCATCATCGATCGTGCCGGCAAGCTGGCATGGAGCAATCCGTTCCAGGTCGCCGACGCTTCCTGAAGGCGGATTGGCTGCACGCCGCTGGCTTAAGGCATTTTCCTTTCGGGATCAGTGCACGGCCACCAGATGGCCGTCGCCCATATCAGAAAAATCCTGCGCCGGCGGCACATAGCCGATCGGGTGCATAGGGCTTTTGCGTTCTCGAGGGGCGACGACCTCGAGCCGCGTTCCGCGCCGAGCGGGATCGGCGACCGGCACCGCGGCAAGAAGCAGGCGGGTGTAGTGGTGGCGGGGGTCGGCGAGGATGGCATTTGTCGGTCCGGTCTCTACGATGCGGCCACGATCGAGCACGGCGATGCGGTGGCTGACCTGCTCGACCACGGCGAGGTCGTGCGAGATGAACAAATAGGCGATGCCGAATTCGTCCTGCAGTTCGCGCATCAGCTCGATCACCTGCTTTTGCACCGAGACATCGAGCGCCGAAACCGGCTCGTCGGCAATGATGATCCTTGGTCTCGATGACAGGGCGCGGGCGATGCACAGGCGCTGCCGCTGCCCGCCGGAGAATTGGTGGGGGTAGCGATCGAGACTGTCGACCGGCAGTTCGACGCGTTTCAACAGGCCGACCGCAATCTCGCGCCGTTCCGCCGCCGATTTGCTGGTGTGGATGGCGAGCGGCTCGGTGACCAGCTCGGCGACGCTCAGGCGCGGGTTGAGGCTGGCATAAGGGTCCTGGAAGACCATCTGGATGTGCTTGCGCACCGGCCGCATCGCCTGGGGTCCGAATTCGGTGATGTCCTGACCTTCGACATGAACGCGCCCGGAATGCGGGGCAACGAGCTTGAGAATCGAGCGTCCGATGGTCGATTTTCCCGAGCCGGATTCGCCGACAAGACCGAGGGTTTCGCCCCGGCGCAAATTCAGGCTGATGCCTTCGACGGCATGGATATTGGCGACATGACGCCGGAAGGGACCCTTGCGCACCGGAAAGCGGGTCACGAGGTTCTCAACGCGCAAAACGCTCCCCCGCTCGCCGATCATGGCGGCTTTCCCGGAGAGGTCGCGCGGCGGCGCCGGCGCCGCATAGACGGGAGCTCCGGCGCCGAGACGGGGCACGGCGTCGAGCAGGGCGCGGGTATAGGGCGCCTGCGGCGAGCGGAATACCGATCCGGTTTCGCCGGCCTCGACACGTTCGCCATTGCGCATGACGACGATGCGGTCGGCGATCTCGGCCACAACGCCCATGTCGTGGGTGATGAAGATGACAGCGGTGCCGGTGTCGCGCTGAAGGATGCGGATCAGGTCGAGGATGCCGGCCTGGATGGTCACGTCGAGGGCGGTGGTCGGCTCGTCGGCGATCAGGAGCTTGGGGGCACAGGCCAGCGCCATTGCGATCATCACGCGCTGGCGCATGCCGCCGCTGAGTTCGTGCGGATACTGCGCCATGCGCCGCTCGGGATCGGAAAGCTGCACCCGGTCGAACAACTCGATGGCGCGCTTCTCCGCCTCCCGCCGATTCATGGCGCGGTGCAACAGCAACACCTCGGTCACCTGGTCGCCGATCGTCAGGATCGGATTGAGCGAGGTCATCGGCTCCTGAAAGACCATCGAAATGGCGTTGCCGCGAACGGCGCGCATTTGAACTTCGTCGAGCCGGGCAAGATCGATCTGCCCCGATCCGTTCGGCTGGAACAGCATTTCACCGCCGGTGATCGTGCCGCCTTCATGCTCGATGAGCCGCATGAGCGAGAGCGCGGTAACCGACTTGCCCGAACCGGATTCGCCGACAATGGCCAGGGTTTCACCATGCCTGACGGTGAAGGAAAGGTCGCGCACGGCCGCCACATTCGACCGGCGGCTGCAAAATTCCACCGAAAGCGAACGAACATCGAGAAGCGGGGCCTGTGCGTCCACAATCTACTCCGCCGCCTGTTGGGCCTGCATGCGCAGGCGGATTTCGGGGTGTTCGTGAAACGGGGGCAGCGGCGCGATCCAGCGCCGCGTCGTTTCCTCGGCGCTGAGGCGCGCGGCAAAGGTGTCCTTGCCGAAAACCCTAAGATCGATGTGCTCGTCGAGTTCGAGGAGCGCGAAGGCGCCGGCCGGTTCCGGCGCCGTGGTGAAGCTTTCGGTCAGCGACTGCACGGTGAAATGCGGCTGGCCGTCAATGATGGTCAGCGTGTTCCAGTGGACATGGCCGGCGATGGTGACGACCGGCACGCGCGCCGTTGCGAGGATGGCGCGGGCGCGACCGGCGGCGCCGGGATAGGTCGAGGCGTCCGGATTGCGTTCGAAATAGTAGTTGCCGGTCTGGGCGTGGCCGGAAATCGGCACATGGCTGAAAATGGCCAGCGGCCTGATGGCGGTGCGCACCACGCCGGCAAGCCACAACAGATCGGATTCGGGCATGACAAAGCCGCCGGGGCGATGGATTTTGCTGTCGGCCCGCCACAGGACCAGCGTCCAGTCACCGACATCGATGGTCTGGTTCGAAAGGTCCTGGCCGAGAATTTCGGCATTGTCGGCAACGCTCAGATGGTCGCGGTCATGGTTGCCGCAGATATGCAGGACCGGCGCGTCGACCGCCTTGAACGCCTCGGCGACATCGCGTTCGAGGCGCAGGTCGGTTTCGGCGTCGATATCGGATATCCGGTCGCCGAGATCGATGACGGCGTCGGGCCGGGCATCGTTGGCGAAACGGGCGAATTCGGCCATCAGCGGCAGGGCGGCGCTGGCCTTCTTGGTGAAATTGTCTTCACCGTGATGGATATCGGCGACAAGGCAGAGGCGCAGCGCGGTCATTTCGGTCTCGGATTGCTGGGGTGGAAACGGTCGAACCGGACGGAGATCGCTCCCCGTCCGGCCCTGCTCTGAATGCACTAGTCGATGGTGATCGAGCCGGCGCGGAAGTCGAGCACGTAGGGAATGTGTCCCGGGAACGGCGCCCAGTTGACATTCTTGCGCAGTCCCCAGCTTTCGAACGGCCGGTAGAGCACGAGGAAGGGCGGGTCATTCTCGATCCGGTCCATCAGCTCGGCATAGGCCGCCTTGCGGTCCTCGACCTTGGCGGAGAAGCGGAAGCGCTCCCACTTTTCGGCATAGTCTTCATCGGCCTTGAAGCGTCCTTCGCCTTCCGCCGGACCGCCGGGCGCCCACATGACGCCGAAGCTGCCGAAGGGGTCCGAGAAGTACATCGGGTTGGACCAGTTGCGCACGTTCATGGTCGGATCGCCGCCGGTCCACTTGTCGTCGACATTGATCGAGGTCTTGACCCCGATCGCGCCCCACATCTCGGCAATGGCCTGCATGGCGAGAAAGCCGTTGGTGTAGTAGGTCGCCGAGGTGTCCATGCGAATCTCGGAACCGTCGTAGTCGCTCTCAGCGAGCAGCGCCTTGGCCTTCTCGACATCGTATTCGAAGGTCTTGAGTTCCGGCATGTAGAGCTCGCCGAATTCGGCCATCGTGTGCGAATCCGGAACCACGGCCTTGCCCAGCCACAGCGCCTCGTTGAGCGTGTCGCGGTCGATGGCGAGGTTGAGCGCCTGGCGGAGCTTGGGATCGTCCATCTTTTCGTTGAGGGTATTGTAGATGACGAGGTGGAACAGCGGCGTCACCATGCCGGCGGTCTTGAGATTGGCGTCGGATTCGACGGTGGCGAGCTGATCCGGCGGCAGGTTGGTGATGATGTCGACTTCGCCGTTCTTGAGGGCGGTGATGCGCGTGGCCATTTCGGGAATGGTCTTGACCGTCACCTTGTCGAAGGGCGCCTTTTCACCCCAGAACCCGTCGAATTTTTCCCAGACGACGCGGTCGCCCGGAATGAACTCGGCGACCTTGTAGGGACCGGAGCCCACCGGAGCCAGTCCGAAGGCCTCGTAGTCGCTGTCTTCCGCGACAGCCGGGTCGCCGGACAGACCCTTGATATAGTCTTCGGGGACGATCATCAGCTGCTGCATGTTGATGAGCGTTTCCCAGAGCGGCTCGGGCTTGACCGAGGTGACGCGCACGGTCAGATTGTCGACCTTTTCGGCCTTGGTGAAATTGGCAAGGCGGTCCTTGGCGCGCACGACATAGGGCGCAAAGGTCGCCTGGAACATGCGGTTGAAGGAGAACACGACGTCATCGGCATTGAGGACTTCGCCATTCTGGAAGGTCACGCCGTCGCGCAGCTTGAACTCCATGGTCAGCGGATCGACCATGTGCCATTCGGTGGCGAGGCCCGGAACGAAGGCTCCGTCCGCCTTGGAGTGGTCCTTGTCGATCAGGGTGTCGAAGGTGTTGTAGTAGAACTGCGATCCGACATTGGAGTGGTCTTTGCCGGGATCGATATAGCTGGTCATGTTGGACGAGCCGACAGTCAGCTCGGCGGCGAAGGACAAGGTCGCGAGAGAGGACGCGAGCAGTCCGAGGATTAGGGCTTTGCGATGCATGGTCAGTTTGCCTCCATTGGGAAAGACGCAGAAAGGTTCGCGCCAAGTCTTGTCGGGGAGCCGGGCAGTCGACCTGCCTCTTCTGGTTGGATCGGGGTCATCGCTCGCGCAGCCGCACGTCGGTGTGGTCGCGCAGCCAGTCGCCGAGCATCTGAATGACAAAGGTGAGCAAGAGGATCAGCAGCGCCGGCGCCGCCACGATCCAGGGCGCCGAGGGCATGAAGTCGCGACCCATGCCGACCATAGACCCCAGGGTCGCCGTTGGCGGCCGCAGCCCCAGGCCGAGAAAGGACAGCGTCGATTCGAGCAGGACGATGTTGGAAATGTTGACCGTGAAGGCGACGACGAGCGGCGACACGATGTTGGGAAGGATATGCCGCAAGGCGATCCGCGCCGTGGAAGCGCCCGAAGCCTGCGCCGCCTCGATGAAGGGCATTTCCCTTAGGCGCAGAACCTCGCCGCGGGTGATGCGCGCGTATTGCTCCCAATAGGCGATGCCGAGAACCGCCACGAGCACATGCAGGTCGCCGCCGAACAGCGCCACCGCCAATAGGGCGATCAGGGTGAACGGAACGGCGATCTGGATATCGACCAGGCCCATGATGAGGTCGTCGAACAGGCCGCGCCGCAGGCCGGCGACGAGCCCGAGCGTGCCGCCGATGGCGAGCCCGATCATGGCGCCGAGCAGGGCCACGCCGAGGGTCAGCCGAAGCCCGTAGAGGCAGCGCGAGAGTATGTCGCGTCCCAGCTCGTCCGTACCGAGTAGGTAGCCCGGCTTGGCGCCGTCAAACCCGAGAGGCGGTTTCAGCCGCGACAAAAGGCTTTGCGCGTTCGGATCGAACGGGGACACGAGCGGCGCCGCGAGCGCGAGAAACACGAGGACGAGACCGACCAGAGCGGTCAGGCGGACGATCCAGTTGGTATCCTGCCAGATGGCGGTCGCGCCGGAACGAAATCCGGAGCGGCGCCTTGATTTCGACGATGGAACGGGGAGGGCGGTGTCGACCATCTCGCGTCTCCTCATGCCCTGGACAGACGGACGCGCGGATCGGCGATGCCATAGGCAATATCGACCAGCGTGTTGATGAGGATGACGGCGACCGCGACCGACAAAACGCCGAATTGCAGCACCGGATAGTCGCGCCGAAGCGCTGCGGTCACCAGCATCTCGCCGATGCCGCGCCAGGCGAAAACCGTCTCGATCACGACGTTGCCGGCAGCGGCGAGGCCGGCGATCTGAAGCCCCAGGACCGACAGGATGGTGATCAGGGCATTGCGCAGCGCATGCTTGAAAATCACCCGGTCCTCGGGCAGGCCCTTGGCGCGCGCCGTGCGCAGATAGTCCTGGCTCAGCACGTCGAGCATGGCGTTACGGGTGTAGCGCGTGAGGGTCGCGATCAGCGCCGCCGACAGCGCCGTGACCGGCATGATGAAATGCAGCCACGAACCGTTGCCCGAACTCGGCAGCCAGCCGAGCCAGAACGAGAAGATCAGGATCAAGAGAATAGCGAGCACGAAATTCGGGATGGCATAGCCGAGAAAGGCGGCGCCCATGATGGTGCTGCCGAGCCAGGACTTGCGCTTGATGGCGGCCAGCGTGCCGGCCGGCACGGCGATGACCAGCGTGACGACGATGGCGCCGACGAGCAGTTGCAGCGAGGGGCCGATCCGCTCCATGACGATGGTCGCGACCGGGCGGCGCTCCAAAAAGCTGAGGCCGAAATTGCCGTCGAAGAAGGATCGGATGAACAGCCAGTACTGCTCCCCGATGGAGGAATGCAGGCCGTAATAGGCGATCATTGTCTCGCGCTGGTCGGCGCTCAGCCCCTCGCCGGCGAGAAAGTCGACCGCGTTTCCCGACATGCGGGTGGCGAAAAACACGCCGGTCACGATCACGAAGATCGTGATGAGCATGCGCAGCAATCGGCTTAGGGCGAACTCGAGCACGGGTGGCTCCTTCCGTCTTGGGGGAAGGTGATTAACCACGACGTGTGACAGCTGAATGAATGTTACTCAGTGTTCATGCAGCTTGACACTGAGAGAAACTCATTCCACTTTGTCGCCTTCTGAACAGGGGCAGAATGTGCATTTTCCCGCGTTTCGAGCCGAAGGCTATCTCGTTGATCTGGATGGAACTTTGATGAGTGGTGGCGTGCTTCTGCCCGGCGCCCGCTGGCTTGTGGAAAACCTTGGGGACAGGATGGTCATTGTCTCCAACGACGCGGAGCACATGCCGGACGCTTTGTCGCATGTCCTCTCCGGGCTTGGTGTCGATCTTGATCCGGACGATATCGTTCTGGCTGGGACGACGGCGATCGAGGAGGCCGCGAAACACTTTTCCGGCGCGCGGGCGATGTTGATGATGAGCCCAGAACTCAAGGACTTCGCGCGCGAAAAGGGACTTCGGCCGACAACCGAAGACTGCGATCTCGTTCTGGTCGGGCGCGACCGGTCCTTCACCTATGACAGCCTGGCGCGCGCGGCCGCGGCCATTGCCGGCGGCGTGCCGCTCTGGCTATCGTGTCCCGACACCTCGCATCGCGGCCCGGCAGGCGAACCGGTGCCGGAGGCGGGAGCGATCGGTGCGGCCATCATGGCGGCGGCGGGGGTATCGATTTGCCATGTCGTGGGAAAGCCGGAACCGGTTCTGTTCGAAAAGGCTTGCGCGCGACTGGGATTGCCACCGGACCGCGTGGTGATGATTGGCGACAATCGGGCCACCGACGGCGCCGGTGCTGAGGCGCTGGGCATGTCTTTCGTTGAAGTGCGGCCAGGTGAACTCGGACCCGGCCTGTTCGAACCGGCCGCCGAAAGAGCGTGACATGACGTTGACGTCCCAGCACGGAAACGACGACAGGCCCGGCCAGCGGGGGGCCGAATTCAGCGGTGCCATCGATCGGCTGAAGGCCTTGCGCCAGAGCCTCGCCCCGACGGCCGGGCGCATCGCCGATTTCATTATCGCCAATGCCGCCGATGTCATCCACATGTCGGTGACCGAAGTCGCCGAACGCGCCGGGGCCAGCGAGGGCAGTGTCATCGGGCTTTGCCAGTCGCTCGGTGCGCGCGGGTTTCAGCAGGTCAAGCTGGCGCTGGCCCGTGATCTCGTCAAACCGGTGCAGTTCATCCACGAGGATCTGCTGCCGACCGATACCATGGAAGCGGTCATCGACAAGGTTTTCCAGTCAGATCTCAACGCCTTGCAGGACACGATGAAGGCGCTCGACGTCGCGGCCATGCAGCGGGCCGTCGATGCGATCCGTGCCGCCAGCCGCGTCGAGGTGTTCGGCATCGGTAGCGCCGCGACCATCGCCGAAGACGCCAATTACCGCCTGTTGCGTATCGGCATCCCCTCGCGCGCCAGCGTCGACAGCCACGTCCAGGCCATCACCGCGTCGCTGTGCACGCCCGATGTCGCGGTCATCACCGTCTCGCATTCCGGATCGACCATCGAGACCTTGACCGCGACGCGGCTCGCCAAGGAGGCCGGTGCGACAACCATCGTCGTCACCAATTTCGGCAAATCACCGATTCTGGCTCATGCCGATATCGTGCTCAATACCCTGGCGCGGGAAACCCAGTTTCGCACCGAAGCCATGACCAGCCGCATCGCCCAGCTCGCCGTCATCGACGCGCTCATCGCCGGTCTCGCCCTGGCCGATCTCGACCGTTCGACCGCGACCATCGCCAAGACATTCGAGGTTTTGTCATCGAAACGCGTTTAGCACCGTCATCACAATCCAGCCGCGGTAGCCCGATTGGGTGAAACGCTCGAAGGCGCCGATCGGCTCCCGGAGTGGCGCGCTTTGCAATCGGACGGGTCATCGCGGGCGTCGGGTCCTGCGCAAGCTTGACGTCTCTGACTTGCCCCGCGCCGGCTCGCTGAAAGCCGCTGGGACATACGAGATTTTCGATCCGTCGCGATGGCGGGTGCCGCACCCACAATGGATCAGGCAGCCGCCACATCCAGAGCGCAAGGCCGGGGAATCTGACGCAACATGGGAATACAAACCATCTTGCGCCACGGACAAACTTGTGGCACTAGAAAACGGAAAAGCTTTTCCTAAATCGATGGCATCTTTGGTCCACGAGATCGAGAACAAATCAGGAAAAGCTTTTCCTCATCCGCCGGTGCTGCGAGAACAGCGCCGTCCGAAGCTTCGCAGCAAGGGAGGAAACCAATGCGATTCCTATCAAAGAGAGCTGTCGCGCGCGTCGTTCTGGGAACGACTGTTGCGGCTCTGATGTCGAGTTCGGCGATGGCCGCCGAACAACTGAACCTTCTGGTCCGCTCAAGCGCCGCCAATGGCGCCACTTTCATGACCGACCTCTGGAATTCGACCCACGAGGACCAGATTTCGGTCACGGTCATTCCCGACAACCAGATGGTGACCAAGCTCGCCACCGGCGTGCAGTCGGGCGACGTGCCGGATCTCGTTGCCTTCGACCTGATTTTCATGCCGGATTTCATGCGTGCCGGTTTTCTCGAAGACCTGACCAACCTGCTCGAGAACGACCCCAACCAGGCCAAGGTCGCGCAGGCGTTCAAGGATCTGGCCAGCTATGAGGGCAAGCTCTATGGCACCGGCTTCACCCCCGACGTGTCGGTCCTTATCTACAACAAGGAGCTCTTCCGTCAGGCGGGCCTTGATCCCGAGACGCCGCCGAAGACTCTCGCCGAAATCGAGGACTACGCCGCCAAGATCGCCGCGCTCGGCGACGACACCTATGGCTATTACTTCTCCGGCTCGTGCGGCGGCTGCAACATCTTCACGGTCGCTCCCATGATGTGGGGTTCGGGCGCCAAGCTGCTGCCCAAGGGACCCGATGATCCGATCCTGGAAGGAACCGGCGTCAAGGAAGTGCTGACCACCTTCCGCAACATGTGGACGGCGGGCTCAATTCCGCCGGACGCGCAGTCCGACCCCGGCAACAACTTCATTGCCGTGTTCCTCGGCGGCAAGCTGGGCATGCAGGGTGCCGGCGGGCTTGTGATCAACTCGATCAAGCAGGATCATCCGGAACTCGATTTCGGCATCGCTCCGCTCCCGGGTGTCAAGGACGGTGATCAATCCTCCTTCGTCGGCGGCGACGTTATCGCTATTCCGACCGGGTCCAAGCACGCCGACATCGCCAAGGACTTCATCACCTGGCAGCTCACCGATGACGCCCAACTCAACGGTCTGGCCAAGAACTTCATCCTGCCCTCGCGCAGCGATCTGGCCGACAACGAGTACTTTCAGGCCGAGCCGCGCTACATCACCACCGCCAAGGCGGTCGGCATCGGACAGGTTCCGTGGGTCTTCCACTTCAACGACATGGTCAATAGCGACGCGAGCCCGTGGATCACGATGCTGCAGACCGCGATCTTTGACGGCGACATCGATGGTGCCATCGAGACCGCCCGTCAGAAGATGAAGGAAATCGCCAGCGAGTAAGTCTTCCTCCCATTGGCGGATGGGTTGCGGCGCCGCTCATGGCAGCGGCGCCGCAACCACTCACATCTCGCCATGGAGTCCGGTGGTGACTGTCAGTGAAGCGGCGTAGGCTGCCGACCATTCCTGCAATATTGCGCCAGAGGTTGAAGATGAAGCCGAACCGAGCCGGTCTTGTTGGGTTGCTATACGCGATGCCGGCGCTGCTGTTCGTGGCGGCGCTTGTAATCTACCCGCTTGGCCAGCTTTTCTATACGTCGCTGACCAGTACATCGCTTCTCGGCGGCGGCAAGTTCATCGGCCTCGGCAATTATGAGAAGGCCTTCAACGATTCGACTTTCTGGAGCGCGCTCGGCTTCACCCTCAAGTACACGCTGTTCATCACGCCGGTGCTTATGGGGGGTGGCTTTCTTCTTGCGCTTCTGACCTGGCAGAACACCCGTCTCAAACAATTCACCCGTGGCGTCATCTTCATGCCCTGGGTGATCGGCCTCGCGACCTCGAGTCTGCTCTGGTACTGGCTGTTCGATCATCGCGTCGGGCCGATCAACAAGATTCTCGTTGATCTGAACCTCATCGAGGCGCCGCTCGCCTGGTTCACCGACGCCGAACTCGGCCTGTGGGCCGTGATCATCTCGGTGACCTGGAAGGTGATCGGCTTCGGCACGATCCTTTTCGTGGCGGCGATCCAGTCGATCGACGGCGAGATCACGGAAGCATCTATGATCGACGGCGCCAGCTATTGGCAACGGGTCCGCCGCATCATCCTGCCACTGTCGACGCGCTCGATCCTTCTGACCACGCTGATCAGCGTCGTCGGATCGATGGTCGCCTTCGACCAGTTCTACATCATGACCCAGGGCGGACCGAAGACCGACACCTTCACCTCGGTCTACTGGATGTACCAGAACTCCTTCATCTACTTCAAATTGGGCTACGGATCGGCCCTGGCGATCATTCTGACCGTCATCATCTTCATCGGGGCGGCAACGCAGGTCGCGCTGACCCGGCCAAGGGGGACAGAATGACCAGCATGTCCGTTGGCACTGCCACACACCCAGCCGCGGGCAAGGCACCGACGATCGCCGGCGAAAAAAAGCACACCCGCTACATTGTCGCGGCCGTCTGCATCTTCCTGATTGCCTTGATGCTGTTCCCGGTCTTCATGTCGCTTTTGGCGTCGATCAAGACGCCGGCCGAAGCGATGGCCGCGCCACCGACCTATCTGCCGCACGCCCTTAGTCTTGATAACTACTTCAAGGTTTACGACTACCAGGTCGGCTTGCCTGTCTATCTGTTCAACAGCCTGGCCGTGGCCTTTCTGACCATCGTCTTCTGCCTGGTTCTGGCGGTTCCGGCGGCATATGGCCTGGCGCGTTTCCCGGTTCCGGGCAAGGAAATCCTGTTCGTTGTCCTATTGCTTGGCCTGATGATCCCGTATCAGGCGCTGGTGACGCCGCTCTACCTGATGTTCTCCAAAATCGGTCTGTCCAACAGCCTTGTCGGGCTGGCGCTCATCCATACAATCGTCCAGCTGCCATTCAGCGTGTTCCTGCTGCGCAACAGCTTCGAGGCCATTCCGAAGGCACTTGAAGAGGCAGCCGTGACGGATGGCTGCAACTCCTGGCAAACGCTCTGGCGCGTGTTTCTTCCCTTGGTGAAGGCCGGCATCGTCACCGTCGTACTTTTCGCCTTCATCGCCTCGTGGAACGAGTTTCTCGGCGCCCTGATCTTCATGAGCCGCGAGAGCAATTTCACCATTCCGATCATGCTTGTGAACGTCCGCACCGGGCAGCATGGCGCCATCGATTGGGGCGCGCTGCAGGCGGGCGTCGTCATCGCCGTTCTCCCCTGCATCGCCATCTACGTGCTTTTGCAGAAGTACTACATGTCCGGCTTCCTGTCCGGCGCGGTCAAATAGGCGGCCAGGCATGACAAACGCTGACGACAAGCCGCCGGAAAATAGGAGCAAGGCCGTGGCACCACGCGCTGGCCGGCTGGGACCGACCATTCGCGATGTCGCGCGTGTCGCCAATGTCAGCATCGGAACGGTTTCCAAGGCGCTGCACAATTCCGGAAGCCTCAGGAAGGAAACGCGGGCACGGGTTCTCGAAGCCGTCGCCGAACTCGGCTTCCGTCCCAACGAACTGGCGCAGAGCCTGCATCGCGGCGCCAGCGCCACCGTCGGCCTGATCTCCAACGATAGTTTCGGCCGGTTCACCATGCCGATCATGGAGGGCCTCGAGGCGTGCCTTGCCGAACGGCGCATCGCGGTTTTCATGTGCAATGCCACCGACGACCCCGAGCGTGAGCGCCAGCATGTCGAGCAATTGCTGTCCAAGCGCGTCGACGGGCTGATCGTCACCTCACGCCGGGCCGACAGTCGTCCCCGGATCGATTTGGGCGAAACCGGTCTGCCGGTCATCTACGTGTTCTCGCAAAGCGACGCGCCCGGCTCGTTCTGCCTGTTGCCCGACGACGAAGGCGGAGCAAGGCTTGCGACCGAGCACCTGATTTCGCAGGGCCGGCAGCGGATCGCGCATATCACGGGCCCGGAGCGGTTTGAAGCCGTCCGGCTGCGGCGCAAGGGCTACACGAAATCCCTGGCAATGGCGGGGATCGAATACGACGCCAGCTTGTGCCTGACAGGCTCCTGGTCCGAGGCCTGGGGGCGGGAGGCCGTCGACAGGCTTTTTGCCGAGCCGGCGAAAGCGCCGGATGCACTGTTCTGCGGCAACGACCAGATCGCCCGCGGCGCGCTGGATGCCTTGACCTTGCGGGGCATTCGCGTGCCCGAGGATGTCGCCATCGTCGGCTTCGACAACTGGGAAGTGCTGACCAACGCCACCCGGCCGCCATTGTCGAGCGTCGACATGAATCTTTACGAACTCGGCCGCGAGGCCGGCCGCCATCTCATGACGATGATCGACGGCGAGACTTATGGCGGAGTTTCGCGACTGCCCTGCACGCTCGTGGTCCGGCAATCCTCGCAGGTGGCCGACGCGAAGGAGCAAGCCGGGGCCAAGGGAATACAAGAAGGACACGACCATGCGTAAATACACGCCCGCCAATTTCACCGATGTCCGGCTGACCGGCGCGTTCTGGCGGGAGCGGCTCGATACGGTTCTGGCGCACACGGTTCCGAGCCAGTATCGCCAGCTTGAAGCGCACGACATCCTGTCCTCGCTCAAACTCCCCAAGCCGGTGCCGGAGCTTACTATTCCGCGCAACGCCCACAATTTCACCACCCAGATCTTCTGGGATTCCGATGTCGGAAAATGGATCGAGGCGGCAAGCTACGCCCTCCATCACCGGCGCGATGCCGGTATCGAGGCAAAGATCGACGCCATCGTAAACGATCTGGAAAAGGCGCAGCTGCCCGATGGCTATCTCAACTGCTGGTACATAGAGCGTGAGCCGGAGAACCGCTGGACCAACCTCAGGGACAACCACGAGCTCTACAATGCCGGCCACCTGCTCGAAGGCGCCGTCGCCTATTTCCGCGCGACCGGGCGACGGAAATTCCTCGACGTCATGGAACGCTATGTCGACCACATCGCCGCGACGTTCGGCACCGGCCCGGGCCAGAAGCGCGGCTATCCGGGTCATCAGGAGATCGAACTGGCGTTGATCAAGCTCTATCAGCTGACCGGCGACAGCAAGCGCCTGGACCTTGCCGCCTATTTCATCAACGAGCGCGGACAGTCGCCGCACTACTTTACCGAAGAGGCCCGCCGCCGCGAGGGCGACCGCTTCCTGCAGGGCACCCAGGAATACAACCAGTCGCACAAGCCGGTCCGCGAGCAGGACAAGGTCGTCGGCCACGCCGTGCGCGCCTTCTACATGTACACCGCCATGGCCGACCTTGCCGCCGAACTCGACGATGCCGCGCTGAAGCACGCCTGCGAGACGCTCTGGAAGGACGTGACCGAGACGCGGATGTACATCACCGGCGGGTTCGGGCCTTCGGCCTCCAACGAAGGCTTCACCAAGGACTACGACCTGCCCAACGCAACCGCCTATGCCGAAACCTGTGCCTCGGTCGCCATGGTGTTCTGGGCCCAGCGCATGCTCAACATCGACCTTGAGGGCAAGTATGCCGACATGCTGGAGCAGGCGCTCTATAACAACTGCATGGCTGGGCTCAGCCGCGACGGCGAGCACTATTTCTACGACAACCCGCTCGAAAGCGACGGTTCGCACCAGCGCTGGGAATGGCATCCGTGTCCGTGCTGCACCATGAACGTGGCGCGCTTCATCGCTTCGGTATCCGGCTATTTCTATTCGACCAGCGCCGACGCGCTGATCGTGCACCTTTATGGCGGCACCGAAGCCAGGTTCGAGATCGCCGGAACGGCAGTGAAG
Source organism: Alphaproteobacteria bacterium (assembly GCA_018818925.1). Taxonomy (GTDB): domain Bacteria; phylum Pseudomonadota; class Alphaproteobacteria; order Rhizobiales; family Devosiaceae; genus JAHJQZ01. The sequence continues at coordinate 21,396 of JAHJQZ010000152.1, forward strand.
CTGAAAGAGACCAGCAACTACCCGTGGTCGGGAAATATCGATATCCGCATCGATCCGAGCAAGGCGACCGAGTTCAGCCTGAAGCTGCGCATCCCGGCCTGGGCAAAGGATGCCAAGGTCGCCGTGAACGGCCAACGCCTGCCGGTCAACGGCAATGTCCAAAGGGGTTATCTCGATATCCGCCGCGTCTGGTCGCGGGGCGACCGGGTCGAGCTCGATCTGCCGATGCCCATCGAGCGCATCTACGCCCATCCCGAAGTCCGGGATGATTTCGGCAAAACCGCCTTGATGCGTGGGCCGCTGGTCTATTGCATCGAGCAGGCCGACAACACGGACACGAGCATTCCGCTGGTTGTGTTGCCGCGCAACGCCATGCTCTCGCCGGTCGAACGCCCCGACCTGTTCGACGGCATCGTCGCCATTGAAGCGAAGGCGCAGCAGATCAAGACCAGGGATTGGGCCGGCGTGCTTTATCGCAATACGCCTTCGGCCACGGCCGACATCGCCCTTGTTGCCATACCCTATTTTCTCTGGGCCAATCGCGGCCCGAACGCCATGCGCGTTTGGATCGACGAGATGTAGGACGCGATCTCGCGCAATTTGGGCAAAGGCACGGAGCAAAGAGATGCAGCACGTCGAAATAGAGAACGTCCACAAGAGCTTCGGCTCCGTCGAGGTCATCAAGGGCATTGACCTGTCGGTCGCCAAGGGCCAGTTCTGCGCCTTGCTCGGGCCATCGGGTTGCGGGAAATCGACGCTCTTGCGCATGATCGCCGGTCTCGAGGCGGTCAGTTCGGGAAAGGTTTTTGTCAACGGCGCCGACGTCACCAACACCCATCCGGCCAAGCGCCAGATCGCCATGGTTTTCCAGTCCTACGCGCTCTACCCGCACATGACCGTCAGGCAGAACATCTCGTTCAGTCTCGACGTTGCCGGTCGTCCCAAGCCGGAGGCGGCGCAACGCACCGAGGAGGTGGCCCGCATTCTGCAATTGACCGATTTTCTTGATCGGAAGCCGGCGCAATTGTCAGGCGGCCAGCGCCAGCGCGTCGCCATCGGCCGGGCGTTGGTCCGATCGCCGGAGGTGTTCCTGTTCGACGAACCGCTCAGCAATCTCGATGCCATGTTGCGCGTGCAGATGCGCTTCGAACTGGCCAAGCTCCACGAGGAGCTCGCGACCACGATGATCTATGTGACCCATGACCAGATCGAGGCCATGACGCTGGCGTCAAAGATCGTCGTCCTCGACGCCGGCACGATCTCCCAGGTCGGCACGCCGCTCGAGCTCTACAACCAACCGGCGAACAAGTTCGTCGCCGGTTTCATCGGTTCCCCGCAGATGAATTTCCTCAAGGGCAGGATGGAGACTGTCGCTGGCCGCGAAGTCAGGCTCGAGCTTGCCGGCAGCGGCAGTGTCGCGATTTTGGCGCGTGGCGGGGTCGAGGACCTGAAGCCCGGCGAACTCGAGATCGGCATTCGTCCCGAACACATCCGGCCCTGCAACCCCGGCGATGCCGAGGCCAATCTTTCCGGGCGCGTCGAGCTTGTGGAACATCTCGGCAATTCGACCGTGCTTTATGTCTCGACCGGTTCCGGCCGGCTTGTCGTCCAGCGCAGCGACGACCTTTCCATAAGGACCGGGGACACTATCGGATTGGCCGTCGACGCCAGTCGCGCCCATGTGTTCGGCGCCGACCAGCGCGCAATCTAGATCGGCGCTTTTCACCAGGTCGTTTGGTCACAGCCCCTGCCCGTTTCCGCAAAAAGCGTGAAACTGCCTAGCGGGGAATGCCGGCCTCAAGAAAAGCCCGGGCGATGAGGCGGTGACCTTCATCGTTCGGGTGAGTGACATCCGGTGATGCCAGGCTGCCATCGGGCCGCGCTGCCATCACTTCGTAGACCGGCGCATAGGCCAGCCCGAACTGACGCGCGATGGCACCAACCACGCCGACATAGGCGCCAAAGCCGTCGCGTGTCTGCCCGGTGAAGCCGGCGCTGCCGATGGCGAAACCCTTGGCGCAGGCGAAGGGTGGGCTGCCGACGGCGATGGCTTCGGGCGCGAACCCCGCGCCGAGCAGGCAGGAGACGAGAACGGCATAGTCGCGCCGGAATCCAAAGAGGTTGAAACTGTCCGGTGCCGCCATGTAGCGGGCATCGTTATAGCCATAGAGGATGCAGATGGCGTCGGCCGGCTCGGCGATCAGGTCGCGATGACAGCGCGACAAGCCGTTGTCGGCGCGCGGAGTGCCGTCGGCATCCGGAGAGTTCTGCAGCACCGTCCCGGATATGGCACGATTGATGACGCGCGTGTTTGTCGCCGCGGCAAAAAGCGCCGGCCATGCCTGACTCGGCGTCGAGGCCGCCATTCCCACAGTAATGGAATCGCCGAACATGGCCACGGTCCTGACGCCGTGGAGCCGGAGGGTTTCGGCGAAAGTCGCGGTCGAATTCATTGCGCTTGACTCGCCCGAATTTCCTGCTTATGCGTATTAGCAGCTTATACGTATAAGCACAACGGGAGGGGACAGGTGAATCGACCGGGAAAGGTGACGCAGCGCGACATCGCCCGTATCGCCGGTGTCAGCCAGGCGGCGGTGTCGATGGTGCTGAACGGCGGCGAATCCGCTGCCAACCGCATCCCCGCCGAGACGCGCGAGCGCGTCTTCACCGCCATTCGCGAAACCGGCTATGTCGCCGATCCGATCGCCCGGCGCATGGCGGCGGGGCGCAACCAGATCCTTGGCGTCTTCACCTACGAACCGGCCTTTCCGAGTGCCCAGGCCGATTTCTTCGCCCCGTTCCTGCTCGGAATCGAGGAGGCGGCGCAGGAGCTTGGCTACGACCTGCTGCTGATGACCGGTTCGAGCGGCGGCCAGAAGAAGATTTTCGGCGAGAACGTGCGGCTGAGGCTGGCCGACGGCTGCCTCGTGCTCGGACGCGAATTCGACCGCGACGAGCTCGAACGACTGGTTGCCGGCGACTATCCTTTCGTCGCCATTGGGCGCCGCGAGGATGCCGGCGGGCCGGTGCCCTATTGCGGTGGCGACTATGTCAGCGCCACCACGGCGCTGGTGACCCGCGCCATCGGCATGGGACATAAAAAGCTCGCCTATATCGGTCCCGTGGCAGGCGCCGAATCCTCGGTCGACCGCTGGCAGGGTTTCCGGGCGACGCTTGGCGGCGGCGCGGAAATGGTGGCGCGGCTCGATGCGGTGCTGCCGACGCCCGACGACATGCTCGAGGCGATCCTTGGCTGCGGCGCCACGCTCGCCGTGTTCACCGAACTCTCGGACGCGGTGAAGGTGCGCGGTCTGGCGCGGGCCCGCAATTTCGATGTGCCGCGCGATTTCTCGATCATCGTCCTGGGTCGACATGAGCGCGCCGCCGAGACAGGCACGCGTTTTACCACCTTTCGCATTCCGCGCGAGGAGATGGGCCGCGAGGCGGCACGGATGCTGGTACGCCGCATCGAGGGCGACACGGCGGTCGAACAGGTGCTTTTGGAGTGTGAACGGATCGAGGGTGAAACCCTCGCAGCGGTAACAGGTTGACGATGGGAAAGATGCGCGAGCTCGGCACGGACATTCTGGTTGTCGGAGGAGGTCTCGGCGGCGTGGCGGCGGCGCTGGCGGCGCTGGAGGCCGGGCGTCGCGTCGTCCTGAGCGAGGAATACGACTGGCTCGGCGGTCAGATGACCAGCCAGGCCGTGCCCTCGGACGAGCACTCGTGGGTCGAGCAGTTCGGCATCACACGGAGCTATCGCCAGCTTCGCAGCGCCATCAGGCAATACTACCGCGACCACTATCCGCTAGCCGAAGCCAGCCGCGCCTGGGGCGATCTCAATCCCGGCGCCGGCTGGGTCAGCCGCCTGTGCATCGAGCCGCGCGTCGCCGTCGCCGTCATCGAGGCCATGCTGATGCCCTGGCGCGGCAGCGGCCGGCTGAGCGTGCTGCAGCCCTACCGGCCGGTTTCCGCCGAGGTCGACGGCGACCGGGTACGGGCGGTGACGCTACGGCGCCGCGACGATGGCTCGGAGGTGGTCGTTTCGGCCGACTACGTCATCGACGCCACCGAACTGGGCGATCTCCTGCCGCTGACCGGCACCGAATACGTCACCGGTTTCGAGGCGTGGTCCGATACAGGCGAGCCGAGCGCCCCCGCTATAGCACAGCCGGACAATGTCCAGAGTTTCTCGGTCTGTTTCGCCCTCGACCATGTCGAAGGCGACCGCACCATCGACCGACCGGCCGGCTACGACTATTGGCGCAACTACACCCCCGGTTTCTGGGGCGGACCGCTGCTTAGCTGGGCGGCGCCGCATCCGCGAACACTCAAACGCGTCACGCGTTCGTTCACGCCCAACCCGGACGACGATCCGCTGCTTGTCGATGCCGATCAGCGCCGCAATCCGGGCGACGGCAACCTCTGGACCTTCCGGCGCATCGCGGCCCGGCGCAATTTCATGCCCGGCACCTATCCCTCCGACATCTGCCTGGTGAACTGGCCAATGATCGACTATCTCGACGGCTCGATCATCGATGTGTCCGAGAGCGAGAAGGACCGTCACATCGCGGCGGCGCGCGCGCTTTCGATGTCGGTACTCTACTGGATGCAGACCGAAGCGCCGCGCCCCGACGGCGGCATCGGCTTTCCCGGCCTCGGCTTAAGGGGCGATGTCACCGGCACCGAACACGGGCTCGCCATGGCGCCCTATATCCGCGAGAGCAGGCGCATCCGCCCAATGAAGCGGATTGTGGAACAGGATCTGAGCTTTGCCGTGCGCGGCGAAATGGGCGCGGTTCATTACCGCGACAGCGTCGGCATCGGCATGTACCGCATCGACCTGCATCCATCGACAGGCGGCGACAACTATATCGACGTGCCGTCCTGTCCGTTCGAGATTCCGCTCGGCGCCCTGCTGCCGCAGCGGGTGACCAACCTCATACCGGCAGGAAAGAATATTGGCACCACCCACATCACCAATGGCTGCTATCGCCTGCACCCGGTCGAATGGAACATCGGCGAGGTGGCGGGGGCGCTGGCCGCCTGGTGCCTCAATCAGGACGCGACGCCCCACGGCGTCCAGTCGGACGACAAGCGCCTGTCGGCGTTCCAGTCACACCTGGAGCGCCGGGGCATCGAACGGCAATGGCCGGATATTCGTGGCTATTAGCTTATACGTATCAGCAACGTACGACGCATTAGCATCAGGGAGGAACGACAATGCGTAGACTGACACTTCTGAGCACCTGCGCCGCGGTGGCGGTGCTTTCGGCACTGGCACCGGTGGCGGCGCAGGAACTGCGCATGACCATCTGGAGCGCCAACGAGGCGCATCTGGCGCTCTTCAACGGCATCGCCGACGGCTTTGCCGCCACCCATCCGGGGGTGACGGTCAAGTTCGACTCGCTGCCTTTCGCCGACTACACCACGACCGTGACCACCCAGATCGCCGGCGGCAACGCCCCCGACCTCGCCTGGATTCTCGAGACGGCGGCGAGCGATTTCGTCAATTCCGGCGCGCTCTATGCGCTCGACGGCGCGCTTGGCGGCGACGCCTATGATCTTGGCGACGTGTCCAAGCCCCCGCTCGGGCTGTGGTCCAAGGACGGCCAGATTCTCGCCATGCCGTTCTCGACCTCGCCGTTTGCCATGTTCGTCAACAACGACCTGATCAAGTCGGCGGGTGCGAAAACCCCGGCCGAACTGATCGCCGCAGGCGAATGGACCTGGGACAATGCCGTCGCCACCGCCTCGGCGGTCGGTGCTTCCGGCAAGGCCGGGCTGATCGTCCGCGACTTCAACTACCAGACCTGGAAGAACCTCGCCGCCATCTGGATGGGGTGGGGTGCCCAGCCCTGGAGCGAGGACGGCAAGACCTGTACCTTCGCCGAACCGGCCATGGTCGATGCCATGACGTTTATTCACGATGCTATCTTTGCCCAGAACGCCATGCCGGGACCGGGCGTCAATGCCGACTTCTTTGCCGGAGACGGCGCCCTGACCATCACGCAAATCTCGCGTGCCTCGCTGCTGCCCAAGGAGAATCCGTTCGACTGGGATCTGGTGCCGCTGCCCGCCGGCCCGGCCGGTGAGTACTACCTGATCGGCCAGGCGGCCATCGGCGTCTTCGCGTCCGGCGCCAATCCGGAGCTGTCGGCCGATTTCCTCGCCTACATGACCAATCCGGAGAATTCGGCCAAGCTGGCGCAGTTCTTCCCCTCGATCCGGCAGTCGCTGCTCAATGCCGACGCGCTCAGCAAGACCAACCCGCTGCTGTCCAGGGAACAGCTCGACAGCGTCGTCATCGCCGGCATCGCCAACGGCACAGTCTTGCCCGGTCATTCCGGCTTCGCCCAGATCGAGCAGGTCGTTCGCGCCGGCCTCGACGCCATCTGGGTGCAAGATGCCGATATTCCGGCGGCGCTCAGCAACATCTGCAACCGTATCCAGCCGCTGCTGGCGCGCTGATAGTGTCGTCCTGCCGGGCCGCGGTCCCGCACCGCGGCCCGGCACCATCAGAACCCGAATTGCGATTGGCCGAGATGACCGCCGCTTCGACCGATGACGCCGCGCCACATGGACCGGGACAGCCGTCGCGGAAGCGCTTCGCGCTGTCGATGCGGCAACGCGACGCCATAGCGGGCTATCTGTTCATAGCGCCGCAACTGATCGGCATCACGCTGTTCGTGCTGGTGCCGCTGGGCCTCGTCTTCTGGTACTCGCTGCACGAGTGGAACGTTCTGGCCAACACCTTCACCTTCACCGGCACGGCGAACTACCAGTACCTTTTGTCCGACCCGGCCCTGCCGGAAACGCTCATGGCGACCGGCATCTTTTCGGCCGGCCTTGTCGCCTTCAACATGAGCCTGGCGCTGTTGCTCGCCGTGCTGCTCGATCAGAAGCTGAGGGGCATCACAGTCTTCAGGACGCTGTTCTTTTCGCCGGTCGTGGTCTCGCTCGTCGCCTGGACCATCGTCTGGGGGTTCCTGCTGCAGAAGAACGGCGGCATCAACGGCATGCTGCAAACCGTCGGCATCGAAGGCCCCAACTGGCTCAGAACGCCGACGACGGCGATGATCTCGGTGATCGTCGTCCAGGTGTTCAAGAATGTCGGGCTCAACATGGTGCTGTTCCTCGCAGCGCTGCAGGGCGTGCCGCGCGAGCTCTACGAGGCGGCGCGGGTCGACGGCATTCCGGTGTTCAAGCAGTTCCGCCGCATCACCCTGCCGCTGATCAGCCCGACCATGCTTTTGACGATGATCATCACCATCGTCGGCTCGCTGCAGGTCTTCGCCCAGATCGCCATCCTGACCCAGGGCGGGCCGGGCATGTCGACGACCGTGCTCGTCTACTACCTCTACCAGCAGGCCTTCCAGTTCCACTATTTCGGCTATGGTTCGACGCTGTCGATTCTGTTGTTCGTCATTGTTGCCGGGCTGACCTTCCTGCAATGGCAGTTGCGCCGGAGGTTCGTGTTCTATGAGAACTGAGCTCTCGACCGGCAAAAAGACGGCACTTTACGGGCTGATGTGCGTGTTGCTCATTCCGTTCGTGTTTCCGACCTGGTGGATGGTCACGTCCTCGGTCAAGCCGATCTCGGACATCTTCGCCTTTCCGCCCGACATCATCCCGCGCGCTTTCGATTTTTCCACCTATTCCAAGGTGTTCGAATTGCAGCCCTTCGCCCGGCAATACTGGAACTCGGGCTATATCGCCGCGCTCGTCACCCTTGGCACCATGACGTTCTCGTCGATGGCCGGCTACGCCTTCGCGCGCATCCGCTTTCCCGGCGCCAACATCATCTTCATGATCGTGCTGCTCGGGCTTTTGATCCCGGCCGAGGTGACGATTGTTCCCTTGTTCCAGATGTTCAACCGGCTCGGCATGGTCAACACCCACTGGCCGCTGATCCTGGTGCCGATCTTCGGGGCGCCGTCGGTCTTTGCGACCTTTGTCATGCGCCAGTTCTTCATCGCCCTGCCGGTGGAACTGGAAGAAGCGGCGCGGGTCGACGGTCTCGGACGTTTCACCATCTACCGAAAGATCGCGCTGCCGCTCGCCCGTCCGGCATTGTCGGCGGTGGCCATCTTCACCTTCCTGCATTCCTGGAACCTTTATCTCGAGCCGATCGTCTTCATCTCGACACCCGAGAAATTCACGCTGCCGCAGGCCCTGACCCAGTACACGGACGCCTATGGCGGGGCGATGTGGAACATCCAGCTCGCCGCCGCGACGCTGACCGCGCTGCCCGTCCTCATCGTTTTCATCGTCGCCCAGAAGCAGTTCGTCGAAGGGCTGGCCCATACCGGACTGAAAGGCTGAACCGATGGCTGAAGTCGGGCTCCACTCCGTCAAGAAGAGTTTCGGCAAGGTCGACGTCATTCACGGCGTCGATGTCGATGTTGCCGATGGCGAGTTCCTCGTTCTCGTCGGCCCGTCAGGCTGCGGGAAATCGACCCTGTTGCGCATGATCGCCGGTCTGGAAACCGTCAGCGGCGGTGAAGTCTCGATCGGCGGTCGTGTCGTCAACGAGCTCGAACCCAAGGACCGGGACATCGCCATGGTGTTCCAGAACTACGCGCTCTATCCCCATATGAACGTCGCCAAGAACATGGGTTTCTCGCTCGAGCATCGCGGCGGCTCCAAGTCCGAGATCGCCGAGCGCGTCGCATGGGCCGCCGACATTCTCGGCCTTTCGCATCTTCTCGAACGCTTCCCCAAGCAATTGTCCGGCGGCCAGCGCCAACGTGTCGCCATGGGCCGGGCGATCGTGCGCAATCCGCAGGTCTTCCTGTTCGACGAACCCCTCAGCAATCTTGACGCCAAGCTCCGCGTCGTCATGCGCTCCGAGATCAAGGCGCTGCATCAAAAGCTCAAGACGACGATGATCTACGTAACCCACGACCAGATCGAGGCGATGACGCTTGCCGACCGGATCGTTGTCATGCACGCGGGGAAAGTCGAACAGATCGGTTCGCCGCTCGAACTCTATGATCGCCCAGCCAACCGTTTCGTTGCCGGTTTCATCGGCTCACCGGCGATGAATTTCCTCCCGGTAAACGTCCGTGGGGGGCGAGTGCTGCTCGCGGACGGGTCGGAGCTGGCAGATCTTGGCGCCGCCGCCCCGCCGGATGGCGACTATGTCTGTGGCATCCGTCCGGAGCACCTCGACATCGGCGCGAACGGCGCCGCCGCACGGGTGGAAATGGTCGAGCCGATGGGCGCGGACACCCAGGTGACGGTGTCACTGGCGGGTCAGAAAGCACATCTGCTCCTCAGGGATCGCATCACCTCAAATCAAGGCGATACCCTGTTTGTCGCCGTCCGGCCCGCTCGCGTTCACTTGTTTGACATACGGAGCGGCAAGCGCGGCAACTGACGGTCGGGTGCGCCTTGCCGCAATCGCGGCCCGGAAGCGGGCGCGCCCCGAGAGCCCGGCTAGCGACGTCCGCAGGCGCGCGCCGACGGGACGAGAACGCGCACCCTCGTCTCAACGGCTCTAGATTGCCATGCCGCCGTCGACGACATGGACCTGACCGGTGACGAAGCTGGATTCGTCGGATGCCAGATAGAGCGCCGCCGAAGCGATTTCCGCGGCGGTGCCGAGGCGGCCCATGGGCTGGCGGTCGATGAAATTCCGACGAATCTCATCCTCCGATTTTCCCTGTGCCCGGGCCTGTTCGGCGATGCGGCCGTCGAGGGAAGGCGATTGTGCCGTGCCGGGGCAGAGGACATTGCAGCGTATTCCTTGCCGGATGAAATCGACGGCAACCGCCTTGGTCAGCCCGATCACCGCCGCCTTGGACGCGCCGTAGACATAGCGATTGGCAACGCCGCGAACCGTCGAGACGACCGAAGACACGTTGACGATCGAACCGCTTTTCCTGTCGAGCATGCCCGGCAGAAAGGCCTTTATCGTGCGATGCATCGCCTTGACGTTGAGATCGAAGGCGCTGTCCCAGTCCTCTTCCGATGCA
>JAHJQZ010000153.1 GCA_018818925.1 Alphaproteobacteria bacterium
GGCGCAGTTAGGAAGTGATTGAACCCTATCGTAGAAATGAATCAAAACCGGCCTGACGACCGCCCTCATGCAACCGCTTTTCTTTTCAACGCCGATTAAATAACGTCTCTGCCTCACCGTAAGCGAGGGGCGCGCTCGTGGACAAAGAAAGCTTCGTCAACGGCCTGCTGGCAGAGGTCGGCGTCAAGATCAACGGCCCCAATCCATGGGACCCGCAGGTTCATGACGGGCAAACCTGGATGCGCCTGTTCGCGCAGGGCTCGCTCGGCTTCGGCGAGGCCTATATGGACGGGCTGTGGGATTGCGCCGACCTGGCCGAGTTCTTCAATCGCGTCGTCGGCGCCCACCTGCAGAACAGGATTCCGATCACCCTCAACCTGATCTGGCAGATCGTTCAGGCCAAAGTGCTCAACATGCAGACCAAGGCCCGCTCGCAGCGCGTCGCCAGGATGCATTACAGTCAGACCGAGGCCTACCGTGCCTCGCTTGACCGGCGCATGACCGGCTCGTGTGGCTACTGGCCGGACGGTGTCACCACTATCGACGAGGCCCAGGAGGCCAAGCTCGACCTCATTTGCCGCAAGGTGCAGCTGAAGCCGGGCGAGCGCGTCTGGGACATCGGCTGCGGCTGGGGCGCCTTCATGGGCTTTGCCGCCGAAAAATACGGCGCCTCCTGTGTCGGCGTAACCGTTTCGCCAGACCAGGCGGCCGAGGCGCGCGAGCGCTACAAGGGCCTCGATGTCGACTTTCAGGTCAAGGACTATCGCGACTTCGACGGCAAGGCGAACAAGATCGTCTCGATGGGCATGTTCGAGCATGTCGGGCACAAGAATTTCCGCGCCTATTTCAAAAAGGCCCGTTCGGTGCTCAACGACGGCGGCCTCTTCTGCCTGCACACCATAGGCGCGGGAGAAACCCAGCCGACCATCGACGCCTGGCTGGAAAAATACATCTTTCCCGGCGGCGTCATCCCCTCTCTCCAGCAGATCGGCCGCGCCATCGAAGGGCTGTGGGACGTCATCGACCTGCACAATTTCGGCCCGGATTACGACAGGACCCTGTGCGCCTGGAACGACAACTTCCAGGCCAAATGGCCGGAACCCGCGACGCCCGGTGAAAAGCGCTTCAAACGCATGTGGGAATATTACCTGCTGTGCTGCGCCGGCGGCTTCCGCGCCCGAGCCATTCATGTCTGGCAGTTTGTCCTGTCGCCCAATGGCGTTCCGGATGGGTATCTCACACAGCGCTGATACCCACATACCCGGACAGATTTTGAAAGGTTATTCTCAACGGTTTCCAGGTCCACCGTGCCGTAGTAGGATGTGCTCGAACACGTCCTGTTGTTCTTCGCGGGTGAACAAGACTGGGCGACCATCAAGCTGATTTTATCGCTGGTTCTACTTCGTCTACAGGCGGAGTTCCGTCTCGTGAAGATGTATTATATTCGCTTGAGCGAACACTGGAGCATCCTTCCTTCAAGTCGTCGTTGCAGCTCAGCGCCTTCCTGAACTACGTGGTCAGGGAGGAACTGGCCGGGCGCGGCAACAAGATCAAGGCCTATACCGTCGCCGTCGACGCCCTCGGCCGTCCGGAAACCTTCGATGCGTCTTCCGACCCGGTGATCCGCGTCGTCGCAAACCGCCTGCGGCATGCGCTCAACCGGTTCAATGCCGAACCGGCGGTCGACCTGCCGGTCCGCATCAAGCTGGTCAAGGGGTCCTATCGACCGGTCTTCACCACCGGCGACGTGGAGGTCGAGGCGGCAGATACCGACGAAGTCCTGATCGCACCGAATCCGTCGAGCCGCACCCGCCGCTGCCGCCAGATCATCACCGTTCTGTCGATACTGCTGGTTCTGGCGCTGACCTATATGGTCTGGGATCTCGGTCGCCTCGCCTTCGAGACCACCGACCCGCCGCCGCTTCAGATGCGGCAGCCAGACGACAACTGATCGCCGGCCCGGCGGCTGCCGGGCTTTCCGTCACGGCAGGGGCCGACGCGATCATGGCGCCAAGGCCCCAAATACTTCCGTCCGGGTCCGGTCCGCCCTACACCGTCCCCGACGCCTTGCGTTTGGCCAGGACCCTGTCGATGTCGGCGGCGGCGTGGCGCTCGGCGAGCTGTTCGTCTTCGGGACCGCTGAGCGCATTGACGCAGCGGCCGCGCTTGACAGGTTCGCGCGCGTCGATCTGCCGGGCCCAGCGCATGACATTGGCGTAGCTCGCCGCATCGAGGAATTCCGCCGCATTGTAGGAGCGCCCGAGCACCAGCCCGCCATACCAGGGGAAAATAGCGATGTCGGCAATGGAGTAGCCGGTGCCGGCGATGTAGTCGCGGGTCGCCAATTGCCGGTCGAGCACGTCGAGCTGGCGCTTGGTCTCCATGGCGAACCGGTCGATAGGATATTGCATCTTGCTCGGGGCATAGGCGAAAAAATGCCCGAAGCCGCCGCCGACATAAGGGGCGCTGCCCATCTGCCAGAACAGCCAGTTGAGCGTTTCGGCCCGCCCCGCCGCATCCCCGGGCAGGAAGGCGCCGAAGGTCTCGGCCAGGTACAGAAGGATCGAGCCACTCTCGAACAGGCGGATGGGCTGTTTGGGCCCGTAATCCATCATGGCCGGGATTTTGGAATTGGGATTGAGCGCGACGAAGCCGGAACCGAATTGCTCGCCCTTGCCGATGCGGATCGCATAGGCGTCGTATTCGGCCGCGAACCCGGCGGCGAGAAGCTCTTCGAGCAGGATGGTCACCTTCTGCCCGTTGGGCGTGGCCAGCGAATGCAGCTGGAACCGGTGTTTGCCGCGCGGCAGATCCTTGTCGTGCGTCGCCCCGGCGACCGGCCTGTTGGTGCTGGCGAACTCGCCGCCATTGGGCTGATCCCACGTCCACACCTTGGGTGGGACATATTCTGACGTATCGGACATTTCGCGTTTCTCTTGAAAGGACTGGACAGGCGGCCGTTCGCGCCGAGGCAAGCGGCGCAACAGCCACATTCGGGCCATTGACCGGCAATTGCAACCGGCGCGCATATCCGTGATCGCTCGAAAGACGGTTGCCGGCGCTCAGGCCAGAAGGCGATGCGCCGCTGGTTCGCTGTCGCCCGAAGCCACAAGGAATCGCCGGGCCGAGACGCCGTCGAGCGGCCGGCTGAACAGGAAGCCCTGGAAGGTGGTGCAGCCCATGACCTGCAGCATGTCGAGCTGCCCCTTGGTCTCGACGCCTTCAATGATGCAGTCGAGCTTCAGGCTGTCGCACAGATCGATGATGGTCTGCACAACGGCGCGCGTCACCGCGCTCGTCTCGATCTCGGAGATGAAGCTGCGGTCGACCTTGACGCGGTCGAGCGGCAGCGTGTGCACGTAGGAAAGGCTCGAATGGCCGGTGCCGAAATCGTCGAGCGCGATCTTGGCGCCGAAATGCTTGAGCAGTCTCAGCGATTCCTGGGCGCGCTCGAAATCGTGCATCACCGCCGTTTCGGTGATCTCGAAGGTCAGGCGCCGCGGATCGATGCCCTTGCGGTCGGCAATGCTGATCAGCTTGAGGATGCGCTCGGGGGCGCAGATATCGTGCGCCGACAGATTGAACGAAACGAAGATATTGCTCGGCCAGTCGCCGAATTCGGCCAGCATCTTCCTGAACAGGATCTCGGTGAGCTGGCCGATGACGCCACAACGTTCGGCGGCACGGATGAAGGTCGACGGCGGCACCGGTCCGAGAATGGGGCTGTCCCAGCGCGCCAGGGCTTCCGCGCCGATCATCCTGTCGTTCTGAGCATCGTAGACGAACTGGTAGAACAGGCTCATTTCCTGTTCGAGATTGGCATCGCGCAGATGGCGCTCGACGCCCATGCTTTCGCGGATGCGCTCGGCCAGCGCCTCGGAGAACACGACGGCGCTGCCAATGCCGGTCTGTTTGGCGTGATAGAGCGCGTGGTCGGCGCGCTTGATCAGCTCCTCGGCCTCGACCACGTCCGGCGTCAGTGCCACGAGGCCGATCGAGCCGGACATCTGGACGGAGTAGCCGTCCATGCGGAACGGAACGCGCATGCGTTCGCATATCATCTGCCCGCGCGCGACCAGATCGTCCTCGTTGCGATAGCCGGAAAGGATCAGCCCGAATTCATCGCCGCCGAGCCGTGCCGCAACCATATCGGCGCCCAGTGCCGCGAGTCGCTTGCCGACTTCCCTGAGCACGCGGTCGCCGGCGGGATGGCCGTAGATGTCATTGACCGGTTTGAAGCCGTCGAGATCGAGAATGCCGATGGCAATCGGGCCGGAATCCGGGTTTTCGGCCAGGGTGTCCTCGAGCATGTTGAAAAAGCCGCGGCGGTTCCTGAGGCCGGTCAGGGCATCGATATTGGCCAGTTCGAAATAGGCGCGGCTGAGTTCCTGGGCGGCGGCGCGTTCCTTTTCCAGGTCCTCGCCCGACTCGATCAGCTTCTCGAAATCGCCATGCGTCTTGACCAGCATCAGCGCGATGGCGACCGACACGCCGACAATGTTCACGGCCATGACCATGAAAACGACATTGCCGCCGAGCATGAGGATGATCGTGGTGGGCACCACCACGCCGACCAGCATGGCCATGAAGGCCGCCCTGATATGTACCAGACAGACGGCATTGCCCAAAACGGTCACGATGACGAAACAGATGACATGCGCCTGGGTATAGGGTGTTCCGTATTGCAGCAGCGCCAGCGCCCAGACGGCGAACACGGCCGATAAAAGCAGCGCCAGTAGTGAGGTGGTCTGCAGGCGCCGACGGACCTGATGCGCATCGATCTTGCGTCCGCGCATGCTCAGATATCGCGCCAGACGTACACCGCTTATGGCAACGAAAATGCCGGGCACGGCGATGGTCATCCACCACGGCGCATGGGGGAAATGCGTATAGGCCAGACCGATGATATTGATGATCACGAAGGAATACATCAAGGGTATCTTCGTGGAGAGCGCCTGCAAATGCGCGGCGTTCAACGCCGGCTTGTCGCTCGGAATGCGGAAGAAAGCAATCAGGTCTTTGAAGCTGTACATATCGCGCCCCCGCCATCAGACGTAGGACTTCGGACTTAATTCGGCGTTAAATCCATGAAATCAACGACCTAACGCAAAAATGGCCGAAAATTTCATGCGCATTCAATGCATTATGGTTAATATCTGGTTACATCTTCATTAAGTTCCGGTTTCTTGGCCATTGTTTGCTCGCCCGACCTGACGATTGCCGCGCCAGAAAAAGGGTTTCGTCCGGCTCGAATGTCCGGCTGCGCCCGCCAAGGCTTTTGCTAGCCGGCGAACTGGTCTAGGTGTCGGGACCGCCGCGCTTCCGGGTTTCCTGCCGGAACGCCGGACGGCCAACCTGCAAGGAGCGGAAACGGCGTGCCGCAGTTCGCGCCGCCGCTGCGACATGACCGAACCCTTCGAGATTTTCCTTGTCTGCGCTCCCGGCCTTGAATCCGCGCTCGCAACCGAAGCCCGGAATGCCGGTTTCGCCGATGCCCGTGCGGTGACTGGCGGTGTCGGTTTTGCCGGCACCTGGCCCGATGTCTGGCGCGCCAATCTCGAATTGCGCGGCACGACGCGGGTTCTGGCCCGCATCGGCGGCTTTAGGGCCATGCATCTGGCTCAACTCGACAAGCGCGCCCGCAAGTTCGACTGGACGGATTTCCTGAGGCCCGATGTGCCGGTCAGGGTCGAAGCCGCCTGCCGGCATTCGCGCATCTATCACGCCGGCGCCGCCGCCGAGCGGGTCGCCCGCGCCATTGCCGAGCAAGTCGGCGTGCCGATTGCCGAAAATGCCGACCTGCGGATCATGGTGCGCATCGAGGACGATTTCGTCACCCTAAGCCTCGATACCTCCGGCGCCTCGCTGCACAAGCGCGGCTTCAAGGAAGCCGTGGCCAGGGCGCCGATGCGCGAAACCATGGCGAGCCTCTTCCTTTTCCAGCTCGGGTTCGACGGCGGCCAGCCGCTTGTCGATCCGATGTGCGGCGCCGGCACCTTCGTCATCGAAGCCGCCGAGATCGCCGCCGGCCGCAAGCCCGGCCGCGGCCGCAGCTTCGCCTTCGAACTCCTGCCCTCGTTCGACCCCGGGGCCTGGGAGGCGCTCCGCGCGCCAACCGGGACGCCGGCGAGCGAGCCGCGCTTTTTCGGCTCGGACCGCGATGCGGGCGCCATCCGCATGGCCGGGGAAAACGCCGAACGCGCCGGCGTCTCCGCCGCCACACGATTCGACTGCCGCGACATCGCCGAGCTGACCCCTCCCGACACCGAACCCGGCATCGTCGTGGTCAACCCGCCCTACGGCACCCGCATCGGCAACGGGGCGCCGCTCGTGTCGCTCTATCGCACACTCGGGGCAAGGCTGAGATCGGGATTCGCCGGCTGGACGGTCGGCATCGTCACCGCCAGCCCCGACCTGGCGCGCGCCACCGGCCTCAAACTCGAGCCGGCCGGCTCGCCGGTCCTGCATGGCGGCTTGCGGGTGGTTTTGTGGCGGGCCGACATGCCCCGATCCCGATAGGTCGTGTCACGTTTTGATGGAATCAAAACGCATGACCTATGTTTTTGAGTGGTCGCATGTTCGAACCGCAAAACCGGTATCCGCTTTTGCTGAACATGCTCCAGCGGGCTGCAGACCGGCTTCACACCATCAGCGACACGTAGGCGGCATAGGCGGCGAGAAAGAACAGGCCGGCGAGCCGGGAAATGCCCTTGCTCAGGAATACGAGCACGGACATGGCCGCCGAAACTCCGATCATCACGGGAATGTCGAGGGTCGCAAAGCCCGCCGAAATCGGCAGGGGCACGAATATGGCGGTTACGCCGAGAATGCCGGCGATGTTGAAGATGTTCGAGCCGACGATGTTGCCGACGGCGATGGCGGACTGCTTGCGTATCGCCGCCACGACCGAGGTGGCCAGCTCCGGCAGGCTTGTGCCCACCGCAACGATGGTCAGTCCGATGACCGCTTCCGGAATGCCGAGGTTGCGGGCGATACCGGTCGCGGCGGAAACGAGCATGTCGCCGCCGGAGATCAGCAGAATCAGGCCCACGACAATGGCGCCGACCTCCTTCCACAGCGGCATGATGGCTCGCGGCTCGTCGTCTCCGGCGCCCCTGTTGCGGTCCGCTACGGCGACCCAGACGAGATAGAACAGCAGCATGCCCAAAAGGCCGGCCCCGGCCCAGCGGCCGATTTCGCCAGCGAATGCCAGCGCCGCCAGCGCCAAAGCCGCCGCCAGCATCACGGCAAGGTCGCGAAACAACCGTTCCCCCGCCAGCGAAATCGGCGAAATCACCGCGGCCAGTCCAAGGATCAGCAGGATGTTGGCGGTGTTCGAGCCGATGATATTGCCGAGGGAAATTTCGAAGGCGCCGATCATGGCGGCGTCGAACGAGACCACCAGCTCCGGCATCGAGGTGCCAAAGCCGACGACGGTCAGCCCGATGAGGAAGGCCGGCAGGCGCAGCCTGTTGGCGATGGAAACCGCGCCAGCGACCAGCGCCTCGCCGCCGAAGTAGAGGAAGCCGAGACCAGCAGCGAGCATGGCGAGTTCGACGATGATTTGGGCACCCAAAAAGGACTGTGCGGCGAGCGCCGCGGGCGGACCTGTCGATAGCAGGTGCTGCTATGTGGCGCGCGCCGCCTGCCGCTTCAAGGTCGCGCTGCCCCCGCCCGAGATTTTATTTATGCTGGCTCAGAACAGGTTGTTCATGTGGCGCGGGTCGGGAAGGATCCTACCGTCCGGCCGGTCGAGCGCGCCGATCGCCGCCATCTCCGCCTCGCTCAGATCGAAATCGAACACATCGAAGTTCTCGGCGATGCGCGACAGCGTCGCGGTCTTGGGCAGAACGATCAGCCCCTGTTGCAGATGCCAGCGGATGATCGCCTGCGCCGGGCTCTTTGCATGCGCTTTGGCGATTTTTGCCACCGCCGGTTCGTCAAGGAGCGCGCCGCGTCCGAGCGGGGAATAGCACGCTATGGCGATGCCGAGCTTGTCGTGGACGGCGCGCACGTCGCGCTGCTGGAAACGCGGATGCAGTTCGAGCTGGTTGACCGCCGGAGGGATTCCGGTCTCGCCGATCAGCCGGTCGAGATGCTCGGGCAGAAAGTTCGACACCCCGATCGATCTGATCCGACCGGCTTCCCGCATCTCGATCAGCGCCTTCCAGGCGGCGACGAACAGGCCGTCATGGCTCGGTACCGGCCAGTGCAAGAGGAACAGGTCGACATAGTCGAGCCCCATGCGCTCAAGACTGTCCTCGACCGATTTGAGCGCCTTGTCGTGCGCAAAATGGCTGGTGCGCATCTTGGTGGTGACGAACAGGTCGGTGCGGATGAGGTCGCTCGCGCGCACGGCACGGCCGACGCCGCGCTCGTTGCCATAGGCCTGGGCGCAATCGATATGCCGGAACCCGGCGGCGAAAGCCGCCTTCAGCACCGACACGGTAGCGTCGTCGCCGATCTCCCAGACCCCGAACCCGAGTTGAGGAACGGTGGTGCCGTCGTTGAGCGCGATGATCGGTTGCGCGCTGGTCATGGTGAGCCTCTCGCTGTTGCGTTGGTGACGAACTTGGAAGGCCGGACCGGACTGCCGGCGCAACAAGCAGAACGCGCCGCGCCGGCATTGTCAATTGCGTGACGATCTCCCCTTCCCTTCATTCGGGCGCGCCCCTATAACGCCCACCTAGCCATCAGACTCGCGCCGCCAAAGGCCCGGCACCCCCGCCGGCCCGACAATGGCCGCATCCGCTACGAGCCGCCAATCATGCCCAAACGCACCGATATCAAATCGATCCTCATCATCGGAGCCGGCCCGATCGTCATCGGCCAGGCCTGCGAATTCGACTATTCGGGGACACAGGCCTGCAAGGCGCTGCGCGACGAGGGCTACCGCATCATCCTAGTCAATTCCAATCCGGCGACGATCATGACCGACCCGGAAATGGCCGACGCCACCTATCTCGAGCCGATCACCCCCGAGGTCGTGGCCAAGATCATCGAGAAGGAGCGCCCGGACGCTCTGCTGCCGACCATGGGCGGCCAGACGGCGCTCAACTGCGCGCTGTCCTTGAGGAAAATGGGCGTTCTGGAAAAATACGGCGTCGAGATGATCGGCGCCACCGCCGAGGCCATCGACAAGGCCGAGGACCGCGAGCTCTTCCGCGAGGCCATGCAGAGGATCGGCCTTGCCACCCCGAAATCGCGCCTTGCCCACAACATGATCGAGGCGCTGCAGGCGCTTGAGGCGATCGGCCTGCCGGCCATCATCCGCCCGAGCTTCACCCTCGGGGGCACCGGCGGCGGCATCGCCTATAACCGCGAGGAATATCTCGACATCATCGAGACCGGCATCGACGCATCGCCGACCAATGAGGTCCTGGTCGAGGAATCCGTCCTCGGCTGGAAGGAATTCGAGATGGAGGTGGTCCGCGACAAAAAGGACAACTGCATCATCGTCTGCTCGATCGAGAACCTCGACCCGATGGGCGTCCATACCGGCGATTCCATAACCGTCGCCCCGGCGCTGACCCTGACGGACAAGGAATACCAGATGATGCGCGACGCCTCGATCGCGGTGTTGCGCGAGATCGGGGTCGAGACCGGCGGCTCCAACGTGCAATTCGCCGTCAACCCGCGCGACGGGCGCCTGGTGGTCATCGAAATGAACCCGCGCGTCTCGCGCTCCTCCGCGCTCGCCTCCAAGGCCACCGGCTTCCCCATCGCCAAGGTCGCCGCAAGGCTCGCCGTCGGCTACACGCTCGACGAACTCGACAACGACATCACCGGCGGCGCCACCCCGGCGAGCTTCGAGCCGACGATCGACTACATCGTCACCAAGGTGCCGCGCTTCGCCTTCGAGAAGTTTCCCGGCGCCGACGACCGGTTGACCACCTCGATGAAATCGGTCGGCGAGGCCATGGCCATCGGCCGCACCTTCCCCGAAAGCCTGCAGAAGGCCCTGAGATCGCTCGAAACCGGCCTGACCGGATTGAACGAGATCGGCATTCCCGGCATCGGCGAGGGCGACGACAAGAACGCCGTGCGCGCCGCCCTCGGCACGCCGACCGCCAACCGGCTGCTCTATGTTGCCGAGGCCATGCGCCTCGGCTGGACCAACGAGGCCATCCACCAGGCCTGCCGCATCGACCTCTGGTTCCTCGAACAGATCCGCGCCATCGTCGACACCGAAACCCAGATCCGCGAGAACGGCCTGCCCGGCACGGCGGAAACCTTTCGCATGCTCAAGTCCATGGGCTTTTCCGACAAGCGCCTCGGCGAACTGACCGGCCGTTCGGCCGACGAGGTCCGCCACGCTCGAACAAAGCTCGGCGTCAGGCCGGTCTACAAGCGCATCGACACCTGCGCCGCCGAATTCGCCGCCCCGACCGCCTATATGTACTCGACCTATGAGATGCCCTTCGCCGGCACGGTCGAGGACGAGGCGCGGCCCTCCGGGCGCGACAAGATCGTCATTCTCGGCGGCGGCCCCAACCGCATCGGCCAGGGCATCGAGTTCGACTATTGCTGCTGCCATGCCGCCTTCGCGCTTTCCGATGCCGGCTACGAGACCATCATGGTCAACTGCAATCCCGAAACGGTCTCGACCGACTACGACACCTCGGACCGGCTCTATTTCGAGCCTTTGACCGAAGAGGACGTCATCGAGATCCTCGAGACCGAAAAGCAGGCCGGCACGTTGAAGGGTGTCATCGTCCAGTTCGGCGGCCAGACCCCGCTCAACCTCGCCGACGCCGTCGCGGCGGCCGACGTGCCCATCCTCGGCACAAAGCCCGACATGCTCGACCTCGCCGAGGACCGCGACCGCTTCATGAAGCTGATCAAACAGCTCAACCTGACCCAGCCCAAGAACGGCATCGCCTACTCGCTCGAACAGTCCCGCGTCGTCGCCGACCGGCTCGGCTTCCCGCTGGTCATCCGTCCGTCCTATGTGCTCGGCGGCCGCGCCATGGCCATCGTCTATTCGGCCGAGCAGTTCGAGGACTATGTGCAGGGAACGCTGACCGGCCTTGTTCCTCCCGAGGTCCGGCACAAATACCCGAACGACAAGACCGGCCAGATCAATTTCGTCCTCGCCGACAATCCGCTCCTGTTCGACGGCTATTTGACCGACGCCATCGAGATCGACGTCGACTGCCTCTCGGACGGCAAGGACGTTTTCGTTTGCGGCATCATGGAGCATATCGAGGAAGCCGGCATCCATTCCGGCGACAGCGCCTGCTCGCTGCCGTCGCGCACGCTTTCGCCCGAGATTCTCGACGAGTTGAAGCGCCAGTCGCGCGAGCTCGCCCTCGCCCTCGATGTCGTCGGGCTGATGAACGTGCAATATGCCCTGAAGGATGGCATCCTCTACATCCTCGAGGTCAATCCGCGCGCTTCGCGCACCGTGCCCTTCGTCGCCAAGGTCATCGGCGAGCCGGTGGCCAAGATCGCCGCCCGCATCATGGCCGGCGAGACGCTCGCAAGCTTCGATCTCAAGGAAAAGAAGCTCAGGCACATCGCCATCAAGGAGGCGGTCTTCCCCTTCGCCCGCTTCCCCGGCGTCGACACCCTGCTCGGTCCGGAGATGAAGTCGACCGGCGAGGTCATCGGCCTCGACACCGATTTCGCCATTGCCTACGCCAAATCCCAGCTCGGGGTCGGCAACAAGGTGCCCAAGGACGGCACGGTCTTCGTTTCGGTCAGGGACGAGGACAAGGAATGGATCGCTCCCTCGATCCGCCAGCTCGTCGAAGCGGGCTTCCGCATCATCGCCACCAGCGGCACCAAGCGCTATCTCGACGAACAGGGCATCGCCTGCGAGAAGATCAACAAGGTGCTCGAGGGCCGTCCGCACATCGTCGACGAGATGAAGAACGGCGGCGTGCAACTGGTGATCAACACCACCGACGGCGCCAAGGCGGTATCGGATAGCCGCGACATTCGCCGCACCGCCCTTTTGGGCCGCATACCCTATTACACGACCATTCCCGGCGCCATCGCCGCCATCGAGGGGATTCTGGCCTGGCAGGCCGACAATTTGCAGGTCAAGGCGCTGCAGGAGTATTTCAGGTGAGGGCCGCATGCCCGGCAGTCCGCGCGACCTGATCGATGAAAACGGTATCGTCACCCGCTGGCCGAAGAAACAGGCCGAGCGGCAACTGGTGCCCGCCCACCTCGCCCGCCCATTCGAGCCCGGCCGGATCTATGCCGAGGCCGAAGTCAACGACATGCTGCGCGCCAGGCACAGTTTCGAGGACTGGGCCCTGTTGCGCCGCGAATTGTGCGAGGCCGGCATTCTCGACCGCGATCCGCGCACGGGGACCTATTGGGTGGTGGAGACGGGCTGAGGACCTGGTACTTTCGTTTTTGCAGATGCCAGTTTTACCTCTCCCTTTGGGGGAGAGGTCGAGCCGGAGCGCAGCGGAGGTCCGGGTGAGGGGGCCTTTGCTCAGCGTTTGCAGCAAGGCCCCCTCACCCGCCGCGAAGCCTGTCCTCGGGCGCTGCGCAACCCGTGGGCGTCGACCTCTCCCCCAAGGGAGAGGTAAGCCAGCGACAAGCCGAATTGCGGCGTCAAGCTGCCCTCAATCCGTCAGTCCCAGCCCCTCCAAAATCCGCTCGCGATGCTTGTCGATCCGCGCCGCGCGGGTTTTCGCCTGCCTGGCTCCGGCAAAGTGCAAAAGATAGGCCCGCTGGCGCCCCGGCGTCAGCGCTGCGAAGGCTTCCCCGTAGGCCGGATCGGTCTCGAACCGCGCCGTCAGTTCCTCAGGCACGGCGAAGTCTTCCGTCGCCTTCTTCGGCATCGGCTTGCCCGATCTTTCGACCGCGATGGCAGCCTCGATATAGGCCGCAAGCACGGATGCCGCCGCCTCAACCTCGGCGAGGCTCTTGAACCGCACATGCCGGGCCGCCTGCACGTTCTCGGTCTGCTGGACGAGAATTCCGGAGGGATCCGCCATCAGCGCCCCTTTCATGAAGAGGAAGGCGCAATAGTCCTTGAAGCCGTGGATGAGGACGACGTTGCGGCCATCGAGCGTGTAGCAGGGATGGCCCCATTTGAAGTCCTCGACGAGTCCGCTCTGGCGCGCGATCTCGCGCATCGCCGTCATTTCCGCCCGCCATCGGTCCTGCCGTTCGAGATAGGCGTCGACCTTGGGATTTGCCTTGCCGAGGGCCATGTCAGCCTCCTTGCCGCCTGCGGGACCCTCAGGCGTAGCCCACCCAGCCCCGGAATGTGAAGGCCGCATAGAACAGTTCGACCCCGGAAAAGCCGGCGTCGCGCAGCATCTGCTCGTCCTGTTCGGGCGACAGGATCGGCAGTTGCGCGCCGATGGCCACCCGTGCCTTGTCGGCCTGTTCGGCCGGCACGCC
The DNA here is from genome assembly GCA_018818925.1 of Alphaproteobacteria bacterium. GTDB lineage: Bacteria > Pseudomonadota > Alphaproteobacteria > Rhizobiales > Devosiaceae > JAHJQZ01. The sequence continues at coordinate 13,372 of JAHJQZ010000153.1, forward strand.
CGAACTCCTGGCGAAGGCCGCGTAGCGCCCGAACCAGCGGTCCCGCGCCTCGGGCTGGTTCGGCATGGAGAAATGCGCGACGACGAGCGGCGCGCCGGGCTTCAGCCGCCGACGCATCTCGGCGAGCGTGCGCGCCCGTTCCTCGATGCTGAGGAAATGCAGCGTCAGAAGCGCCGTCGCCGCGTCGAACGGGCCTTCGGGCGCCGTGCCGATCAGCCCTTCGACAAGGTCTGCCCGCTCGGCCAGCGGCCCAAGCACGTCGCGGGCGAGGCCGAGCATTTTCGCCGACGGATCGACGCCGACGAAACGCCAGCCCGGTTCGGCTTCGGCGAAGACCTTGAGTTCGAGCCCACCGCCGGCCCCGAGCACCAGCACCCTGGCATCCGCCGGCGCCCGTTCGGCGGCGAGCAGCTGGGTCATGCGCTGCAGCGCCGCGTAGCCCGGTACGAGGCGCGGCGGCCCGTCGACATAGTTGGCCACCGCATCCGCGTCGTTGAAAGCGCTCATTGCCCGGCCCTCACGCGAAGAATGCCGCCACGGCCGCGAGGGCAGCCGCGACATCCGCCGCCCCGACATCGAGATGGGTCACCCAGCGCTGCCGGCCGTAGCGCGAATGCATGGCGATGCCCCTGTCGGCGAGAAAGGCCGTGAAGGCCTCCTCGTCGGCGCCGCTGACCTCTACAAAGACCATGTTGGTCGCCGCCGGCTGAACCGCGAGCGCCGGAAATTGCGACAGCCCCGCCGCCAGCTCATCGGCAAGGGCGTGGTCTTCGGCCAGCCTGTCGACATTATGCTCGAGGGCAAAAAGCCCTGCCGCCGCGATGATGCCGGCTTGGCGCATGCCGCCGCCGAGAATCTTGCGGTTGCGCACCGCCCGTTCGATGAAATCCTTCGGTCCGCACAGGACCGAACCGACCGGCGCGCCGAGCCCCTTGGAAAGGCAGACCGATACGGTATCGAAGCCCCTTGCGACCTCGGCGGCCTCGACCCCGAGCGCGATGGCGGCATTGAAGATGCGGGCGCCGTCGAGATGGGTGGCCAGGCCCCGGTCATGGGCCAGCGCCGTCGCGTCTTTCGTGTAGTCGAGGCTGATCGGCTTGCCGCCAATGGTATTTTCCAGCGCCAGCAATCTCGTCCTGGCGAAATGCATGTCGTCCGGCTTGATCGCCGCTTCGATGTCGCCGAGGGCGATGGTGCCATCCTTCTGGTTGGCGATCGGTTGCGGCTGGATCGAGGCGAGCACCGCCGCCCCGCCCGCCTCGTTGACATAGCAATGCGCCTGCTGGCCGGCGATGTATTCGTCGCCGCGCCCGCAATGCGTCATCAGCGCGATGAGATTGGACTGGGTGCCCGAGGGCACGTAGAGCCCGGCCGCGCACCCGACCCGTTCGCTGAGCACCGCCTCCAGCCGCCTGATCGTCGGGTCGTCGCCATAGACGTCGTCGCCCACTTCGGCCGCCGCCATGGCGGCGCGCATCGCCGCGCTCGGTCTTGTGACCGTGTCGGAACGGAAATCGTGACGGATGGCGGACATGGGAGGACTCCGGGACTGCTGGGGGTTGCCGAAAGGGGTGCGTTCGAGGCCCTTGTTAAATCGCCGATTCCGACGGCGCGCAAGCCGGGAGGCGCCAGCCTATCGCGGCTTCGGCCCGGCTCCCGGCAGGACTTCCGGCCAGCGCGCCAGTTCGTCGATCGTGCGCGTGTCCCGCCGGCGTGCCCCGACCACGAACCCGGCGATCGGCGCGCCGCGATCCATGCGCAGATCGGCGCGGTCGAGCCGGAGCAGGTCGAAACCCGCCGCCGCCAGCCCCGAGCGCAACCCGGGTTCGGAATGGGCATAACGCAGGGACGGCCTCAGGACGCAATGGCTCTCGCCGTCATGGGCCTCGACCGAGAACAGGAACAGCCCGCCCGGCGCCAAAACCCGCGCCGCCGAAGCGAACACCGCGGCGAGATCGCCGAGATAGGCGAACACATCCGCCGCCGTGACGAGGTCCGCTCTGTCCGAGCGGGCGGCCAGCCAGGCAATGAGCTCGCCGTGTTCGGCCCGGTCGTAGATGCGTTTTGCCAGCGCCGCGCCGATCATCGCCTCGGACAGGTCGACGCCTTCGAGGAACGAACACTGGCGCCTGAGCCGCTCGCCCATCAGCCCGGTGCCGCAGCCGAGGTCGAGCGCCCGCGCGAACCGCACGCCCGCCGCCGGGTCTGTCGGGGAGAGCGCAATCAGCATGTCCTCGATCAGTTGCGGCACGCGATAGTCGAGGCGCTGCGCCAGCGCCGCGTCGAAATCGGCGGCATAGGCGTCGAACAGCGTCTCGACATAGCCGAGCGCCGGCACGGCCGGCCGCACGAGCGCGCCATGCGCGGCAAGCTTCAGTTCGGCGCCGAACCGGTCGATGCCGTCGCAGGCAAGCATTCGGCGCCAGGTCGCGAAGGCGAGCGGCAACAGCCCGGCCTTTTCGGCGAAGCGGCCCATGAGTTCGAGGCCCGGCAGGAAATCGGGCACGCGTTCGAGCGCCTGCGCCATAAGGTCCGCCGCGGCGGCGAAATCGCCGGCCTCGGCCAGCATCTGGGCATAGGAAATACGCCGATCCGCGATGGGATCGCTGCTGGAAACGATGATGGTGTTCAATCCGGACCGAAAGGAAAGGCCGGCTCGGGCCGGCGCAGCGCTCATGCGCCCAACGCGTGCCGAGAGCAAGCGAAATTTCGGGCGCCGGAAGCGGCGTTGCCGGCGCGTCGCGCCTTGCCGGCGCGCGGCCTCGCTTCGGCAATGCAACGTATTGTCGCGGCACCGGTTTGGCGTTACATTTCAGTCTCGAATTGGCGGCACTAAAGGACCACGCCAAGCGAGCGAGTTCGCTGGCCGAAGCCCTCTAAAATCCAAAGATTTCGAGCGACCGGCCGGGCCGCTACCAGCAGCGAAACGGCCATTGAACTGACGACTTGAAAGGTATTCCCCGATATGGCAACCGGCACCGTAAAGTGGTTCAACGGTCAGAAGGGCTATGGATTCATCCAGCCCGATGACGGCGGAAAAGACGTCTTCGTCCATATTTCCGCGGTGCAGCGCTCCGGTTTGACGGCCCTCGACGAGGGTCAGAAGGTCACCTACGATCTGGTGACCGACAAGCGCACCGGCAAGTTCGCTGCCGACCAGCTTACGATAAATTCCTGATCAGAACACGCGCCCAAGGGCGTGACGAGCACGAGACGCAGCGGCCCCCACCGCTGCGTCTTTTGTTTGGCGAAGCGCCGAGCTCACTGCGGAGCGGAGGCAGAATACCGGTCCGCTCCCTCCTCTTGACCAACCCATACACATTCGGCTATGGATAATCTCATAGCCAATCGGGTATGAATGAAGTGCCGGACCCTCACGATCTCATCTTCAAGTCCCTTGCCGACCCGACGCGGCGGGCGCTGTTCGAGCGGCTGTGCCGCGAGGGCGAGATCAACGTCGCCGATCTGACGGCGCGGGCCGGCGTGTCGCAGCCGGTGGTTTCAAAGCACCTCGCCCTGCTCAAAAAGGCCGGGCTCGTTTCCGGCCGCCATCACGGCCGCCAGACCCATTATCGCGCCGAGCCGGCCGCCCTGGCGCCGCTCGCAGACTGGACAATCAGAATGAGCGCGTTCTGGCATGGCCGGCTCGACGCCCTCGAAGACCTGCTCAAAAGGATGGACCAATGAGCGAAACGCGTACCGTCACCATCGAACGCGACCTGCCCTTTCCGCGCGAGCGGGTCTGGCGCGCCCTTACCGAACCGCATCTCATGGCCGAATGGCTGATGCAAAATGATTTCGTCCCGGAGGTTGGACACCGGTTCAATCTCACGGGCGCATGGGGCGGCGTGCTCGACTGCGAAGTGCTCGAAATCGAGTCCAACCAGACCCTCGCCTATACCTGGGACTTCGCCAATGACGACCCGGCCTATGCCCTCAAGAGCGTTGTCACCTTCACACTGACGCCGACCGCCTCGGGTACGCATCTGCGCGTCGAGCAGTCCGGCTTCCGCCCCGAGCAGAAACAGGCCTATGGCGGCGCCCATGCCGGCTGGAAACAGATGCTCGACAAGCTCGGCGACGTTCTCGCCGCCATCGCCTGACCCGCACCCCAAAGCAATTTTCGGAGTTTTGCATGCGCTTCAACGCACTCGTCCGTCAGACCCACCGCTGGCTGTCGATCCTCTTCACCGCGACCGTTGTCGCCAACTTCGCCGCGATGGCCTTCGGTACACCGCCGGCCTGGATCGTCTACGCGCCTCTGCCACCATTGTTCCTGATGCTGGCGACCGGGCTCTACATGTTCACCCTGCCCTATCTTGCCCGCCGCCGCGATGCCGGAGCAAACTGAGCCCATGGCGGACAAAAAAAGCGAACCGGTTCTGCTTTCAGGCGGCAATCCGCAGATTGCCAAGGGCGACGGCGACGCGCCGGTTCAGGCCTATATCGCCGCCATGCCCGGCTGGAAGCGCGGCGTCGGCCACCGCATCGACGAGATCGTAACGCGGACAGTGCCGGGCGTCGAAAAAGCCGTGAAATGGAATTCGCCCTTTTACGGCGTCAAGAATCCGGTCTGGTTCCTCAGCTTTCACTGCTTTGACCGGTACGTGAAGGTCACATTCTTCGACGGCGCCGCCCTCGACCTGCCGCCGCCCGAGAAATCCAAGTACGAGCGCGTGCGCTATTGCCACGTCCACGAGGGCGAGGACATCGACGAGGCGCAGTTCACCGACTGGGTGAAACAGGCGAGCCGATTGCCGGGCGAGAGGATGTAGGCGAGGGCGCCCCCCGAGTCGCGGACGGCCCCGCAAGACGTTGCGACGGCGGATGCATGATCAAGGGTCGAAGCGCCGCATTCGCCCACCTGCCGAAAGCATTGCGGACTGCGCGCGGCGCCCGACGCGTTGCGGCGGCAAGTCCCCGACCACGCCGTTGCCGGTCAGCGCGGCCAGGAGCCGGCGCACCCCCGGGTCGCCGCTTATGGTAAGGCAGTGGGTGAAGTATTTCTTCATGACCTCCGGCGACGCATCGCCCGTTGGGTCCGCCGCATCCGACGAGTACTTCATCGCCGCCGGACGGGTCCGCGCCGGGCGCTTCCTCCGTCCGGTTCGGTGTTGTTTTTGACATGCAGGTTGAACTCTGCCCGGCCGCAAACCGGCCCTTGCGCCAACATGGCTAACAAAATGCAAACGCACTAGAACAATGTTCCGCTTTTTTGCTAACATTATGAACTTTGTTATCGATTCGGAATTTCTTCATGCTGAACATTAAGCGTCCCGCCTCGCGGAAAATCGCCATAAAGTTTGCCGCGCTCGACTGTTTCCTCGAAAATGGCTTCTCCGCCACCACCATGGCGGACATCCGCAAGCGCTCCGGCGCCACCACCGGATCGATCTACCACTTCTATGCCGGCAAGGGCGCGCTGGCGCGCGAACTGCTCGAGGAATCGCTCGCCTCCTGGGGCGACGCCATCGTCCGCCTGACACCCTCCGACGCCCCGCGCGACCGGGTGCGCGGACAGGTATTCGGCCTTCTCCACTGGGCCCGTTTCGAACCCGGGCAATTCCGTTTCATCGCCGAGTTGCGCGTGCTCGCCCGCGTCCGGCCCGAGCTCGCCGACAGCGCCGAACGACTGGCCGAGGGCGAGCGCGCCGCCGCCGCGCTCTACGCTTTCTGGGTCCGCAACGGCCATGTGCGCCCCCTGCCCCATGCCGTCGCCCGCGCCCTCATGCTCGGACCCGCCCAAGACTATGCCGCCGGTGCCGGATTCGCCGCGACCGACCCGTCCGACGACGCGCATTTCGCCGATGCCGCCTGGGCCGCCGTCGCCACCCCTTGATTTTTGTCCCCTACGGACCGAAGTCATTGGCTGCGGCGTCTTGACGCCCAACCGCGCCGATGCGAATTTGGAGCGTCGTTTTCCCAAATGCTGTGCTCGTTCCGGGTCGAATGATGGTTCGGCGGCGCGCGGCTATAATGTTTCACGAACGGGAGCAAATAGGCATGGAAAAGGTCCCGATGACCGCTGGCGGCTATGCCGCCCTCAGCGAGGAACTGAAGCGCCGCACCTCCGAGGAGCGACCGCGCATCATCGCCGCGATCGCCGAGGCGCGCGGCCATGGCGACCTTTCGGAGAATGCCGAATACCATGCCGCCAAGGAGCAGCAGGGCCACAACGAGGGCCGCATCATGGAGCTCGAGTCGCTTCTGGCACGTGCCGACATCATCGACATCTCCAAGCTCAATGGCTCGACCGTCAAGTTCGGCGCCACCGTGACCCTGGTCAACGAGGACACCGACGAGAAAAAGACTTGGCAGATCGTCGGCGATCCCGAAGCCGACGCCAGCGCCGGCCGCATCTCCATTTCCTCGCCCATCGCCCGCGCCATGATCGGCAAGGAGGCCGGCGATTCGATCGAGGTCGCCGCCCCGAGCGGACCGCAGGGCTACGAGATTCTGGCGGTCAAATACGTCTGAGGTCTTCCGGCCTGCTTCAGGGGCACGCAACCCGTCATTGCCAAGGCCCTCATCCTGAGCCTGTCGAAGGATGAGCCCATCAACGATGAGGGCATCGGGTTGGGCTCTCTATGCCGCCCGTGGCTCGATTACGCTCAAATCGCCCGCGATTTTCTGGCGCCGCTTCATCAGGTCAAAATCCGCCTGCAGCCCAAGAAAGAAGCCCTCGGAGATGCCGAAATAGCGCGCGAGACGTAGGTCGGTGTCGGCGGTCATCGCCCGCTTGCCGAGCACGATTTCATTGATGCGGCGCGGCGGCACATGCACGGCGCGAGCGACGGCGTTCTGGCTGAGGCCCATCGGCTTGAGGAATTCCTCCAGCAGGATTTCGCCAGGATGCGGGTTGGGCAAAAGCTCAGTCATGGTAGTCGACGATTTCGACATCGCTCGGTCCTCCGTCCTGCCAGATGAAACAGATACGCCACTGATCATTGATCCTTATGCTGTGCTGCCCCTTGCGCCCGCCCTTGAGGGCTTCGAGCCGATTGCCGGGCGGCACACGCATATCCTCTAGCACTCGCGCCTGATTGAGTAGGCGCGGCTGATGCTTCGTAATTCAGTTACGTTAGTTTCACATCGTCTACTAGCTTCAGGCTAGCGAAACCAAAGTTACTACGATAGTCTGAGCGCTCACATATTAAATTTGGATGATGGCAGTGGAATATTCCCTTCAATCGTATTTCGATGTTGGCACTTCGTATGGACTAGGCGACGAAGTCTTTAACCTGAATGAAGCTGCTAATTCCGATGACATACTGAAGGTGGGTCTTCGAAATCCGCTAGGGTTAGGACTAAAATGCGCAGTACATGACAAGTATCCGGATATTATCCAAATTTGGCGAAACAGTGCTTCTGCTCATACTGATCATCCTGAAGCAGAACTAGGATATAACAAGGAACATGGAGTAGGGTCGGAAAATAATCAAGCTTTCTTGCACTTTAAAGCCAGACTGCGAGATTTGATCAAGTCGCATCCAATCAATGGCTGCTTGCTGACGATTTACGCGCTAGGTACAGTTTTCATCCGACTTGATTTCGCCAGCGGCCTCGCCAACGATGTTGTGCTAGGTTTTGCGAAATGCTTTGAGTTTGGCGCATATCGGCCCGAAGTGTCGAATGCATTGCTTGATGCCGCCAGAAAAACGTCACATGACGCTGTTTTCCGAGTTCATGGCAGCTCCTCTTCAGGACGGCGCAAGTGGAAACTTAAAAACACGACAATACAAAATCTATCAAAGAGATCCGATCCGCATTTCGAGACCGACGAAAAAGGATACGTCGAGTCAAGATTATTTTCGAGCTTCACTCATGTAGCAATGTGTGTTGATACGCGTGATGACGTTAGCCAAATTCGACATCTTCTGCAACCAACAATACAGGGTAGCAAAGAACCGGAGAGCGTTCCAATTTGCTTTGAATATCATGGCGTTCTCTACTTCAACTGGACAACATGCGTGATAGAGCCTAAGACTTTCGATAACACTGATGATAGTCCTAAAGAACAAATCCTACGAATGCTTGTGTGCATTCAGATTGCACTAACCTTTCACGGCGTGTGTCATTCGTTTCAAAGGCTATTTCTTCATGAAACGCTTAAGCAAGTTGCGAGCTTCGTCGGAGAAGGAACGGATGTGCGCGATCATATGGACCTAAATCGGTTAAGAACACTCGCTCTTGCAGTGGTACGTTTAACTAACTTCGCATTGGTGACTCAGACAGAAGAGGACCAAGCCTACTTCTCTAGGTATGAGCAATGCGCACAACTTGGAAAGATAAGAGAGCAAATTAACAAAGATGCAGAAATACTATTGAATGTGCAGATGGCGGAAGCAGCCGATAATGTAGCAAAACGAGAAACATTTTTAAATGTTGTAGCGCTTTTTCTCGCAGGCTTCGCTTTGCTTAGCGTAACCGTTGACAGTTTTGGATTCGTGCGCGACAGCAGCCAGATGTCAATAAATCCAGATCGAATGGGGGTTCTTGTATTTTCTATTACTTTTATTTGTGCAATTCTGGTTTTGCTAATTGCCAGAATCCGTCGATCTCGAAAGAGGCCTCGCAGACGAGGAAAGGCAACTCTCGGCTGACATCAACTCTCCAGAAGAAAACGCCGTGCGGGCCAAGAGCCTCTCATTTCGCACGATCTAGCGCTTTCTTTCATCGTAAATCACCGATGGTCTTGCGTCCGGCGCCCAAACCCTTATCTTGTCCCCAAACACCGAAACTCCCCAGGGACATCGCATCATGCATGCCAAAGTCATCATCATCGGCTCAGGGCCGGCCGGCTATACCGCCGCGATCTATGCCGCCCGCGCCATGCTCGAACCCATGCTCGTTTCCGGCCTCCAGCCCGGCGGCCAGCTGACCATCACCAGTGATGTCGAGAATTATCCCGGCTTCGCCGAACCGATCCAGGGGCCATGGCTCATGGAGCAGATGAAGGCACAGGCCGAGCATGTCGGCACC
>JAHJQZ010000154.1 GCA_018818925.1 Alphaproteobacteria bacterium
CGGATCGAAGGCGATCTGGCCGATCAGCCGGCAATCGATCGAGGAGGCGAATTCGGCGGCGGCGATTTCGGGACGTTTGGGGACGCCAGACTTGTTGACCACAAGGCAGGGTTCGGCTTCGGCCGGCCGCATGGATTTGATGGTGTCGGCGAGGTTCTTGGCGTTCCTCAGGTTGGCGAGGTCCGGCTCGGCCACGATGACGATCTCGTCGATGGCCGAGAGCGTATGCTGCACCCAGGCGTTCCAGGTATGGGGGATGTCGAGCACCACCACCGGCATGGTTTTCTGGCACATCTCGACGATCTGCTCGAAGGCGCGTTCGTCGAAATCATAGGTCCGATCGAGCGTGCCGGGGGCGGCAAGCAGGTTGATATGGGCGGCGGCCTTGGCCATCAGGCGGTCGAGCATGACCTGGTCGACCTTTTCGCCGCCGAAGACAGCGTCGCCCAGCCCATGCGGCGGGTCCTGGTTGAAATTGAGGCCGGCGGTGCCGAAGGGCAGGTCCATGTCGACCACGAGCACGTTCTGGCGCGTCGCCTGCGAAATGGCCCAGGCGGTGTTGTGGGCGATGGTGGAGCCGCCGGCGCCGCCCTTGGCCGAAACGAAGCCAATGGTGCGCCCGATCGGAGCGGCGCCGTCCGAGGCGAACAGCTCGGTGATCGAATTGACCAGCGCTTGCGGGGTGGAGGGCAGGATGATGTAGTCGGAAACGCCGAAGCGGATGAGCTCGCGGTAGAGCTGGATGTCGTTGGCCTGGCCGAGCACGATGACGCGGGTCGCGGCGTCGCAGACATCGGCGAGCCGCTCGAGATCCTCGAGCAGGCTCGAGGTGTCCTGGGCCGCCTCGATGACGATGAGGTTCGGAGTGGGATTGGCGCGATAGGTTTCGATGGCGCCTTCGATGCCGCCATTGTGGGTGGTCAGCGCCACCTTGGCCATGCGCCGGTCATGGACCGCCAGTTCGGCCATCTGGGCGGTCTGGCTGTGCAGGCAGAAGGCCTGGATGGTGATGCGCGGCAACAGTCGTGCGCCCGGCGCAATGTCGCCGTGGTGCTGGCCATGTCCCGGGTTAATCTTCTTGTCCATTACGCCTTACTCCCGAAACCCCGTCGCCGCTCAATCCAAAACGAAACCGACACGACCCTGATAGCTGTTGCAGCCATCGCACTCTCCGCCGACGCCGTAGAGCGATTCCATGCGGCCGAGGAAAATCGCCTCGGCATCCGAGGAGAAGCGCAGCCGGTCGGTCGGCAGCACCGGAGACGGGCCGGCCTCGGCCAGGACCGGGGTGACAAGGATCATCAGCTCGGTCTGGGAATGGATGAAATCGCGCGAACGGAACAGCGCCCCAAGGATCGGAACCTGGGCCAGACCGGGCAACTCATTGATCTGCTGGCGGACCTGGTCCTGGATGATGCCGGCGATGGCAAGCGTCGATCCGGACTGCAGTTCGACCGAAGTCTTGGCCTGGCGTTCCTTGGTGGCCGGAACGGTGATGCCGCCGATGGTAAAGCCACCTTCGGTCGTCGGTTCGGAAACCGAGGTCTCGACAGTCAGGGCGACAATGCCGTTCGATTTCACGACCGGGGTGAATTTCAGCTTCACGCCGAACTCCTGGAAACTGAAGCTGACCACGCCATTGTCGATGCCCGAGGGCACGGGATATTCGCCGCCGGCGAGGAATTCGGCTTCCTGGCCGGAGAGAGCCGTCAGGGTCGGCTCGGCGAGCGTGCGCAGGGCGCCGCGCCGTTCCAGGGCCTTGATGGTGGCGGTCAATGACAGGCCGCCGACGCCGATGCCGACAGTGGCCGTGCCCGAGGGGATGACGTTCGAGGCGCCGCCGAGGCCGGGCAGGTTGATCAGCGAGGTCGTCAGCCCGCCAGTGTTGTAGGTGGCATTGAGGTTGATGCCGAGCTGCTTGACGGTCTCGCGCGACACTTCGGCCACGGTGACCTTCAATGCCACCTGCTGCGAGCCGGAGACGGTGATCAGATTGGCGACATTGGCCTCGCCGCCGGCATATTGCGCCGCGACCGAAACAGCCTTGTCGACATCGTCGGCGGAACGGGCCCAGCCACTGAGCACGATGCGCTGGCTGCTCGAGAAGCCGGTACTTGTCATCATGGTCTCCGCCGAAATGCGCGATCCGGGTAAGAGGCGCGCCAACATGGCTTCGAGCCCGGCGGAATCCTGGGTCACCGAGACCTCGAGCACGGCGATGCGGGCACCATTGCCATCGAGAAAGAAGATATTGGTCTCCCCGATCGTGGCGCCCTGGATGATGGCGCGCTGCTTGGAGCGCATGACGGCGCCAGCGATGGCGGGGCTCGAAACGATGACCTCGCTCGCCGGCAGCGGCAGATCGACGATCAGCGACTTGTTGAGGCCGACCTCGACATGCTGGGTCGCGCCGAGGGCGGAACGGGACACCTGAAGATGCGTGGCCGTTTCCGCCAGGGCCGCCCCGGTGGCAGCGGCGAAAAGCGCCGTCGCGAGAAAAAGCATGGCGCCAAGCGCAGCGAAGCCTTTTTGCATTGGATGCCTCATCGTCACTGCCCCGCGTTCGGATCGGCCACGCGCTCGACGGGCAGGCCGCTATTGGCTGTCGGTGACGGCGTCGCCGGGCGGTAGTCCGGGAGCGTCGCGGCGGCAGGCGGCGTCGCCGCGGCGACCGGAATAATGCTCGAACTGCTGCCGACGGACGAATTGGGCACCACCGAGGACGGCTGGCCGAAACGCACCAGCTTGATCGTCTTTGTGTCGGTGTCGTTGATCACGAGGGCCGGGCCGTCGAAATCCTTGATCGAGCGCAGGACCAGCGACAGGGAACCGAGCGTAACGGCGGTGACCATGATCTCGGCCTGCTCGGGCGTGAGTTCGACGGTGGCGATGGTCGCGCCCTGGAAGACCTGGGTGCGCGGGTCCTGCTCTTCCTCGGGGCCGGAGGTGGGACCGCGTTCGCCCAGGCGCAGGCCGATGGCGAGCACCTTGACGTTCTCGATGACGGTATGGGTCTGCGGCCCGGCCTCGGTGGCAAGGGTCTGGACGACGTCGACCCGGTCATTGGGAACGATGAAGCCGCCGGCACTCGATCCGGCGTCGACCGGAATGGAGACGGCGCGCATGCCTTTTTCGAGTACGGCGCTGAGATAGCCCTGGTCGGCGCGCACCAGCTTGGTTTCGAGAATGGGTTCGCCCGGGAAGATTTCGAAACGGGCGACGGTGCCGGTCAGCTGTTCGGGGGCGTCCGGGATGGCGGAGATGGTGACATATTCGGGGCGCACGGCGGATTCGGGCCAGTCCTGCCATTGCAGCTGGACCGGAGTGAGGCGCTGGCCAACGCCGATCTGCTCGGCCGCGACGAGAATCTGGGTTTTGGGCGCCTCGACCTGAACGATCTCGGTCGTCGGTGCCGGCGCGCCGCCGCCATTGGTCGCCAGCCAGGCCGCGAGTCCCGCCGCCAATACGGCCACCACCAGAAGGACGATGCGCGTCGGTTTCATCACTACTCTCCACAACGCGGGCAACTACACCTTTCCCGCGCCGTAAGGAGTTTGGCGACAAAGGGTCAAGGTTTGGTTAATCGAAGGTTTTTTATGATAGTTAACAATTAATTACCGGAACAGCTTGGCATTCTGGTCTAGGAATCGCCAATCCTCCGGGAGACCGATTGCCGAGTCTGGACCGAAGGCTCGCATCCGCCAGGAAAGGCCGGGTTCCACGACGGCGCTAGCCCAGGGCGAACGCCGCGAAGACAAAGCTGTCGGCATAGACGAGCATGCCAGCCGCCGCCAGGGCTATGCCGTAGGGCACGCCGGTATTTGCATTGTGCAAGCGGTCGACCCAGCCGACACCGACCAGGGCCGCCGGCAGCGGCCAACGCCTGACGGCGAGAATGAACAGGGTCAGCGCCCCTCCGAGCAGGGCCGAGTAGACGGCATAGGGCAAAAGCAGCGTCCAGCCGAGCCAGAGCGCCGTCACCGCCGCCAGCTTGGCGTCGCCGCCGCCGATCCAGCCGAAGGCGAAAAAGGAGAAGGCGACGACCAGCACGATACCGCCGGCCAAGGCGTGGCTATAGAGCTCTTCGAGCGGCATGCCGGTCGCCGGCACCATGACGGCGAAGGCCGCGAGCAGCGCCAGCACCAGATGGTTGGCGATGCGCATGGTCAAAAGATCGGATGCTGCCGCCCAGGCCATGATCGCCGGGAACACCAGAAGCAGTGCCATGTTCATGTCCGTCGCCCTTTCTCCGAATGTCCCGCAAACACTGGCTGAGCCGCGTTAAAAAAGCCCAAAATGGGCGACGCGAATTGCAGGAACATCGCCTCGGATGCCGCTGGCCGGCGCCGAAACGGAAAAGGGGGGCCGAAGCCCCCCTCTCGAAACCGTTCGTTCGTCGACGCGGACTAGATCTTGCCGGTCTGGTTGACGAGCTTGTTGCCGATGCCTTCGAAAAGGCCCGAAAGGCCGTCGCCGAGGGTCGTGGCGGCGGCGATGATGCCGACGCTGATAAGGGCGGCGATCAGACCGTATTCGATGGCGGTCGCGCCGGATTCATCGGACAGAAAACGCGAGAAGGTATTCATGACTAACTCCTGACTCCACGTCACCGAAGTGACAGCACAGCTCGACAGGACACATATCGAACTTGCCCCAACCATACGCGGGATGATTTTCCAAGCCCTTAATCGAATGGTTCGCATTCGACGGGTCGGAGTTCGTTTCACCATAGGCCTCAATGGGTTGTCGGGGCGCGAACCGGCACCGCCCGCGCGCCGGTCAAAAAGCGTAGCGCCCCGCGGCAAAATCCGACGTCCGGGCCGGCACAGGCGGATATGCGCCAATGCGCTGATTTGTCTTGCTTTTTTCCGATCGTATGGCGGCGGCGCCAAGCGGCCCGGCGAGAACGTCTGGCACCTCGGCGCGCGGCGGCGGCGCGGCAAACGCGGGCATGACGGCGCGGATTTGCCATTTGTTCACCATTCTTGGGGAAAATGCCGGCATGTGGCGTAGCGTATTGGATGTAGTCATGTCGGCCTTGTCGAAACGGGTTTTGGCAGCTCTTGTCGCCCTCGCATTCTTCGGATTCGCGTCTGGCGCGGCATTTGCCGGCAGCGGCGTGACCGTCAACGTCAACATGGCCCGCATCCTGAGGATCAACTCGCCGGCCGCCACCGTGATCATCGGCAACCCCGCCATCGCCGACGTGACCATCCAGGATTCAAAGACGCTGATCCTGACCGGCAAGGCCTATGGCCAGACCAATCTCATCATACTCGACGCGGTCGGCAATCCCATCGCCGACACGCTGGTCGATGTCGTGCAGCAGACCGGAGAACTGATGACGGTCTATCAGGGCGCGTCGCGCACGACCCTGATCTGCGATCCGGTGTGTCAGCCGACCCTGATGCTCGGCGACGACAACGCCTTCACCTCGCAGACCATCGCCTCGAGCAGCCTGATCAGCTCGGCCGCCCGCAACTGATCGCCTCGGCCCCGGCGCAATTGTTCCGGGCGGCTTAACCCTTCGGTTACCGCGACTTCAGCTCCCGCGTGCATGCCTGCCGGTTCTAACCGAAGCTTAGGGCTTGCGGCTCAAGGTTTGCTGGCAAAGCGAGAAGCATGCCCGATGAGACCGGTTGCGACCGACAGATCCGCCCTGACTAAAGCCGCGCCGCCGCGGCGCGGGCGCCGTCGCGGCTTCCGCTGCGACCAGGACGGCGCGGTCGCCGTCGAGTTCGCGCTTCTCGCCCTGCCTTTTTTCGCCATCATCGCCGCGATCCTCGAGACGGCGTTCTTCTTCCTCGCCTCGCAGGTCTTCGACAGTGCCGTCGACAATTCCGTGCGCCTTTTGCGCACCGGCCAGGCCCAGGTGCAGAACTACACCGTCGAGACCTACCGCACTGCCATCTGCGACCGGCTGTTCGGCCTGTTCGACTGTACGATTGCCGGCGACAAACTGCATGTCGAGGTCAATACCGCGGCGAACTTCGCCGCGGCGAGCTTCGCCTATCCGCTCGAGGAAGACCCGGACACCGGCATCTACGAATGGAAGGACACCGAGCTCTACACGCCTGGCGAAGGCTCCCAGATCGTCACCGTACGCGTCTATTACAAATGGCCGACCATTCTCGACATCATGGGCTTCAACCTCGCCAATGCCGGCGACGGCTACCGCCTGATGGCCGCGGTGCGCGTATTCCGGAACGAGCCGTTCTGATGCGCCGCGCCATCGCCCACATACGCTTTGTCCTGCGCCGCTTCGCCTGCACCAGCTCGGCCGCGGCGGCGGTGGAATTCGCGCTGATCCTGCCGCTTCTGCTGACGCTTTATCTCGGCTCGGTCGAGCTCAGCTCGGCCATATCGGTCGACAAGCGCGTCGCGACGGTGTCCGGTTCGCTTGGCGACCTGGTGGCGCGGGCCGACGGCAGCATCACCTCGACGACCATCGACGACTATTTCCTCGCAGCCAGCGCCACCATGGCCCCCTATCCGAGCACGGGCGTCAAGCAGGTGGTGTCTAGCATCTTCGTCAACAGCTCCGGCGTTGCCAAGGTGAGCTGGTCGCGCGGCTATAACGGTGCCACCAAGCACGCCGTCAACAGCACCTATACCCTGCCCACCGATCTCAAGAATCTGGCACTCAACAGCTACGTCATCGTCTCGGAAGCGCAGATGAGCTATCTGCCGCTGTTCGGCTACTTCTTTGAGACCGCCTTCACGCTCTATCACGAGTATTTCTTCCTGCCGCGCTTCGACGAGGCGATCGCCTGCACCGGCTGCTGAAACCCTCACCGACTGGCGATAGGGATAGAGTGCCCGCTTGCTCCTTGCGTTGCGTCATGCCATAGCCGTCACGGCCGTCGTGCCGGCGGCCGCGCCACTGGCCGCGTTTCCTGACCGGAGCCTTTCAATGACCGACGATCTGCTCGTACCCGTGTTCGACATCGGCGGGGTGATGTTCGACTGGAACCCGCTCTACCTTTACCGCAAGCTGTTCGAGACCGAGGAAGAAGCGGTGTGGTTCTGCGAAAACGTATGCACGCCCGACTGGAACATCGGCCTTGACGCCGGCGCGGACTATGCCAAGGCGGTGGCGCGCAAATGCGCCGAATTCCCGCGCTACTGGCGGGAAATCCAGGCCTTTGACACCCGCTGGGGCGAGATGAACGGCGGCATCATCGAGGGAACGGTCGCAATCCACGACGAACTGGTCGCCGCCGAACTGCCGACCTTCGCCATCACCAATTTCTCCTGGGAGAAATGGGTGGGTTCGCTCGGCGCTTTTCCCTTCTTCGAGAAGTTCGACGGCGTCGTCGTGTCCGGGCTCGAGGGCCTCGTCAAGCCCGATCCGCGCATCTTCAACCTGTTCCTCAACCGCTACGGACTGGCGGCGGAAAGCTGCGTGATGATCGACGACAACGCCATCAACATCGCGGCAGCCAAAGCGCTCGGCTTCAAGACCGTGCATTTCGCCTCGCCCGCACAATGCCGGGCCGAGCTGATCGCCTTCGGGCTGCCGCTGAAGGCGAAGGGTTAGGACTCGAACGCAAAGCAGCGCTTCTATCCGTGCGGTACACGAGGAAAACGCGCTTCGTAGCGTTCTCGAAGCTCGCTTGCGTGTTGGGCTACCAGTTTTGGCAAAGCGAGCCCGTCGTACAGCATCCAAAACGCCCAGATTAGCAAAGGAATTGCTAGCACGAGAGAAGATAACGCTATCGGATAAACATACGAAAACACTTGATATCCAAGAAATGATCCGTACAAAATCCCCATCTGAACTCCAGCGGTAACTCTTTTTTTTAAATACCAGCGATGCCCGGAGATCGGGCTGAAAAACAGCCACAGGAAGTACGCTGCTGGAAGAGATCTCCGATTGTTGAGAACTTTTAGCTCAATCAATATTTGGCGCAAATATGCTTCGTTCATTGCCCTCGCTCCACAACACCCAGATTACGGCGCTGCAAGTCAATACGCCATAACCAGCCGATTGGGCATGCGAACCTGGACCCTGCCTACTTCGTCCCGTACATGCGATCGCCGGCGTCGCCGAGACCGGGGACGATGTAGCCGAGCTCGTTGAGGTGGCTGTCGACGGCGGCGGTGAAGATCGGCACGTCGGGATGCTCCTCGGAGAAGCGCTTGACGCCTTCCGGGGCGGCGAGCAGGCACAGGAAGCGGATATTGGTGGCGCCGCGCTCCTTGAGTTTGGTGACCGCCGCGGTCGAGGAACCGGCGGTCGCCAGCATCGGGTCGACGACGATGACGAGGCGATCCTCGAGATTGCCCGGCGCCTTGAAGTAATACTCGTGCGGCTCGAGCGTTTCGTGATCGCGATAGATGCCGATATGGGCGACGCGAGCCGCCGGAACGAGGTCGAGCATGCCCTCCAAAAGCCCGTTGCCGGCGCGCAGGATCGAGGCGAAGACCAGCTTCTTGCCCTTGATGGTCGGAGCCATCATCTTGGTCATCGGGGTCTCGATCTCGATCATGTCGAGTTCGAGGTCGCGGGTGACCTCGTAGCACAGCAGATGGGCGATTTCGCGCAAGAGGCGCCGGAAGCCGGCCGTCGAGGTCTCTTTGTCGCGCATGATGGTCAGCTTGTGCTGGATCAGGGGATGATCGACAACGGTCAGGTTGTTCATCTTGTAGCCTCGTGCGCGCTGGAAAGGATCGGCGCGACAATGGAATCGCCGACCCGAAGAGTCCATGCGCGTTTTGGGTCTGTCACAGGTTATGCGGGGCGTCGAGCTTGTTCTCCGTCGGCAGGTCCGGGCAGCTTCCCTCCCCCTTGTGGGGAGGGAATGAGGGTGGGGGTTCCCTCCGCAGGCACCTGCCTATGTGGCCCCACCCCACCCGACCCGGCTGTGCCGGGCCACCCTCCCCGTCAAAGGGGAGAGAAAAGGCGGCTCCTTCGGATCAACGGCCGACACCGCTACAAAAACGACCGCCCATGCCGCCCCGGTGCAATGCCGAGCCAGCGCGCCGCCGTCTCGCCGATATCGGCTAGCGTCTGCCGGATGCCGGCGGAACCGGGCCTGAGCGAGCGAGCGTATATTAGCACCGGCACCTGCTCGCGGGTGTGGTCGGTGCCGGTCCAGCTCGGATCGTTGCCGTGGTCGGCGGTCATGACCAAAAGGTCGTCGTCGCGCAGTTGCGTCATGAGTTCGGGAAGGCGGGCGTCGAACTGCTCGAGAGCGTGGGCATAGCCGGGAATGTCGCGGCGATGGCCGAAGTCCTGGTCGAAATCGACGAAATTGGTGAAGACCAGCCCGTGGTCGCCGCACATGTCGAGCGCCTCGAGGGTGCGGTCCATCAACGCCATGTTGCCCGACGCCTTGATCTTGTGGGTGACGCCGCTGCCGGCATAGATGTCGGAGATCTTGCCGATGGCATAGACATCGAAACCGACCCCCGAGACACGATCGAGCAGCGTCGGTTCGGGCGGGGCGATGGCATAGTCGTGGCGGTTGCCGGTGCGCCGGAAATCGGCCGGCGTTTCGCCGACGAACGGCCGGGCGATGACGCGGCCGATCATCATCGGCGCGGTCAGGCGAAAGACGGTCTTGCAGAGGTCGTAGAGCCGATCGAGGCCGAAATGGGTTTCGTGCGCGGCGATCTGGAAGACCGAATCCGCGCTTGTGTAGCAGATCGGCTTGCCGGTCCGGATATGCTCCTCGCCGAGCTCGTTGATGATGACAGTTCCCGAACCATGCCTGTTGCCGAGAATCCCCGGCAGGCCTGCCTTGGCGACGATGGTTGCGACAAGCTCGTCGGGAAAGCACGGGATTGTCTTCGGGAAATAGCCCCACTCGAACGGCACCGGCACGCCGGCGATCTCCCAATGGCCGGACGGGGTGTCCTTGCCCCTGGAAACCTCGCGCCCGACGGCCCAGAAGCCGACGGCGTCCGCCGAGAAACCGGGGGCCAAAACGCCGGAGGAGAGCCTGCCGGCGGCGCCGAGGCCAAGCCTGTCGAGGTTCGGCAGGCGGAGCGGTCCGGCGCGCAACCCGGCGCGATCGCCCCCGCCCTTGGCGCAGGCTTCGGCGATGTGCAAAAAGGTGTTGGCGCCGGTATCGGGCACGCCGTCGTTGAAGTAGTCGCCGGCATCGGGCGCGCCGCCGATGCCGAAGGAATCCATCAGGGCGATGACGACGCGCGGCATCAGGCACTGTCTCCCGGCATGATCGTTTCGGCGATGAGCGGATTGGACGGCGCCTTGCCGCCGATCGCATAGGCCTCGACCAGGCGCTGCGACGCCTCCATGGCCGTCGTCTCGTCGCGGGCGTGGATGCGGGCCAAAGGCGTCCTGCCGTCGACCCTGGTGCCGAGGCCGGTCAGCCGGTCGAAGCCGACGGCATAGTCGATCCTGTCGGAGGCGACGCGCCTGCCGCCGCCGAGGGCGACGACGGCCATGCCGATGCGGCGGGCGTCGATCCCCGAAACAATGCCCGAGGTTCTGGCGAAGACATCGCGAACAATGGGGGCCGCTTCGAGATGAGCATCCATGTTGCCGACGAAATCACCCGGGCCACCGAGCGCATGCACCATGGCGGCAAAGCGTTCGGCGGCGGCACCCGTCGTCAGCACCGCCTTGCATTTGGCGCGGGCGGTTTCGGCGCTTTCGGCGGCGGCGCCGAGCATGAGCGCCGCGGCGCTCAGTTCAATGACGACCTCGAGAAGGCGCGGATCGCGGTGCGCGCCGGTGAGGAAATCGACGGCGTTGCGGATTTCGAGCGCGTTGCCGGCGGCGCTGGCCAGCGGCTCGTTCATATCGGTGATCAGGGCCCCGGTCTTCATGCCGGCGCCGTTGGCGACCGCAACGAGCGAGTCGGCGAGGAGGCGCGCGTCCTCGCGCGTCTTCATGAAGGCGCCGGTTCCTGTCTTGACGTCGAGGATCAGCGCCTGAAGCCCGGCGGCGAGCTTTTTGGAAAGGATCGAGGCGGTGATCAGCGAGATGTTCTCGACCGTCGCTGTGACGTCGCGGATGGCATAGAGCGTGCGGTCGGCGGGAGCGAGATCGTCGGTCTGGCCGATAATGGCGCAACCCACCCCACCGACCGTCCGGCGGAACAGCTCGATATCCGGACTGGTCCTGTAGCCGGGAATGGCATCGAACTTGTCGAGCGTGCCGCCGGTATGCCCGAGCCCGCGCCCCGAGATCATCGGCACGAAAACGCCGCAAGCGGCAAGGATCGGCGCCAGCATCAGCGAGACATTGTCGCCGATGCCGCCGGTCGAGTGCTTGTCGAGAACCGGGCCGTTAAGATCGGACCAGTCGAGCACGCTGCCGCTGTCGCGCATGGATTCGGTCAGCGCCACGCGCTCGTCGAGCTCCATGTCGTTGAAGTAGACCGCCATGGCAAAGGCCGCCGCCTGGGCGTCGGAAACCGTGCCGGCGGCAAAGCCGGAGATGAAACGCTTGATCTCTTCCGGGCTCAGCCGGTTGCCGTCGCGTTTGTGCGCGATCACTTCCTGGGGGAGGAAAACCATTCGATGCTCTTTCCTGTCAGTCGCCATGCCGGTGACCTTGCGCCGCTACGCCCGGGCCACGCATTCCGGCCGGCGCCGGGGCGCCGCCGCATCGCGCCCGAACACGACGATGCCAAAACTCATAGCGCCTCGACAAGGGCCGGGATAAGGCGCTTGAACTTGTCGGCGCCGAGCGCGGCCATCATCTTGGTGTGTTCGTGGGAAATGGTCTCGTCCGAAAGCCCGGCGCCCATATTGGTGATCGAGGAACAGGCCCAGACCCTGAGGCCGAGCATGCGGGCGATGATGACCTCGGGGGCCGTCGACATGCCGACCGCGTCGGCGCCGAGGCGAATGGCCATCTGGATTTCGGCCACCGTCTCGAAACTCGGGCCGGAATACCACAGGTAGATGCCTTCGCTGATGACGATGCCGAGCCGGCCGGCGACGGATTTGGCCAGCGCCCTGAGGCCGGGATCGTAGCAATCGACCATGTTGACGAAGCGCCGGTCGGTCGGTTCGCCGATCAAGGGGTTCATGCCGGCATAATTGATGTGATCGGCGATCATCATCAGTTCGCCTGGCGGAAGGTCGGCGACGAGCGACCCGGCGGAATTGGTGAGCAGCAAGGTCTTGGCCCCGAGCTCGGCCATGGTTTCGAGCGCCGGCCGCATAGCGGCGGCATGGCCGTGTTGGTAATAGTGCTCGCGGCCGGTGAGGATGGCGATGGACCTGGTGCCGAGCCGGCCGATCAACAGGTCGCTGCCGTGGCCGGACACCCCTTCGCCGGCTGCGCCACGGCCGGGAAACCCCTCGAGGTCGTCATAGGGAATGACGGTTTTGTCGGCGAGCAGGGCGCCGAGAGCGCCGAGGCCGGAACCGAGCACGATCGCGGCCGAGATTTCGACATCCGAGCCGGTGCGGGCGCGGATGACATTGAGGGCGGCGGTGCTCATGGCCTCCGCCTCGCGCCGCGACTGCCGGGGCATGAAGAAGCGGCCTCGTCCCGGGATGGGCTCGGGATCAAGGCCGGGGCAAACCGCGTGGTCATTTGGCCGCTCCGAGGTGCTCGGGACCGAAGGAATGGGGCAAGAGCGCGCCGAGCGTCGTCACGAGCGGCTCGCCGTCGACACCGTGACAGATGACGGGCGTGGCGGCATCGGCGAATTCGCGGATGCGCTGGCGACAGCCGCCGCAGGGCGTGACCGGTTCGGTGCCATTGCCGGTGATGTAGATCCTGACGATACGGCGGGCGCCGGCGCCGATCATCATGGCGATGGCCGAGGCTTCGGCGCAATTGCCCTGCGGATAGGCGGCGTTCTCGACATTGCATCCGGCATAGATGGCGCCGTCATCGGCGAGAATGGCGGCACCGACAGGGAAGTGCGAATAGGGCGCGTGCGCGTTTCGGCGCACCCGTTCAGCCGCGGCGAAGAGCTGGGCGTCGATATCTGTGTTCATGTCGCCTGGCCTCATGTGCGCTTGGCACGCATTCAAACACAAAGCTTGCCCTCTGGCAGTAGGCGAAGGGGCGGAAGTCGTCAACAACGCCCGCGGCGGCCACCGTTTTTTCTTGCTGTCCGATTTGCTTGCGTGTTTTGTTAGCCGGATGCCGCGGGGAACAGGGACGCGGTCAAATGCGCATCCGCACCTCCGGATCCAAAGGAGAGAAGAACATGAATTTCAAACGAGTTGCCCAGCCTGCCCTCATCGCAGGTCTGATGGTTCTCGGCTCGGTCGTATCAGCCCAAGCCTTCACCGCCTGCGAAGTCACCGACGTCGGCGGCATCGACGACAACGGTTTCAACCAGACCGCCTGGAAGGGCGTGGAAGACGCGATCGCCGAA
>JAHJQZ010000155.1 GCA_018818925.1 Alphaproteobacteria bacterium
GCCCGCGATCTTGGAGAAATCCGCGACGGTCAGCGTCGCGGCGCGGATTTCCGAAAGCAGCTTCAGGCGGTTTTCACGGATCGCTGCGTCATCGTCGTTGACCTTGACGTCATCGAAGAACGTGTCGACAGGCGCGCGCAGTTCAGCCAGCGCCCGCATCGCGCCTTCGAAATTCTCGACATCGATGGCGGCCCGGGTGTCGAACTTCACCTTGGCGATCGCGGCTTCGAGCGCGCGCTCGGCCGGCTCCCTCAGCAGTTCGCCCTGCGGCGTGCCGTCATACGTGCGCCCGTCCTTCTTCTCCTCGATCACGAGGATGTTGGCGGCACGCTTGGCGCCGGCGAGCAGGTTTTCGCCGTCCTCCGTCTCGAGGAAGTCCGCGAGCGCCTCGACCCGTTTCACGATCAGCGCGAGATCATCCTGCCCCGGCAGCGCGAACACGGCATCGATCAGGTCGTGCCGCACGCCCTCCTCGCGCAGGTGGACCTTGAGGCGGTCGGCGAAGAAGGACAGGAGGTCGTTAGCCAAATGCTTGCCGCCAGGCGTCGTATGGAGCGCGACTGCAACAGCGATCGGATGGAGGAGCCCCAACCGCAAATCATTCTCGAGTACGATCCGGATCACGCCGAGCGCCGCGCGCCGTAGCTGGTAGGGATCGCCGCTGCCGGTCGGCTTTTCGTCGATTGCCCAGAAGCCGACGAGGGTGTCGAGCTTGTCGGCGAGCGCCACGGCAACCGAGACCGGTTCGGTCGGCACGTCATCGCCGGCGCCGCGCGGCTTGTAATGGTCCTCCAGCGCCTGCGCGACCTTTGGGTTCATCTTCTCGGCCGTCGCGTAGGTGCGCCCCATCAGGCCCTGTAACTCGGGAAACTCGCCGACCATCTCGGAGACGAGATCAGCCTTGCAGAGTTGCGCCGCGCGGCCCGCAAGGTCCGGCTCGGCATCGACGGCGCCGGCGATCTGGCGCGCAAGTTCGGTGATCCGCTCGACGCGGTCGGCCTGCGTGCCGAGTTTGGCATGGAATGTGATCGACGCGAGCTGTTGGCGCATCGGCTCGAGCCCGCGTTTCAGATCCTGGTCCCAGAAGAATTTGGCATCCGCGAGCCGCGCCCGGATGACCTTCTCGTTGCCAGCGATGATCTGGGCGCCGCCGTCCGCTGCGATCAGGTTCGTCACGCACAGGAAGCGATTGGCCAGTTGGCCCGTTTCCGGATCGCGCAACGAAAAGCACTTCTGGTGCGCCCTCATCGAGGTGATCAGGCACGCCGCCGGCACCGCCAGGAAATCCTCGTCGAACGTGCCCATCAGCACTGTCGGCCACTCCGTGAGGCCGGCATTTTCGAGCGCCAGCGCTTCGTCGGCAACGAGGTCGAGCCCGGCTTCGGCCGCAATCGCCTCGGCCTGCTCCAGAATGGCCGCCGCCCTTTCCGATGACGGCAGCAGCACCTTGCGGTCCTTGAGCTTGATCCCGTAGTCCTCGAACGACGTGACGGAAAATGGCTCGCCGCCATGGAACCGGTGTCCGCGGGTCTGGTCGCCGGAAGCGATGCCGGCGATCTCGAACGGCACGACCTTGCCGTCGAACAGGCAGACGATCGAATGGAGCGGGCGCACCCAGGCAAAATCATGCGATCCCCACCGCATCGACTTCGGCCATGGGAACCGGCCCGCGACCTCGGGAACGACCGCCGCGACGATGTCACCGGCCGGCCGCCCCGCGCGCTCGGTCCGCGCCACGTAAAAATCACCTTTCTTCGGATCGCTGATGATTTCGGCCTGCTCGATACGCTCCAGGCCGGCGCCACGCAGGAACCCCTCGATCGCCTTCTCCGGTGCGCCGACCCGTGGCCCCTTGCGCTCGTCGGAAACAGCCGGCGACATGGCGGGAACGTCGGCTACCATCAGCGACAGCCGGCGCGGCGTCGCGAATGCCATCGCCCGGCCGAACGTCAGGCCCTCGGCCGCAAGGCCTTCGGTGACGAGGCGCTTCAGGTCGTCGGCTGCACGCTGTTGCATGCGGGCCGGAATTTCTTCGGAAAGCAGTTCGAGGAGCAATTCGGGCATGAGGATCGGGCCTGGGAGTTTGCCGCCGAGCGGCTGGAAGCGTCGCCCATCGACCGGCAGCGCCGGCAAGGTGACGGATGATCACGGATAAAGGAACACGGCACAATAGGCAACGCATGCCACCACGCGCGGATCGGTTCGC
>JAHJQZ010000156.1 GCA_018818925.1 Alphaproteobacteria bacterium
AGGTTCTGATCGAGCAGTCGGGCAACGAAGTGTCGGGCGGTACCAAGCTGGTGGCCGAGGCGGCGCAGAAGCTCTCGTCCATGCTCGATGCGGTCAAGACCAATGCGGCCCAGATGGAAGAGATCGCCAAGGACAGCCGCGAACAGGCCTCGGCCATCGAAGAGGTCAACATCGCCATCCGCCAGATGGACGAGATGACCCAGCACAATGCGGCGCTGGTGGAAGAGACCAACGCCGCCATCGAGCAGACCGAAAGCCAGGCGTCCGAACTCGACAGGATCGTCGAAGTATTCACGCTCGCCGATCCGGCACGGGGACATGCGCAGTTTGTCGCCGCGCCGCCAACCGGCTTTCGGGGGCTGAAGGACAAGGTGACGAGCGCCGCCAGGTCCTACCTTTCCAAGGGCAGTGCCGCGGTGAAGACGGAGAAGGACTGGAGCGAGTTCTAGCGGACGGTCACGACTGCCACCAACAGGCGGCGGAAATTGATGAAGCAAAGGGGCGTCAATGCGCCCCTTTTTTTGCAGGAAAAGCTCGTGGAAACACTAACGAAGACAAAAAAAGAGCTGGGAGATTCAGGTTTGTAGCCGGCGTTTTCCGGATTTTGTTAACCATGCTCAAACCTAAGGCAGGCTAGCATTATGCCCAGAGGTTGACCGGATCGAGAGTCGGCCTCCTGATGACGTGAGGACAGCATCATGACCCATCCGGCTTCGGACCCCGCGGCGGTTCAGGCCTCGCCACGCGCAATGCGGCTGATCGTCGACGAAATCAGCCAGGATCTGTCGCGCTACAGCACTTCCAACCAGACGATCGTCAAACAGACCAAGCTGTTGGCCATCAATGCCATCATCGAGGCGGCGCGGGCGGGAGAGGCCGGAAAGGGATTTGCCGTCGTCGCCGAGGAGGTGCAGCACCTGGCCGACCAGTCGGCGCAGATCGCCACGCGGTTTGAACAGACGGTGCTGACGCGCGTCGACGTTTCCCGCTCGCTGTCGGAGGCGCTGGTCTCGGAAATGGAGGGCGCGCGCCTGACCGATTTGGCGCAGACGCTGGTGCAGCTGATCGTGCGCAACCTTTTCGAACGCACGGCGGACGTCAGGTGGTGGGCGACCGACACCGCACTTTGGCAGGCATTGTCCCAGCCCGAAGCGAAATCGATCACCTTTGCAGCCGAACGGCTCGGCATCATTTCGCGCTATTATACGGTCTATGTCGATCTCGTGCTGACCGACGCGCGGGGGCGGGTGGTGGCGAGCGCCAATCCGAAATACGCACGGGCGCTCGCCAAGGCCGACTTGTCCGGGCAGAAATGGTTCCGCATGGCGCGGGCGACCAAATCGGGCGACGACTATGTCGTCGACGATGTCGAAAACAGCTCCTGTCACGACGGGCGACAAGTGCTGGTCTATGCCACCGGCGTGCGCGAGGGCGGAAAAGCCGACGGCGCGCTCCTGGGCACGCTCGGGGTCTATTTCGATTGGCAACACCAGGGCGCGACCATCGTCGAGACCGAAGCGTCGCTGCCCGAGGCGGTGAAGGCGAAGACCCTGGTCATGCTGCTCGACGGCAATTCGCGCATCATCGCCGCGACCGATCCGAAGATGATGTTCCAGACCTACCAGCTCCTAAACGACGGACACAGGCGCGGCAGCTACTACGACCGCTCGGGCAATATCGTCGCCTACGCCAGGACCCTCGGCTATGAGGACTATGACGGGCTGGGCTGGTATGGTGTCGTGGTGCAGCAGACCGAGACCGAAGAGAGCATCAGGGCCAATCTCAAGGCTGCCTGAGGCGCCGTTTCGTCCTTTTCGGTTGCGCCGTCATTGCGTAGCGCGCCTGGGCCAGACGATCCGATGGGTGCGCGCAGGCGCGTTTTTTTATGGCTGCCGGGCATGGCTGGACCTGTCGCCAGAAAAGGGAGAAAGGCATGGCGATCGGAGATTTCAGCGGGTTCGACGATCGAACCTTTGCCTTTCTGATTGGGCTTTCCGCCCATAACGACAAGGCCTGGTTCGAGGCGCATCGCGACGCCTACGAAGCGCATTATGTCGGCGCCGCCAAGAGCTTTGTTCAAACCGTCGGGCCGCGGCTCGCCGATATCTCGCCGGGCGTGCGGTTCGAAGCCCGGATCAATGGCTCGATCTCCCGTATCAATCGCGACGTGCGGTTCTCCAAGGACAAGCGGCCCTACAAGGACCATCTCGACCTGTGGTTCTGGCATGGCGACAAGCGCGGCTGGGACAGTCCCGGCTTCTTTTTGCGGCTGACCGCGGAGACGCTGATCCTCGGTGCCGGCATGCTGGTTTTCCCCAGGGACATGCTCGGCCGCTACCGGACGCTGGTCAGCGATCCGGATGCGGCGGCGGACATCCGGGCGGTGCTCGACGCCGTGGCGGCGTCCGGTCCCTACCGGATCGGCGACAAGGCCCGCAAACAGGTGCCGCGCGGGCTTCCGGCTATGGGCGCCAGCGGCGACATGTTGCTCTATGACGGCCTCGGCGCCACGCTCGAATGGGACAATGGCGTGGCGCGCGACCGGGGCTTCGTCGATTTCTGCCTCGGCCATTGGCGCAAGTGCTGGCCGGTCGGCAAGTGGACGCTGGACAGGATCTGGCGCTGAGCGCGGCGCGATCTTGCGGCCTGAGGGAGACGGACGCGGACGCCACGGGCCAAAAACGATTCTCGCCATGCCATGGCGGCCGGCAAATATTCAGATATTCATATGGGAATTTCGAATTCGCCTACCCAGAAATTCGAGTCGTCGTACCCAAGAGCCCGTTTGATTTGAATCCTTGTCCGTTCATTTGCAGTTAATTAACAGAGCAATTGCATGGTTTTCAGGTATTGGTAATGGAGGATGGAATGTCTCCTTGTGAATTCCTGGAAAAATGCAGCTTCTTCAACAAGTACCAGGACGAACGTTCGGCCGCCTGCGAAGGCTTCATCTTGCAGTACTGCCGGGGTTCGAGCCAGCACGAGTGCAAGCGCAAGGCCTATCGCAAGGAGCGCAACGAGCCGCCGCCGGCCGACATGCTGCCCAACGGCGTGATGCTGAGGGCGTGACCGGCGGCGCGCGACACCCACTTCTAGCCGGCGAGACTGACCTCGAGCGTCACGTCGATGGCGGCCAATGCCTTTGAGACCGGGCAGTTCTGCTTGGCGCGTTCGGCTTCGGCGACGAAGTCGGCCTCGGCCATGCCGGGGACGGTGCCGACCAGGACGAGATGGCTGCCGGTAATGCCGGTGCCGGGCACGAGCGTGACCACGGCCTCGACCTCGAGCCGGTCGGCGACGAAGCCCCTCTCGGCGATGAAGGCCGAGAGCTGCATGGCAAAACACGAGGCGTGCGCCGCCGCGATCAGTTCCTCAGGGTTGGTGCCCGCCTTGCCGTCTTCGTTCTCAAAGCGGGTCTTGAAGGAATAGGGCTGGTCGGACAGGGCGCCTGAGGAAAGGCCGAACCGGCCCTTGCCCGATTTGAGATCGCCGGCCCATACGGCTTTGGCAGTGCGTTTCATGGAAAACCTCTCGATCGATGGGGGCGCGGGACGCGCCTCGCACACATCCATCATGGGCAAACGCCGACGCCGAGTCAGGCGTTCCGTGATGACAGCTTCGTGAGGTGCCGCATCGATCCATGAAACCCCGCTGCGACAATTCGCGATCACCGCAGGGCTGCGAAGGCATGCATGCTGGCAGATGCCGCCGAGAGGCGCCGCAAAAGGGGGGGCCGCAGATGGACGCCGCAACCCGTATCGCACCGGAAACGCTCGAATGGCTTCTCGATCCTTCGGACCCTTCGGTGCGCTATTTCACGCTGCGCGATCTGTTGCAGCGGCGCGACGACGATGCGGAATTACGCGCGGCACGGGCCGGCATCATGGCCGGCGCGACGGTTTCGGCCATCCTCGCCGGCCAGCATGAAGACGGCTATTGGGTGGCGCCGAACCAGTTTTATACCGCCAAGTATCGCGGCACCGTCTGGCAGTTGATCACGCTGGCCGAACTGGGCGCGGACGGGCGCGATCCGCGCATTCAAAAGGCTTGCGCCTATCTGCTCGACATATCGCAGGACCGCCAGAGTGGCGGCTTTTCCGCCGAGGGCTGTCTGCGCAATGGCGGGCAGCATTCCTCCGTCATTCCGTGCCTATCCGGGAACATGGTCTTCGCGCTCTTGCGTCTGGGGTGCCGCGACGAGCGCATGCAGGCCGGCATCGACTGGATCACCAATCATCAGCGTTTCGATGACGGTGACGTCGATGCGCCAAAAGGCTGGCCCTATGACCGCTACCAGATGTGCTGGGGGCGGCATACCTGCCATATGGGCGTGGTCAAGGCAATGAAGGGGCTCGCCGAAATACCCGAAACGGAGCGCTCCGAAGCGGTGCGGACCTGCCTTGCCAATGCCGCCGAGTTCATGCTGATCCACCACATCCACAAGCGCAGCCACGACCTCGACCGCACGTCGAAGCCGGGGTGGAAGAAATTCGGCTTTCCGCGCATGTATCAGACCGATGCCCTCGAAATCCTCAACCTGCTGCTCGATCTCGGCCACCGCGATCCGCGCATGGCTGAAGCCGTCGCACTTGTGGCCTCCCGACAGGGCGCCGATGGGCACTGGCGCCTTGCCGACAGTTTCAACCGCAGCATGGACGTGCCGATAGAAAAGCTCGGGCAACCGAGCAAATGGATCACCCTCAAGGCGCTGACGGCGCTCGGGCGTTGGCAGGAAGCGGCCTGAACGTCAGCCGCGATTGGTGTTCGCTCAGGCCGCGGCCGCAGCGACCGCGCTATCCCACGCGCCTGGCGTCAGGCACCCCCGCACATGTGCTGGGCATTGGGAAGCTCCCAGCTTTGGCCGGTCCTCAAATCGGTGGCCTTGTAGATGAATCCGCGGTCGTCGCCCGGCGGGCAGTCCTCGGGGATGGATGTCAGGCAGAGCGTGACCTCGTCGCCGACCTGCGCCGCGCGCAACCCCGGCTCGCGGTCGTAGCTGACGCCATAGCCGCCATTGGCATATTCGACCGCGTCGCCGCTGTCAGGCGCACCGTCGAGACGGTTCCCGATCCACGAAATCGTGGTCGTGGTGCAGTCGCCGACATTGGTCGGCAGCGGTTCGGCCGTCGCCGGGCCAATGGCGAACACCAAGGCCGGTGCGGCAAGAAATAAAAGTGCCAGTCTCATAATTGCCTCCCGAACAGAATGGTGCGCGGGGATTGCACGCGCCGTGCGCGCCGCGCTTGCCTCGCGCTATTGCTTCTTCTATGTGAGAAGCCCTTTCCCCACCAGTTTATTGCGGAGCGGCAGCGGCGATGGCGCGTCAATTCATCTATCACATGCACGGGCTGACCAAGGCCTATTCCGGCGGCAAGAAGGTTTTGGAGAACATCAACCTCTCGTTCTACCCGGACGCCAAGATCGGCGTCCTGGGCCCCAACGGCTCCGGCAAGTCGACGCTGTTGAAGATCATGGCCGGTGTCGAAAAGGAATTTCTGGGCGAGGCCTGGGTCGCCGAAGGCGCCAAGGTCGGCTATCTGCCGCAAGAGCCCGAGCTTGATCCCTCGCTCGACGTCAGAGGCAATGTCATGCTCGGCGTTGCCGCCAAGCAGGCCGTGCTCGACCGCTACAACGCCCTGATGATGGATTATTCCGACGAGACGGCGGACGAGGCGGCAAAGCTCCAGGACAAGATCGACGCCGAAGGTCTCTGGGACCTCGACAGCAAGGTCGAAATGGCGATGGACGCGCTCGGCTGTCCGCCCTCGGATTCGGCCGTCGACACGCTGTCGGGCGGCGAGAAGCGCCGGGTGGCGCTGTGCCGCCTTCTCCTCGACGAGCCGGACCTTTTGCTCCTCGACGAACCGACCAACCATCTCGACGCCGAAACCACCGCCTGGCTCGAAAAGCACCTGCGCGACTATCCCGGCGCCGTGCTGATCATCACCCACGATCGCTATTTCCTCGACAATGTCACCGGCTGGATTCTCGAACTCGACCGGGGCAGGGGCATTCCCTATGAGGGCAATTACACCGCCTATCTCGGCCAGAAGTCCAAGCGCTTCGCCCAGGAGCAGCGCGAGGACGAGGCTCGCCTCAAGGTGTTGCAGCGCGAGCAGGAATGGATGGGCATGAGCCCCCAGGCGCGGCAGTCCAAATCCAAGGCGCGCATCCGCGCCTATGACGAACTGGTCAAGGTCAACGAGGCCCGCACCCGGTCGGCGACGGCGCAGATCATCATCCCGCCGGGCGAGCGGCTCGGGCAGAACGTCATCAATGTCGAGGGCATCTCCAAGGGTTTCGGCGACCGCCTCCTCATCGACAATCTGAGCTTCAAGCTGCCGCCGGGCGGCATTGTCGGCATCATCGGCCCGAACGGGGCGGGCAAGACGACGCTCTTCCGCATGCTGACCGGCGAGGAAAAGCCCGATGCCGGCACCATCGAGGTCGCCGACAACGTCCATTTGGGCTATGTCGACCAGTCGCGCGACAGCCTCGACGCCAAAAAGTCCGTCTGGGAAGAAATCTCGGGTGGCCTCGAAGTCTTCTACCTCGGCAAGCGCGAGATGAACTCGCGCGCCTATACCTCGTCCTTTAACTTCAAGGGCGGCGACCA
>JAHJQZ010000157.1 GCA_018818925.1 Alphaproteobacteria bacterium
ACCGCCGCCTTTGACGGCGACTGGGGCGAGACCGGCGATCGCGCCCGCGATCGCTCTATCAAGGCCAAGATCGAGGGCCGCCTTCCGGCCGCGGACGAGGAGACCATCCTCCAGGCGACGCGCGATTCGCTGCGCGCGCTGATGCTGATCCGCGCCTACCGCATCCGCGGGCACCTGATCGCCGATCTCGATCCGCTGCATTTGACCAAGCAGCACATTCACGAGGAGCTCGATCCGGCGTCCTACGGATTCACCGAAGCCGACATGGACCGGCCGATCTTCATCGACCATGTGCTCGGGCTCGAAAGCGCGACCCTGCGCGAAATTCTCGCCATCCTGCAACGCACCTACTCCGGCACGTTCGCCGTCGAGTTTATGCACATCTCCGATCCCGAACGCAAAGCCTGGGTGCAGCAGCGCATCGAAGGGCCGGACAAGGAGATTTCCTTCACCGCCGAGGGCAAGCAGGCGATCCTGAAAAAGCTCATCGAGGCGGAAGGCTTCGAGAATTTTCTCAACACGAAATATACGAGCACGAAGCGTTTCGGCCTCGACGGCGCCGAGGCGATGGTTCCGGCGCTCGAGCAGATCATCAAGCGCGGCGGCGCGCTCGGCGTGAAAGAGATCGTCATCGGCATGCCGCACCGCGGCCGCCTCAACACGCTGGCGGCGGTGATGGGCAAGCCCTATCACCATATCTTCCATGAGTTTCAGGGCGGCTCGGTGATGCCTGACGATGTCGGCGGCTCGGGCGACGTCAAATACCATCTCGGCGCCTCGTCCGATCGAACCTTCGACGACAACAAGGTCCACCTGTCGCTCACCGCCAATCCCTCCCATCTCGAGATCGTCAACCCGGTGGTGCTCGGCAAGGCCCGCGCCAAGCAGGACCAGCATTCCGCCGTCGACGGCCGTTTCGTCGCCGACACGCACGACACCGACCGCTCCAAGGTTCTGCCCCTTCTCATCCATGGCGATGCCGCCTTTGCCGGCCAGGGCGTCGTGGCCGAGTGCTTCGGGCTTTCCGGCCTCAAGGGCCACCGCACCGGCGGCTCGATCCATTTCGTCATCAACAACCAGATCGGCTTTACCACCGCGCCGCACAATTCGCGGTCCTCGCCCTATCCGACCGATGTCGCCAAGATGATCGAGGCGCCGGTCTTCCATGTGAATGGCGACGATCCGGAAGCGGTGGTCTATGCCGCCAAGATCGCCACCGAATACCGCCAGCGCTTCCACAAGCCAGTGGTCATCGACATGTTCTGCTATCGCCGCTTCGGCCATAACGAGGGCGACGATCCGAGCCTGACGCAGCCGCTGATGTACAAGCGCATCCGCGGCCACAAGACGACTTACGAGATCTATGCCGACAAGCTGGTCAGCGAAGGCGTGATGTCGCGCGCCGAAGTCGACAAGCTGACGGCCGACTGGCGCGCCCATCTCGAGGCTGAGTTCGAATCCGGCCAGGACTACCGGCCCAACAAGGCCGATTGGCTCGACGGCGTATGGAAGAACATCCGCGCCGCCAACGAGGAGGGCCCGCGCCGCGGCCATACCGGCGTCGAGATCGACACGCTGAAAACCATCGGCTCCCGGCTCAACGACGTGCCGCACGGCTTCCGCATCCACAAGACGATCGAACGCTTCATCGACAAGCGCCGGCAGATGTTCGAAAGCGGCGAGGGTTTCGACTGGGGCACCGCCGAGGCACTGGCTTTCGGCTCCCTGGTCGTCGAGGGCCACCCGGTGCGCCTTTCCGGCCAGGACGTCGAACGCGGCACCTTCGTGCAGCGCCATTCGGTCCTGCACGATCAGGAGACCGACGAGCGCTACACCCCGCTCAACAATCTCGATCCCGGCCAGGCCCGCTACGAGGTCATCAACTCGATGCTGTCGGAGGAAGCCGTGCTCGGCTTCGAATACGGCTATTCGCTGGCCGAGCCGAACGCCCTGACCCTGTGGGAGGCCCAGTTCGGCGATTTCGCCAATGGCGCCCAGGTCGTGGTCGACCAGTTCATCTCGGCGGGCGAGCGCAAGTGGTTTCGCATGTCCGGCCTCGTCATGCTCTTGCCGCACGGCTACGAGGGCCAGGGCCCCGAGCATTCCTCGGCCCGTCTCGAACGCTATCTGCAGCTTTGCGCCGAGGACAATCTCCAGGTCGCCAACTGCACGACTCCGGCCAACTATTTCCACATCCTCAGGCGTCAGGTGAAGCGCGACTTCAGGAAGCCCCTGATCCTGATGACGCCCAAATCGCTTTTGCGCCACAAGCGCGCCACCTCGACCCTTGCGGAAATGGCGGCGGAATCGGTTTTCCATCGGCTGCTGTGGGACGATGCCGAGGCGCCGGGCCCGGCAAAGACCGCTATCGATCTCGTCGACGACCGCGACATCCGCCGCGTCGTTCTGTGCACCGGCAAGGTCTATTACGACCTTCTCGAGGACCGCGAGAAACGTGGCGTCAACGACGTCTATCTCTTGCGCGTCGAACAGCTTTACCCGTTCCCGGCCAAGGCGCTGGTCGACGAGCTGTCGCGCTTTGCCAATGCCGATATCGTATGGTGCCAGGAAGAACCCAGGAACATGGGCGCCTGGGCTTTCGTGCAACCCTATCTCGAATGGGTGATGGAGCAGATCGGACGCGTCGGCGGCCGGCCCGGCTATGCCGGAAGGCCGGCATCGGCCTCGACCGCGACCGGCCTGATGCGCACCCATCTCGCCCAGCTTCAGGCTTTCCTCGACGAGGCCTTCGGCGAATAGAGCTTCTGAATGGTCGCGTTTTCAGGCGAACCGGCATCCACTTCGCCTGAAAACGCTCAGTACAAGCGACGGACAAAGGACAGAACAAAATGGCGATCGACATCAGGGTTCCTGCGCTTGGGGAGAGCGTGACGGAAGCGACGATCGGGCAATGGTACAAGAAGGTCGGCGACGCAGTCGTCGCCGACGAACCGCTTGTCGAGCTGGAAACCGACAAGGTCGCGCTCGAAGTCAACGCGCCCGCCGCCGGCATCCTCGAGGCGATCACCGCCGAGACCGGCACGACCGTCGAGGTCGGCGCCCTGATCGCGTCGCTGGCCGCGGGCGAAGGCGCGCCGGCTGGCGCGCCCAGTGGTCATGAGGCCGAAATGGCCGCCGAAGCCGACACGGCCAGGGCGCGTGCCGAGCAAAAAGGCCTGTCGCCGGTGCCGGCGCCGTCGCCCTCGGCCCAGAAGATGCTCAAGCAAGACGGCATGGACGCCGGCAGTGTCGCCGGTTCCGGCAAGCGCGGCCAGGTGCTCAAGGAGGACGTCGTGAGGGCGAAGGACGCAAGGTCGGCGCCGGCGACCGATACCGCCAGGGCGGCCGAGGCCTTCAAGCCGGCCGAAACGCCGAAGCCCGTCCCGGCCGCGCGCGCGCCGTCGCCCGCCGACGACATGGGCCGCGAGGAACGGGTGAAGATGACCCGCCTGCGCCAGACCATAGCAAGGCGCCTCAAGGACGCGCAGAACACTGCCGCCATGCTCACCACCTTCAACGAGGTGGACATGAAGCCGGTCATGGATCTGAGGAACGCCTACAAGGACCTGTTCGAGAAAAAGCACGGCGTCAAGCTCGGCTTCATGGGCTTTTTCACCAAGGCCGTGACCCATGCCCTCAAGGAAATCCCGGCGGTCAATGCCGAGATCGACGGCGACGACATCATCTACAAGCATTTCGCCCATATCGGCGTCGCCGTCGGTACGCCCAAGGGGCTCGTCGTGCCGGTGGTGCGCGACGCGGATGAGATGAGCATTGCCGAGATCGAAAAGGAAATCGGCCGCCTCGGCAAGCTCGCCCGCGATGGCGAACTGTCGATGGCCGACATGCAGGGCGGCACCTTCACCATTTCCAACGGCGGCGTCTACGGTTCGCTGATGTCGACCCCGATCCTCAACGCGCCACAGTCCGGTATCTTGGGCATGCACAAGATCCAGGAACGGCCGATGGTGGTGAAGGGCGAAATCGTCGTCCGCCCGATGATGTATCTGGC
Organism: Alphaproteobacteria bacterium; assembly: GCA_018818925.1. Taxonomy (GTDB): domain Bacteria; phylum Pseudomonadota; class Alphaproteobacteria; order Rhizobiales; family Devosiaceae; genus JAHJQZ01. The sequence continues at coordinate 4,013 of JAHJQZ010000157.1, forward strand.
CCTTTCCTACGACCACCGCGTCGTCGACGGCAAGGAAGCCGTGACCTTCCTCGTCCGCGTCAAGGAGAGCCTCGAGGACCCGCAGCGGCTGGTGCTGGATCTGTAAAGAGCCGGTCCCGGAAAACCCGCTGGCGTCATTGCGAGCGCCGAAGGCGCGCGGCAATCCAGGTGCAACCAGGCGCGGCAAATGCTTGCGGCCTGCTGGATGGCTTGATCGGCTTCGCCATCTCGCAATGACGCGATATGGTGAGACGAAACCGCACGGGACATACCAGATGCTTTCCCCCGAATTCCTTCTGACCGCCTTCATCGTCGTCGTCGCCCCCGGCACCGGCGTTGTCTATACGCTCGCGACCGGCCTCGGGCGCGGACGTGTCGCAAGCCTTGCCGCCGCGACCGGCTGTACCGGCGCCACGGTGCTGCACCTCGGGGCGGCGCTCATCGGGCTGGCGGCGCTCCTGCACACCAGCGCCCTGCTGTTCCTCATCGTCAAATATGCCGGCGTCGCCTATCTCATCTGGCTTGCCATCCAGACCCTCAGGGACAAGGGACCGGTGCGCTTCGAGCCCGACCGTTCGGCGCGGACGCTTTGGCAGACCGCCTGGACCGGCTTTGTCATCAATGTCCTCAATCCCAAGATTTCGATATTCTTCGTCGCCTTCCTGCCGCAGTTCATGTCGGGCGATCCGGCACGCTCGCTCGCCGAAATCCTCGTGCTCGGCGGCACCTTCGTGGTCCTGACCTTTTTGGTCTTCGTCGTCTACGGCCAGCTCGCCAGTTTCGTCCGCGACCGGGTGCTCGCGTCGCAGCGGGCCATGGCCTGGTTCCGCCGCGTCACCGCCGCCGCCTTTGCCATGATGGGCGCCCGCCTCGCCCTGCCGGACGCCTGACGGGGCTGGGGGAGGTCGCGATGTCCATCGAACTGACGTTACTCGTTGCCGGTGCCCTGCTCGCCCTTGTCTATGTCGGCGCGCAAGGCCTGATCCTCAAAGCCGATGTCGGCAACGCCGCCACCGTCGGCGCCCGCGACACCATGCCGGCGGCCGGGCCCCTGTCCGGTCGGGCAGAGCGCGCCTTGAGGAATTTTCTCGAGACATTCCCGGTCTTTGTCGCGCTGGTCGTCGTCGTCGAGCTTGCCGGGCGCTCGGACATGCTGACCCAATGGGGCGCCGGGCTCTATGTCGGCATGCGGGTTCTCTACCTGCCGCTCTATCTTGCCGGCGTGCGCTGGCTGCGCACCTTCTCGTGGAACCTGGCAACCACGGGCCTGGCGTTGATGATCATCGGGATCGTCTGGTGACCGCACCGGGAGAGGAGTTGCAAGGATGAGTTTCCCTTTTTTCGAATTCGCAACCCTGATGGCGACGTTTTCGGTGGCGGCAATCTCGCCCGGGCCGGATTTCGCCATGGTCGTCAGGCAATCGATCGTTCACGGCCGCAGGACGGCTATCCTGACAAGCGCCGGCATTGCCTCGGCCATCCTAGTCCACGGCACATACACGATCCTTGGCATCGGCCTCGTCGTCACCCAGTCGCTCCTGCTGTTCAACCTCTTGAAACTGGCCGGCGCCGCCTATCTGTTGTGGCTGGGCATCTCGGCCATCCGCGCCCCGGCGCCGAAGGCGCCGGCCGCGCTCGCCGCCGCGTCGCCCGCTCAACCGGAGATCGGCGCGGCCCGCGCCTTTGTCATCGGCTTTCTGACCAACCTCTTGAATCCCAAGGCGATGCTGTTCTTCCTAAGCCTGTTCACCACGCTGGTCGACGCCCACACCGCCGTCGTGGTCAAGTCGGCCTATGTCGGCGCGATGAGCGCCATCCTGTTCGTCTGGTTTGCCCTGGTTTCGCTGTTTTTTACCACCCCTTCCGTCCGTGCGGGGTTTTATCGCATGGGCCAATGGTTTAACCGGGTGACCGGCGCCGCGCTGATCTTTCTCGCCATCCGGGTCGCCGTCACGCAAAGGAACTGAGGGGAAAAATCATGGCTGACGTCTTCGATCTCACCGTCATCGGCACCGGGCCGGGCGGCTATGTCTGCGCCGTGCGCGCCGCCCAGCTCGGCATGAAGGTGGCCGTGGTCGAGAAATGGCCGACCTTCGGCGGCACCTGCCTCAATATCGGCTGCATTCCATCGAAGGCCCTGTTGCACGCCTCCGAGCTCTTCGCCGAGGCGCGCGACCATTTCGACACGCTCGGCATCGACATCGACGGCCCGCGTCTCAACCTCGAACAGATGCTCGCCCACAAGGACGACGTGGTGAAATCCAACGTGACCGGCATCGAGTACCTGTTCAAGAAGAACAAGATCACCAGCTTTGCCGGCATGGGTTCGATCGCCGGCCCCGGCAGGGTCGTCGTCACCCCGGACAAGGGTGAACCCGCGCATATCGAGACCAAGAACATCGTCATCGCCACCGGCTCGGTGTCGACGCCTCTGCCCGGCGTCGAGACCGACGAGGACCTGATCGTCACCTCGACCGGCGCCCTCGCGCTCGACAAGGTGCCGGCAAAACTCCTCGTCATCGGCGCCGGCGTCATCGGCCTCGAACTCGGCTCGGTCTGGGCAAGGCTTGGCGCCGAGGTGATCGTGGTCGAATTCCTCGACCGGATCCTGCCCGGCATGGATGGCGAAGTCGCCCGCCAGTTCCAGCGCCTGCTCACAAAGCAGGGTTTTACCTTCCATCTGTCGACCAAGGTCACCGGCATCGATCGGACCGAAACCGGCCTCAAGGCCAGGATCGAGCCGGCCAAGGGTGGCGATGCTTCCGAAATCGATTGCGACGTGGCGCTCGTCGCCATCGGCCGCAGGCCCTATACCGAGGGCCTCGGCCTTGAGGTCGCCGGCATCGAGACCGATGAGCGCGGCCGCGTCAGGACCGATGCCCACTACAAGACCAATGTCGACGGCATCTATGCCATCGGCGACGTCATCGCCGGCCCGATGCTGGCCCACAAGGCCGAGGACGAGGGCGTCGCCCTCGCCGAAATCCTTGCCGGTGAGGCCGGCCACGTCAATTACGGCATCATTCCCGGTGTGGTCTACACCAGCCCGGAAATCGCCTCGGTCGGCAGGACCGAGGAAGAGCTGAAGCAGGCCGGCGTCAAATACAAGGTCGGCAAGTTCCCCTTCACCGCCAATGGCCGCGCCAAGGCCATGCTCAAGACCGACGGCTTCGTCAAGATTTTGGCCGACGCCGAGACCGACCGCGTCCTCGGCGGCCATATCGTCGGGCATGGCGCCGGCGAGATGATCCACGAGATCGCCGTCCTGATGGAATTTAGCGGCGCCGCCGAGGACCTCGCCCGCACCTGCCACGCCCATCCGACCCTGTCGGAAGCCGTGCGCGAGGCGGCGCTCGCCTGCGGGCTGGGGGCGATTCACATCTGAGGCGCTTGCGGCCGGCTGGCATTTGCCGTGTCGCCGCGCTCTCCGGACAGGGTCGGGCGGCAACGGGCTACGCCCGCGGATGCGCCTTGCGGTAGATGTCGAGCAGGTGCTCGCTGTCGATGTGGGTATAGATCTGTGTGCTCGACAAGGAAGCGTGGCCCAAGAGCTCCTGGATGGTGCGCAAATCGCCGCCACGTCCGAGCAGGTGGGTGGCGAAGGAGTGGCGAAGGGCATGCGGGGTCGCCGAGGGCGGCAGGCCGAGGGCGGAGCGCAAGTGCTCGACCCGCTTCTGGATGAGGCGCGGCGACAAAACCCCGCCACGAGCGCCGCGAAACATCGGCTCACCGGCCGAAACGGCAAAGGGGCAAAGCTCGAGATAGGCGGCGATCGCCATGCGGATCGGCGCGATCAGCGGCACCAGCCGCACCCTGCCACCCTTGCCGATGACCCGGACGGTCTCGCCCTCGAGATCGGCACGGCTCAGGCCCAGCGCCTCGGAAATGCGCAAGCCCGCGCCGTAGCACAGGGTCAGGACGGCCGTGTCGCGCGCCGCGATCCACGGTGACGCCTCCATCTCGCCGGTCAGGGCCAGGGCCTTTTTCGCCTGCACCGGCGTCAGAGGCTTGGGCAGGGATTTCGGCAGTTTCGGCCCGCGAATGATGCTGAGGGCCTCGGTCCTGACCAGGTCCTCGCGTTCGAGGAAGGCGAAAAAATTCCTGATCGCCGACAATTGCCGCGCCAGGGTGCGCGCCCCGACCCCCTGCTGCCGCCGCGCCGCCATGAAGGCGCGGAAATCGCCGGCCCGCAGCGCGCCGAGCGCCCCGAGCGTCACCGGACCGCCGAGATGGGTGCCGAGAAACGCCATCAGCGTGTCGAGGTCGCTCGCATAGGCGCCAAGGGTTTTCGGCGACAGCCGCCGCGCCGTCTTGAGATGGCCGAGCCAGTCCGCGACATGCGGCTTGAGGCTATCGGCAATGGCGAAGGCGGTGTCGGTCATGGGGCGAGTGTGCGCCGGAATGGCTTAAGGCTTGGCGAATGGCAGCCCTTCGTCCTCGCCGCGTCGGCGAGCGCGGCCCGGCGGAACCGGGTCGGGTGAGGAGACGCTGCAGGCCTAGGTGCTGCAATGTCCCCACCCAGTCCCGCGCTGCACTCGAATACGCCAAGTGCCACGCTCCGCCGCCTCGACCCCTTCAGATGAACGGATCGTAGGCCCATTGCAGCAGCGCCTGCCTTTGCCTTGGACGACAGGAGAGATCGCCCTCCCGGCAATTGGCCCTGATCTGGCCGGCATGGCGGGAAAAGGCCCGCCAGCGCCCGATCTGGATGCGATCGATCTCCGGCAGGCGCCGCCCCATGAAGTAGCGGCAATACCACTGGAACCAGCCGCGCGGATCGGGCCCGTGGATCCAGCCCTTGTCGCGCCAGACGCCAAGCGGTTGCCGGCTCTTGACCCCGAAGCAGTTGATCGACGGATCGGGCACATCGCTCAGCCGCGCTTCCGCGTACCAGTCCGAAGGGAACTCGTCCCGGCAGTCGTTGAGATATTTGCCCTCGAACACGCCCAGTTTCAGCATTTCGGGCGGGCTCAGGGCCGGCGCGAAGCCGGAGGCGAAATCGCTCCCCATCGGCGCGTCGAGCCGATAGGTGTAGCCGCTTTGCATGCGGTCGTTGACAGCAATGACGGCGCCTTGCCGCATGAGCCCCTCCTTGTGCCGCTGGCGATATGGCATTGGCAATGACAACATGAATCGGCCTAGTCTTGCCGGTCAATCGGGCTCCGCGCGGCCTGACGTTCAGGATGAAATGGAAGAACGCGACAACATCGTTGCCGTCATGGTCGGGGTCGCCATCGAGGGCCCCTATACCTATCGCCTGCCCGAAGGCATGGCGGCGGAACGGGGCTCGATCGTCGTCGTGCCCCTCGGCCCCCGTTCGACCCTCGGCGTCGTCTGGGGACCGCCGAAAGACCTGGTGGCACACAATCGCCTCAAGGACATCGCCCATGTCTACGACACCCCACCGCTTTCCGAGGAATTGCTGCAGCTCGTCGACTGGGTGTCGCGCTACACCCTTGCCGCGCCCGGCATGGTGCTGCGCGGCGTATTGAGGGCGCCCGAAGCGTTCGAGCCACAAAGACCCGTCGCCGCCTATCGCTACACCGGCACCGATCCCGAGCGCATGACCCCGGCGCGGGCGCGGGTGATCGACACGGTGATGGACGGCATGGCCTGGGCCAGATCGGCGCTGGTCGGCGCCTCCGGCGCCTCGGCCTCGGTCATCGACGGTCTGGTCAAGTCCGGCACGCTCGAACAGGTCGAGCTTCCCGCCCCGCCCGTCGTCGCAATCCCCGACCCCGAATTCGCCCTGCCCACGCTCAACGCCGAACAGGGCGCCGCGCTCGACCGTTTGCGCGCCCTGCCTCGGGGCTTCGGGGTGGCGCTGCTCGACGGGGTCACCGGCTCGGGCAAGACCGAGGTGTTTTTCGAGGCGGTGGCCGACACGCTGCGCGCCGGCCGGCAGGCGCTGGTGCTCTTGCCCGAGATCGCCCTCACCAGCACCTTCCTCACCCGGTTCGAAAAGCGCTTCGGGGTCAAGCCGGCCGAATGGCATTCGGACATGACGCCGGTCGGGCGCAACCGGGTCTGGCGCGGCGTCATGAACGGCGAGGTCCGCGCCGTGGTCGGGGCCCGCTCGGCCCTGTTCCTGCCCTTTCACGAGCTCGGCCTGATCGTTCTCGATGAGGAACACGACGGCGCCTTCAAGCAGTCCGACGGGGTCAATTACCACGCCCGCGACATGGCCGTGGTCCGGGCCAGCCTTGCCGGCGCCAGGGTCGTGCTGTCCTCGGCCACCCCCTCGGTCGAAAGCCGGCACAATGCCGATACCGGCAAATATGCCCATATCCGCCTCGACACCCGCTTCGCCGAGGCGAGCCTGCCCGACGTCATGGCGCTCGACATGCGCGAGGAAGGCCCCGACAAGGGCGAGTGGATCGCACCAAGGCTCGCCCGCGAAATCTTTTCTACCCTCGACCGGGGCGAACAGGCGCTTTTGTTCCTCAATCGGCGCGGCTATGCGCCGCTGACGCTGTGCCGGTCCTGCGGACACCAGTACCAGTGTCCCGACTGTACCTCGTGGCTGGTCGAACACCGTTTCCGCGGCGTCCTGATGTGCCACCATTGCGGCTTCGAGATGAAGGTGCCCACAACCTGCGGCCAGTGCGGCGCCGAGGACAGTCTCGTGCCGATCGGGCCCGGCATCGAGCGCGTCGCCGAGGAGGCGGCCAGGCGCTTTCCCGCGGCGCGGCGGGTGATCCTTTCGTCCGATATGGGCGGCAACGCCCAGTTGCGCCAGCGCTTCGCCGAAATCGAGCGTGGCGAACACGACCTCGTCATCGGCACGCAATTGGTGGCCAAGGGCCATCATTTCGAAAAGCTCACCCTGGTCGGCGTGCTCGACGCCGATCTCGGCCTCAACCACGGCGATCCGCGCGCCGCCGAAAAGACCTTCCAGCTCCTGACCCAGGTCACCGGCCGCGCCGGCCGCGCGTCGAGGGCCGGGCGGGCGTTCCTGCAGACCTATCACCCGACCCATCCGGTCATCGCGGCCATGATCGCCGGCGACCGCGAGGCCTTTTATGCCCACGAGATGGCAACCCGCGAGGATGCCGGGCTGCCGCCCTTCGGCCGGCTGGCCGCCCTGGTCGTTAGCGGCAACGACCATGACGAGACGTTTTCCTTCGCCAGACGCCTGCTGTCTTTCGCGCCAATGGCCGACGGGCTGAAGCTGTTCGGCCCGGTCGACGCGCCGGTCGCCATGGTGCGCGGCCGCCACCGCGTCCGCCTTCTGGCCCAGACCCCGCGAGGGTTCGACCTTTCCGGTTATGTCCGCTTCTGGCTGGCCAGTGGCGAAAAGCCCAAGGGAAACATAAGAATACAGGTCGATATCGACCCGCAGAGCTTTTATTGACAGGCCATGGGCGGCCGGTTTCCCGGCGCTTTCCAACAGCATGCGACAGCGTGTAACATTGCCAGCGATTTCGCGAGCGGCGCGGGAAGCTTGCATGGGCATGCAAATGCCGCGAGAATTGCGTTTCAGGCGCTTGCCGGCGGCATGGCGCCTGTGTTAGTGACGGCCCGGTTTTGGGGCGGCCACGCTGGCCATTCCGGCCTGATTTGGGCAAGGTCCGTGCCCGACCCGTCACCGCCAGACGAACGGGGCGACGGGCCGAGTGGGACAGTCAGCATGCGGGGTCCGCGAAGGTGAGCGCAGCGAATTCGGTGGTAATGCACATCGCCCGTCCCTATGCGTCGGCGCTGTTCGAAGTGGCCAGCGACGACAAGGCGGTCGCGGCGGTGGAAAAATCGCTCGACGAATTCGCCGCCCTTGTCGAACAATCCGACGACTTCCAGCGCTTTCTCAGATCCCCGGTCATCGCCCACGAGCAGAAGCTGCCCGTCATCGACGCGATCCTCGCCCGGTCCGGCGCCGACGAGCGCGTCGCAAATTTCGTCAAGACCGTCGCCCGCCATGGCCGCCTGTTCGCGCTGCCGCAGATGTTTGCGCAGTTCAAGGTGCTGAGCGCCGAAGCCCGTGGCGAAATCACCGCAGAGGTCACCTCGGCCGCGACGTTGTCCAAGGCCCAGATGAAGGCGCTTGGCGATACGCTCAAGGGCGAGATTGGCAAGACGGTGACGCTCGATACCCGTGTCGATCCCGATCTGATTGGCGGCCTCGTCGTCAAGATCGGCTCGCGCATGATCGATAGTTCACTCAGAACCAAACTGACGGCGATGAAAATCGCGATGAAAGAGGTCGGCTAATGGACATCAAGGCTGCGGAAATTTCCGCCATCCTCAAGGACCAGATCAAGAATTTCGGCAAGGAGGCCGAGGTTTCCGAGGTCGGGCAGGTCCTGAGCATCGGTGACGGCATCGCTCGCGTCTATGGGCTGGACAAGGTCCAGGCCGGCGAACTCGTCGAATTTCCCGGCGGCATCAAAGGCATGGCGCTCAACCTTGAAACCGACAATGTCGGCGTCGTGGTCTTCGGCTCCGACCGCGAGATCAAGGAGGGCGACACGGTCAAGCGCACCGGCGCCATCGTCGATACCCCCGTCGGCATGGGCCTGCTCGGCCGCGTCGTCGACGCCCTCGGCAACCCGATCGACGGCAAGGGTCCGATTGTGGCCACCGAGCGCAAGCGCGTCGACGTCAAGGCGCCGGGCATCCTGCCGCGCCGCTCGGTTCACGAGCCGATGTCGACCGGTTTGAAGGCCATCGACGCGCTGATCCCCATCGGCCGCGGCCAGCGCGAGCTGATCATCGGCGACCGCCAGACCGGCAAGACCGCCATCATCATCGACACCTTCCTCAACCAGAAGGCGGCGCACGAACAGAACAACGACAGCGAAAAGCTCTATTGCATTTACGTCGTCATCGGCCAGAAGCGTTCGACCGTGGCCCAGATCGCCAAGGTGCTCGAAGACAACGGCGCCATGGACTATTCCATCATCGTCGCCGCCACCGCCTCCGACCCCGCCCCGATGCAGTTCCTCGCGCCCTTCACCGGCTGCACCATCGGCGAGTATTTCCGCGACAACGGCATGCACGCCGTGGTCGCCTATGACGATTTGTCCAAGCAGGCCGTGGCCTATCGCCAGATGTCGCTGCTGCTCAGGCGCCCGCCGGGCCGCGAAGCCTATCCGGGCGACGTGTTCTACCTGCATTCGCGCCTTCTGGAACGCGCCGCCAAGCTCAACCCAGACCATGGTTCCGGCTCGCTGACCGCCCTGCCGGTCATCGAGACCCAGGCCAACGACATCTCGGCCTATATCCCGACCAACGTGATCTCGATCACCGACGGCCAGATCTTCCTCGAGACCGACCTGTTCTTCCAGGGCATCCGTCCGGCGATGAATGCCGGTCTTTCGGTGTCCCGCGTCGGTTCCTCGGCCCAGATCAAGGCGATGAAGCAGGTCGCCGGCTCGATCAAGGGCGAATTGGCGCAGTATCGCGAAATGGCCGCCTTCGCCCAGTTCGGCTCCGACCTCGACGCGGCGACCCAGCGTCTCCTCAATCGCGGCGCCCGCCTCACCGAACTGCTGAAGCAGCCGCAATTCTCGCCCTTGAAGACCGAGGAACAGGTCGCGGTGATCTTTGCCGGTGTCAACGGCTATCTCGACAGTCTTCCGGTCTCTAGGGTCCGGCCCTTCGAGACCGCCCTATTGAGCGCCCTGCGCGGCAAGCATGCCGACCTGCTGAAGGACATCGCGACAGAAAAGGCGCTCTCCGATTCGATCCGCGCCCGGCTGACCGCCGCCATCGACGGCTTCAAGAAGACGTTTGCGGCCTAAGGGCCAAGAGGACAGGACGGCACCATGCCCTCTTTGAAAGACCTCAAGAACCGCATCTCCTCGGTCCGATCGACCCAGAAGATCACCAAGGCCATGCAGATGGTCGCGGCGGCCAAGTTCAAGCGCGCCGAAGAGGCGGCCGAGGCGGCTCGTCCCTATGCGACGCGCATGGCGGCGATGACGCGGGCCCTCGGCATCGACTATGCCGGCCGTCCCGACCTGCCCAAGCTTCTAGCCGGCACCGGCAGCGACCGGACCCATCTTCTGATCGTGATGACCGCCGAGCGCGGCCTGTGCGGCGGCTTCAACTCCTCGATCGCCCGCATGGCCCGCGACCACGCCAACCGGCTGATCGCCGCGGGCAAGACGGTCAAGATCATGACCATCGGCAAGAAGGGCAACGACGTGCTTCGCCGCCTGTTCAAGGACAGGATCGTCGAGACCATAACCTTGAGGGACGTGCGCCAGATCGGCTACGCCAATGCCGAGGCCCTCGGCGAGAAGATCGTCGCCCGTTTCGCGGCCGGCGAGTTCGACGTGGCGACGCTGTTCTATTCGCGGTTCAACTCGGTGATCTCGCAGGAGCCGACGGCCCTGCAGATCATTCCGGCCTATGTCGACGAGGGCGAGAACGAGGTTCTGTCCTACGAATTCGAACCGAGCGAACACGGCATTCTCGCCGAGATCCTGCCGCGCAACATCAACGTGCAGATTTTTGCTGCGCTGCTCGAAAACGGCGCCGGCGAAATGGGCGCCAAGATGAGCGCCATGGACAGCGCCACGCGCAATGCCGGCGACATGATCGACAAGCTGACGCTGAGCTACAATCGCCGGCGCCAGGCCCAGATCACTAAGGAACTGATCGAAATCATCTCGGGCGCCGAAGCGCTCTAGCCCGGGATCAACGGAACAAGGCGGCCGGCATGCCGGCCCCGAGGACAGGCAGCGCGCCGCGGCGCCGCGTAAGGAACGAAGGAAAAGCACATGGCAACCAAGAAGCTCGTTGGTCGCGTCGCACAGGTCATCGGCGCTGTCGTCGACGTCGAGTTCGACGAACACCTGCCCGCAATTCTGAACGCGCTCGAAACCGACAACAACGGCAACCGGCTGGTGCTGGAAGTGGCCCAGCACCTCGGCGACAACCAGGTGCGCACCATCGCCATGGACACAACCGAGGGCCTCGTTCGCGGCCAGACCGTCTCCGATACCGGCGAGCCGATCACCGTTCCGGTCGGCGACGAGACGCTCGGACGCATCATGAACGTCATCGGCGAGCCGGTCGACGAGGCCGGCCCGGTCAAGACCAAGATCAGGCGCGGCATCCATCAGGACGCGCCGGCATTCATCGACCAGAGCCCGGAATCCCAGATCCTGGTCACCGGCATCAAGGTCGTTGACCTTCTGGCCCCTTACGCCCGCGGCGGCAAGATCGGCCTGTTCGGCGGCGCCGGGGTCGGCAAGACCGTGCTCATCCAGGAACTGATCAACAACGTCGCCAACAATCACGGCGGCTATTCGGTGTTCA
>JAHJQZ010000158.1 GCA_018818925.1 Alphaproteobacteria bacterium
AGCGACCACAAACCGTCGCCCTCGAAACAGAAATATTCCATGCCGTAGCAGGCGGTGTCGGGTTCGGGCACCATGTCCGGCGACCACGACTTGAAGTTCTGGATGCGCCCGACCTTCACGTCCGGATCGTGGATATAGATCCAGTTGTCGCTGAACCTTTCCCCGCCGCGAGCAATCAGCCCGACGATGAGGAAGTCGCGGTACTTGAGGCCTTCGGTCGCCCGCTTGAGCGCGGCGTCGTCGTCGGCGCCGAGCAGGCGGACGAGTTCGTTGACCGCCGCCGAGGAGACGACGTGGTCGGCGATGACCTTGGTTTCGCGGCCCTCGCCATCGGTGACGATCGCCACCCATTGTCCGGTTTCGCCATGCTGGGTGAGGGCGGTGATGGTCGATCCCATCATCACCCTGCCGCCCTGTTCGATGATGCGGTCGCGGGCCCGTTCCCACATCTGGCCGGGACCGAGCCGGGGATAGCGGAACGAATCGATCAGCGTCTTGATGATCGCCGAGTTGTCGCCTTTGGGCTTTTTGCCGAGCCCGAGGCTCGAGGCGATGGCCTGGTAGAGGTTGAGACCCTTGATGCGCTGGGCTGCCCAGTCGGCTGAAATCTCGGAGCAATCCATGCCCCAGACCTTTTCGGTATAGGTCTTGAAGAAGATTTCAAACAGGCGCCGGCCGAAATTGTTGACCACCCATTGCTCGAAATTCTTCGCCGGCAGGGTGGGGTTCAGCCGCGCCTCGGCATAGGACAGAACGCAGCGCACCGCCTCGATCGGGCCGAGCTTGACGAGCGCGTCCATGGCGCGCAGCGGATAGTCGAACAGCTTGCGCTTGTAAAAAATTCGGCTCGAACGCGGGCGTTCGAGTAGGTCGTCGCCCAGCAGTTCGGTCCACAGGCTTTCGATTTCGGCACTCTTGGAAAAGAAGCGGTGGCCGCCGATGTCGAAGCGGTAGCCCTTGTAGACCACGGTGCGCGAAATGCCGCCGACATAGGCGGGATCGCGCTCGACGATCAGGACGGAACGTCCGGCCTTGGTCAGTTCGTAGGCGGCGGTCAGGCCGGCCGGGCCGGCGCCGATGATCAGGGTTTCGACATGCATCAGCGTACCGCCTTGAGCTGTGTCCGGATCCAGCGCGTCACGCCGCCGGAAAAGGAAATGTGTTTGTGAGCAAAGAACGAATAGAAGGTGACGAGCCCCATCGCCCCGACATGGGCGAGACGCATCGGCGCCGCCTCGATCGGCAAAACCGCGAGGAAAGCGAAGAGCGGCAGCGTCAGGATCGCCACCAGCGCATAGGCGACCACCAGCCGCACCAGGAGCGTCGACAGCGACACGACGAAGAAGGAGCGCATCTGGTCGCGCGTGCGCCGCCGATCCGGCGCGAAGACGAAATGGCGCGACACCCAGAAATTGACGTTCATGCCGCATAGGGCGCCAAGAACAACGGCCGCCCCGAACGAGGCCGGGGTGTGAAAAACGTCAAGCCACAACAAGGATTGCACGAGCGCAAAGTCGGCGAGGCTGGCCAGTCCAGCCGAAAGAATATACCGCCCGAACGCAGACATTACGCAAACGCACCCACACCAAAACGCTGGCATGCTAGGAACAAGACCTTAATGGAGCATGAGTCGGCGCCACGCCGGGTTCAGTCAAAAACCGTTGTGGTTACCGAACCTTGACCGTGCTGTTCTTGAGCCAATCGAGCACGGCGAGTCGGCAGGACGAGGCGAGGTTTTCGCTTGTCCGCGCCCCGTCGATCTCGACGACAAGGGCCGAAAGGCTGAGGCCACGTTCATCCGCCAAGGCTTCGAGCGCGGCCCAGAATTGCGGTTCGAGCGCGATGCTGGTGCGGTGTCCTTCGATGCTGAAGGAGCGCTTGCGCACGATATCGGAAGCTATTTCTTGCGGAACTGGTCGAGGCTGACGACCTTGTCGCCGCCGGGCGGCACGGGGGCGTCCGGATCGTCCGAACCGGCGTCGTCACCACCGCTCACCGCTTCGCCGGCAGTGTCGCCGTCATCGGTGACCAGAGCCGCCTCGACTTCGAACTTCAGGCCGAATTCGACCGAAGGATCGAAGAAACCGAGGATGGCGGCGAACGGAATGTGCAGCGTTTCGGGCCGGTCGTCGAAACTGAGGCCGACCTCGAAACCGGCTTCGGTGACCTTGAGGTCCCAGAACTGGTTCTGCAGGACAATGGTCATTTCGGTCGGGTAGCGCTCGACCAGCCGCGCCGGCAACCGTACGCCCGGCGCCTGGCTGGCAAAGGAGATATAGAAGTGGTGGTCGCCGGGCAGGCCGGTCCTGGACACCTCGGACAGAACCTTGCGCACCACGCCGCGCAGCGCCTCGCGGGTCAGGATATCGTAGCGGATGAGATCTTCGGACATGTCGGAAAACCGGCTGCGGGTGGTGCGGAACAGCGTTCAATAGACGCCATTCGGCGATGCGATTTCAAGGGCTAAACGGCAAGGCCCACGATTTGCGGGAAGGAAAGTGCAGGCTTCTGTTGCCAGGTGCCTGCGAACCCCGCCTAATCCCTGCTAGAGGATCAGGGCTTTGATTTCCAAGGCTTGCGCCGCATTACGCAGCGATCGCCTTCGGAGCATAGTTGTCGTTGGCAACTATAAGGTTTGACCCGATAACGGTGGTATCATGCCGAGCGAAAACACACCCTTTACGCCCTCGTCGATCCTATTTCGCCCCCATGCATCCCCGCCAACGCGGGAGAAATGATGGTGGAGGCGCCGGGTACCGCCCCCGGGTCCGATGGGTTTATTACGATAGCCATTTATCGCCATAGCCGTTTCCGGCAAGGCCAATATAGGGAGCCTCGGGCCCGAACGCAAAGGACAAAGCCCGGCGCGACCAAACTCGGCGCGAAACAGGGCGGCCGCCGCCGCGACGGGCTCGGTCTCAGCGGTTGGCCACAAAGCCCATGCCGGTCGCAATGATCGGGATGGTCAAATAGCGCAGGCCGATATCGGTGAACCAGGTGCCGATCTCCATGCCGGCCATGGGTAAAAGCGCGACAACATCGAGCGCCCAGTTGATGCCGAGCCAGAGACAGCCGACGGTCACCGCGATGGCAAGGCTCGGCCGCAGCGCGCGGAACACCCAGACCAGCAGGGCCGTGCCGCAAAGGGCGCCGAACACCACCATGATCGATTTGAAAAAGATCAGCGGGATCATCAGCCCCGTTACGGGATCGTAGAACGGAAACGAGCCGAAAAAGGGAATGGCCCAGGACAACAGCCCCGCGACCCAGACCTTCCAGCTTGTGAACACCGCCTGCATCTGCTCCTCCTTGCGTGCATCAGGTCCAACGGCGCCAGAATATCAGCGTGCGCCCTCAAAGTCCGGCAGGGGACCCGGTGACGGACACCTTGTCGCGGAACCTGGCGGGGCGCAAAGGCGTTTTGGCCGGTCGCCGATGGCGGCGGGACGACGCGTCGTCAATTTCTTGCCTTATGTCGCCCCTATGCGCAGCGGAACGGACGGGCTGGGCCCGGATCAGCAAAAAGGACGTGCCGACATGCACAAATTCGCCGGTTTCCTGTTTTTTATTCTGGCGCTCGCCGCCGTGCCGGCCACCGCTGCGGCCGAACTTGCCTCGCCCGAGGGCACGTGGGAACTCGAATTTCGCGATTCGCATTTCCGCGTCGAATTCTGCGACGGCGACAAGCTGTGCGGCACGCTGGTCTGGCTGTCCGAAGGCGCCTCGACGCCGGAAAAGACCAAGTATCTCGACCAGTTGGTGGTCAAATACGCCAGCCCGAAAGGCGAAAACGCCTGGCAGGGCGAAATGGACCTGCTCGGCGAGCATGTCTACGGTACCATCGAGCAGCGATCCGACGACCTGTTGGGCCTGACCGGCTGCAAGTTCGTCGTTTTGTGCCGCACCTTGCTGATGTACCGGCTGGCGCCGGGGGCCTCGCCGGCGGACTTGGCGGAATAGGCAAGAGCGAAGCGGCCGACCAGCCCTTCGACCAAAGGTCTCCGGGCCTTCGCACCGGCGCCGGCTTGCCGCCGACCCCGCTGCCTGTCGGCAGCTCCCCTGCGTAAATCGCCTTGCCAAGCCGCACCGCGGCTTCGCATCGCCTTCGGCGACCGACGATTTACTCCTCCGGCTCGGTGGTGAAGGTGAGGGGGCATTCCAGGCGGCGGCCGGCTTCGTTGGCCTCGTTCGCCTTGGTCTCGGCGATTTCCCTCGTAAACACCGCGACGACGCAGGAGCCGAGCTGGTGGGCGGTCAGCATGACCTTGTGCGCCCCGGCCTCGTCCATGCGGAACGCCGACTTGAGGACGATGACCACGACATCGCGCGGCGTGTAGTCGTCGTTGAGCAGGATGACCTTGTGCAGCTTCGGGCGCGCCACCTCGGCGCGTATCCTCGTTGTGGTGTTGGTGCTGGAACCGGGCATGGCGGCAGGCCCTGTCTGATCTGGTTGCTAAAACGGAAAAAGCGACGCGTCGGCTCGGGAGGAGCGCGCAACCCGAAAAGGATAGCACGCTCGCGCCTTGGGTTTCAAATGCCGACGGGGAAGATCGCGAAAAGTTGGCGGCAGGGCGCGCTGGAATCGTCTAGAAACGGACCATGCGCCAGTATCTCGATCTTTTGCGCCACGTCCTCGAAAACGGCACCGACCGCGGCGACCGCACCGGCACCGGCACGCGCTCGGTTTTCGGCCACCAGATGCGCTTCGATCTGTCCCAGGGCTTCCCGCTGCTGACCACCAAGAAGCTGCACATCAAGTCGATCCTTTTCGAGCTGTTGTGGTTCCTGAGGGGCGAGGGCAATGTCCGCTGGCTGCAGGAGCGCGGCGTCACCATCTGGGACGAATGGGCCGACGAGAACGGCGATCTCGGCCCGGTCTATGGGGTGCAATGGCGTTCCTGGCCGGACGGCAGGGGCGGACATATCGACCAGATCGCCAGATTGGTCGAAGCCATCAGGACCAATCCCAATTCGCGCCGCCACATCGTCTCAGCCTGGAATCCGGCCGAGGTCGACGAGATGGCGCTGCCGCCCTGCCACACCCTGTTCCAGTTCTACGTCGCCGACGGCCGGTTGAGCTGCCAGCTCTACCAGCGCTCGGCCGACATCTTCCTCGGCGTGCCGTTCAACATCGCCTCCTATGCCTTTTTGACCCACATGGTGGCGGCGGTAACCGGGCTGAACCCTGGCGATTTCGTTCATACGTTCGGGGACGCCCACCTCTACCACAACCATTTTGACCAGGCCCGGCTGCAGCTTTCCCGCACCCCGAAACCGCTGCCGCGTCTTGGCATCAAACGCGTGCCGGAGACGATCTTTGACTTCGCATTCGAGGATTTCGAGATCGTCGATTATCACGCCGATCCGAACATCAGGGCGCCGATCGCCATATGAGGAAAAATGTTTAAGCGAGTTGGCAAATATCTTGTTCCGGCGATACACGTAATTGCATCAGTAATCACGGTAGCCGGATTCGGATGGGGCGTATGGACGTACTTCTCGACAACAATACATCTCTCCATGCTTAATGACATTTATTTACCACTGAAAATTGTTGTATATATTCTAGTAGAAGCTTCATTTACAATTGTATTTACCTACCCAATATTTAGGCTGGCAGAGAAGGTAATATCTGACAAAATAAATAGATCATACTGGCTAGTTGCATTTATATGTTTATTGGTAGTTAGTGCATGGCAAACCGCAACATTTATTGGGTTATTCTTTAATCCGTCGGATCCATCTGAATGGTTTATTAAATCTATTCTGCCGTTATTGTTTTCTTCAGCTATATTTATAGTTCAGTGTGAAGCGGTTTCTGATTCGGATCAGGAGTCGGAAAGAACTAGCGCAGAGGAACGTGGAAAAGTGGATTTTAATTATGTCAAGAAGACGGATAATAGCTACTTAGCTCAGTTGTTGTTGATGGGATATGCGGCGATGCTTTTTTTGATGTGTATCGTGGTGGCCAACACATGGGTGCCGCTTGATGCTCCTGCCGCCAGCTAGGACTAACTAAATGCTGTCCATCCGCTCCGCCCAACCCGGCGACGAAGCCCTGATCCTGTCCTTCGTCCGCGCCCTCGCCGATTACGAGAAGCTGAGCCTCCAGGTCGAGGCCAGCGAAGCCGACCTGGCCCGCGACTTGTTCAGGGTCAACCCGCGCGTTTTCTGCGACATCGCCGCATGGGACGGCGCGCCGGCGGGGTTCGCCCTGTGGTTCTACAATTACTCGACCTTTCGCGGCCGGCACGGGCTCTATCTCGAGGACCTGTTCGTTTCGCCCGATTTCCGCGGCAGGGGCATCGGCAAGGCGCTGCTCGTCCATCTGGCGCGGCGCTGCACCGAGGAAGGACTCGGGCGTTTCGAATGGTGGGTGCTCGACTGGAACCAGCCGTCGATCGATTTCTACAGGTCGCAGGGTGCCGAGCTGATGAAGGAGTGGACCGTGTGCCGGGTCGACGGAGAAGCGCTTGCTACGCTTGGTCGCCTGAAGGCGTGATGCATTCGACGCCGGAAGGCGCTAGTCTTGGCGAGATGCTGTTTCCTCGGGAGGGATGGATGCTCAAGGCATGTGCGATTGCCGCGCTGGTGCTCTTGCCGTTTGGCGCCGCGGCCAACGATTCGATGGCGGAACTCAAGACCGGCG
>JAHJQZ010000159.1 GCA_018818925.1 Alphaproteobacteria bacterium
GGGGCCCGGTTCGATGACCGCATCACCGGCCGGATCGATGCCTTCTCGCCCGATTCGACCAAGATCCATGTCGATATCGACCCGTCCTCGATCAACAAGAACGTCATCGTCGATCTCGGCATCGTCGGGGATTGCGATCATGTGCTCGAGCAGATGATCCGCATCTGGCGCACCCGCACCAACACGAGCCGCGCCGAGGCGATCGCGCCGTGGTGGGCCCAGATCGGCAAATGGCGCGCCGTCAAGTCGCTGCGCTACACGCCTTCGGACGACGCCATCAAGCCGCAATACGCCATCGAATGCCTGTATCGGGCCGTCAAGGACCGCGACGTCTACATCACCACCGAAGTCGGCCAGCACCAGATGTGGGCGGCCCAGTATTTCCGCTTCGACCAGCCGAACCGGCTGATGACCTCGGGCGGGCTCGGCACCATGGGCTATGGCCTGCCGGCGGCGGTCGGCGTGCAGGTGGCCCATCCGGGATCGCTGGTCATCGACATCGCCGGCGAGGGCAGCGTCCAGATGACGATGCAGGAAATGGCCACGGCCATCCAGTACCGCCTGCCGGTCAAGATATTCATCCTCAACAACGAATATCTCGGCATGGTGAGGCAGTGGCAGGAGCTGCTGCACGGCTCGCGCTATTCGGAATCCTACATGAACAGCCTGCCGGACTTCGTCAAGCTGGCCGAAGCCTTCGGCGCCAAGGGCATCCGCTGTTCCGATCCCAGGCAACTCGATGCGGCCATCGCCGAAATGATCGCCTATGATGGCCCGGTGATCTTCGACTGCCGCGTCACCAAGGACGAAAACTGCTGGCCGATGATCCCCTCGGGCAAGGCGCATAACGAAATGATCTTGCCCGATACCGCTGATGTCGGGAATATCATCGACGACAAGGGCAAGATACTGGTCTAGGCGCGGCAAGGAGTTTTTATCATGAATGCAAATCTTCAGCCGAGCGGATCGGCCTATTTCATCCCGGACGTCACCCAGGTGCCCGAACGTCACACGCTTTCGGTGCTGGTCGCCAACGAGCCGGGCATTCTCGCCCGCATCGCCGGGCTGTTCTCGGCCCGCGGCTTTAACATCGACAGTCTCACGGTCTCGGAAACCGAGCACGAAAAGGGGCTTTCCCGGCTGACCATCGTGACCACGGCCAATCCCAAGACGCTCGGCCAGATCAAGATGCAGCTCGGGCGCCTCGTGCCGGTGCACAAGGTCCACGACCTCACGGTCGAGGGCGAGGCCGTCGAGCGCGAGCTGGCCCTGGTCAAGGTCGCCGGCACCGGCGAGCACCGCGTCGAGACCTTGCGGATCGCCGACGCCTTCCGCGCCAAGGTGGTCGACGCCTGCACCGACAGCTTCGTGTTCGAGATCACCGGCAAGTCGAGCAAGGTCGAGCAGTTCATCGCCCTGATGGTGCCGCTCGGACTGGTCGAGGTGGTCCGCACCGGCATGGCCGCCATTTCGCGCGGCAAGGACAAGATGTAGGCCCGAAATCCGCCGGGATATGGTTTGAAACCGGGCCGTCCCTCCAAGGCGGCCCGGTCGCATTTGTAGCGTTGATTTGTGTCAGTTGACCTTTGACCTCCACATGGCACTGTTTGGGACACAGACAGTGCGAATCGAGATTTCGCACCCAAAAAATGAGGGGAGGCAGCCGCGTCGGGGAGAGACGCCGATGCCTTGTCCGGGAGGACCTATGACACATTCGACCCCGCGCGGGCGCGTTTTCGCGCTCGACAATCTGCGAGCGGCGCTGGTCATGCTGGTCATTTTGCACCAGGCAGCGCTCGTGTATTCGGCCTTCGCGCCGTTCTATTATGTCGAACCGCCTTTCGCCGATCCGCTCGCCTTGCTGGTGCTCGGGCTGTTCGCCCTGGTCAACCAGTCCTGGTTCATGGCGGCGCTGTTCTTCATCGCCGGCTACTTCACCCCCGACAGCTACGACCACAAAGGGCCGGGCCGGTATCTCGGCGGCCGGCTGCTGCGGCTCGGGCTGCCGCTTCTGGTCGGCTTTTTCATCCTCGAGCCCGTGGCCCGGCTCGGCCTTTTCCTGATGCCGTCGGCTTCGACCGGCATCACCGCGCCACCGAGCCTTGAGGCCTATCCGAAAATGATCGGGTTCGGACCGTTGTGGTTCGTGGCGCTGCTCCTCGTCTTCAGCTTCTTCTATGCCTTGTGGCGGCAGATCGTCGGCGGGCATGCGCTGCCGAGCTATCGCCATGAGCCGTCGCGGCTTCAGGGCATCGTCTTCGTGCTCGGGCTGGCGCTCGTTGCCTGGCTGTGGCGCATGCTGGTGCCGCTCGGGCTCGAGGTGTCGCTCTGGGGCGACGCGCTCAGCTTCCCGACGCTCGCTTATCTGCCGCACTATCTGGCGCTGTTCGTCATCGGCATCATGACGCGGCGCAACGGATGGCTGCCGGCGCCGACGCCCAACGCGGCGCGGTTCTGGTTCCTCGCTTCGGTGCTGGCGACGCTGGTGCTGCTTCCCTGGGCGCTGAGCGGCAGCTTCTTCCAGCTCACCTTCTCGCAGGGTGCCGAATTCACCGGCAGCGGCACCTGGCAATCCGGGCTCTATGCGCTCTGGGACAGCACCATGGCGTTCGGCCTGCTCGTTGCCGCGCTCGGCCTGTTCGAGGCCCGCATCAACCGCGAAGGGCCGGTCTGGAAGTTCTTCGCCCGCCAGAGCTATGCGGCCTTCCTGATCCATGCCGTGGTCGTGGTCTTTGTCGCCTATGGCCTGCACGCGCTCGCCTGGCCGGCCCTGGCCAAATTCGCGCTGCTGGCGGCGATCGTGGTGCCTTTGTCCTTCGGCATCGCCTGGGTGATCCGGCGCATCCCCGGCGTCGGCAAGGTCGTCTAGCCGAGGGCTATCGAGCTGAAAGACCCCGTGCCGGTTCCTTCGGCACGGGGTCTTTGTATTCTCTTCGCCTTGAATCAGTGTATTGCTGACATATATCAGTGCTGTAATTTGATGCGGGGGCGCAAAATGAAGGCCGCGATCTACGAGCGTTACTGACCGCCGGAGGTGGTCCGCATTGCCGAGGTTGGGAAGCCGGTGTGCCGGCCGGGCGAGGTGCTGGTCCGCGTGCATGCCGCGACGGTGTCGTCCGCCGACTGGCGGGCACGCAGCCTGCGGATGCCGCCGGGCTTCGGCCTGCTGGCGCGGCCTGTGTTCGGTTTCACGGGGCCGCGCAACAAGGTGCTCGGCGTCGATTTTGCCGGCGTCGTCGAAGAGGCCGGCGCCGAGGTCACGCGGTTCAAGCCGGGCGATGCCGTTTTCGGCCTGACCGGCTTGGCGGCAGGCGGCCATGCCGAGTTCCTGACGATCAAGGCCGAGGGTGCGATCGCCAGGAAGCCGGACAGGCTCAGTTTCGAACAGGCGACGTGCCTCTGCTTTGGCGGGTCCACGGCGCTCTATTTCCTGCGCGATCGCGGGGCGATGAAAAGCGGGCAAAGCCTGCTGGTCAACGGCGCCTCGGGCGCCGTCGGCACCGCTGCCGTGGCAATCGGCAAGGCGATGGGGCTCGAAGTGACGGCCGTCTGTTCGGCGGGCAATGCCGAACGTGTGACGACGCTCGGCGCCAACCGCGCCATCGACTATGCGCGGACTGATTTCGCCAGCACCGGCGACGACTACGATGCCATCATGGACATCGTCGGCAACGCACCTTTCGCGCGCTGCAAGGCGGCGCTCAAGCCGAACGGCCAGCTGCTGGCGGTTCTTGGCGGGCTCGGCAGTCTGCTTTCCGCGCCGTGGTATTCGCTCACCACGGGCCACAAGGTGCATGCGGGGCCGGCGCCCGAACGGGCAAGCGACATGGAAGACCTCGCCGCGCTCGCCGCGTCGCAACAATTTACCCCGGTGATCGACAGCGTCTACCCGCTCGAAGACATCGTCGCCGCCCATGCGCGGGTCGATACCGGCCACAAGGTCGGATCGGTGGTTGTGACCATCTCGTAGGCGGAACGTGACGGCGAGAACGCGGTGATGAGAGCGCTGGTCCTTGACCGCTATGGCGGCGCCGACGCCTTTCGCGTCGCCGATGTCCCGGTGCCGGAGCCTGGGGCTGGCGAAGTTCGCGTGCGCGTGCATGCCGCATCGATCAATTCCTGGGACTGGGAGATCGCGCGTGGCCAGCTTTTCGCGCGTATGGAATCGCCGTTCCGCCCGGCACGCGCCGTTCTCGGCGGCGATATCGCCGGCACGGTCGATGCCGTCGGCACCGGCGTGACGCGGTTCGCGTCGGACGATGCGGTGTTCGGCGACGTGACCAGCCAGCGCTGGGGCGGGTTCGCCGAATACGCCCTTGCCCGCGCCGATACCTTGCAACGCAAACCGGATCATCTCGATTTCGTCACGGCCTCGACGTTGCCGCAGGCGGGCGCCTTGGCGCTTGAGGCGGTTTTCAAGCACAGGCTCGGCCTGGGCAGCGATGTTCTGGTGATCGGCGGCGGCGGCGGTGTCGGCAGTTTCGCCATCCAGCTCGCCAAACTCAGGGGGGCCCGCGTCACCGCCATCGACAGTGCGCAAAAGTCCGCCGTCATGGAAGCGGCGGGGGCCGATATCGTCTTCGACCGGGACAATACCGATGTCAGGCGTCAACCGGCCCGCTACGATCTCGTCATCGACCCGGTGGCACGCCACGGGCTGTGGTCCAGTCTCGCCCTGCTCAAGCCCGGCGGTTGCTACGCGGTGATCGGCGGGCGCGTCGGCGCATTGGTGCAGACCGGACTTCTGGGCTCGCTGATCGCGCCGCGTTTCGGCAAGACCGCCGGGCTCGTCTTCTGGCGACAGAACGATGCCGGCGAGATGGCCGAACTGGTCGAGCGCATCCGGGCGGGCAGGCTCAAGCCCATGATCGAGCGCGTTTACCCGCTCGAAGACGGCGTTGCGGCCTTCCGCCATTTCGCTTCCGGCAGGGCGCTCGGCAAGCTTGTCATTGCGCCGCACACGGACTGATTCTCCTTGCCGAGAACGGCAAAAAGGTCGAGGAGTGTCGGCGGGCGCCAACTCTCTCAATCGTGGATTTTTCGTGCGTAACCTGTCGACCAACGAACGCGGCATCGTCATGGTTGTGCTCGCGATGGCCTGTTTCGCGACCAATGACACCCTGCTCAAGCTGACGACGGCGACGTTGCCGCCTTTCGAGACGATCTTTTTCCGCTCGATGTTCTCGATCGTGTGGAGCCTTGGTCTTCTTGCCGCGACCGGCGGCTTGCGCAATGTCCGGCAGGTGGCGCAGCCGCGCGTTTTCCTGCGCAATTTCGCCGAACTGATCGCCGTGCTCGGCTTCATCATCGGATTGTCCAATGCGCCGATCGCCGAATTCACCGCCCTCAATCAGCTTGCTCCGATCATCCTGATGCTGATTGCCGGCCTTGGTCTCGGCCTGCGCGTGTCGCGGCTGCAATTCGCCCTGGCCGGAATCGCCTTTATCGGAGCGCTCTTGGTGGCGCAACCGGGCAGCGCCGCCTTCACATGGTTCTACTTGTTCGGCGTGTGGAATGCGGTTCTCGCCGCCATCCGCGAACTGATCGGCCGTTCGGTGCCGGCGGGCATTTCCGGCATCATCATCGCGCTCGGCGCCGCGATCATCTGCCTGTTCGGCGCCGGCGCGGCGGCGCTGCTGTTCGAACCGGTGCGTCTGCCCGAATTGAGGGAACTGGCTCTGCTCGCCAGCGCGGCCCTGTTCCTGACCGGCGGCCACATCTTCGTCTTCATGGGGTTCCGCCAAGCCGATCCCGGTGTGGTCTCGCCCTTCGGCTATACCGGCACGCTGTTCGCGGTCGGCGCCTCGCTGCTGGTTTTTGAGGTCGTTCCCAATCCGCTGGCCTTCTTCGGCATGTCGCTGATCGTTTTGAGCGGCATCGGGGTCATCCTTTTCGCCCGCGATCGCACCGCGCCGCTGAAGTCGCCCGCGTGAGCGCAATCAGGCGCGGCGATCGCGTCATCAGCGCTTTGATTTTGCCTTCGCATTTTCGCCGCGCTAAAAGAGCGACCCGTAATTGAGGATCAGACCATGACCAAGCTGTCGGTCAATCTCAACGCCGTGGCGCAATTGCGCAATCGCCGCACCATCGGCTGGCCGGACGTGACCCGCATCGGCCGCATGGTGCTCGATGCCGGCGCCGACGGCCTGACGGTCCATCCGCGGCCGGACGAACGCCATATCCGGCGCCAGGATGTCTTCGATCTCAAGGCGCTGCTCGACAATTATCCCTCGGCTGAGTTCAACATCGAGGGCTATCCGGCCGATCCGTTCCTCGAACTGGTCGAGACGGTCGTCCCCGACCAGGTGACGCTGGTGCCGGACGATCCGTCCCAGTCGACCTCCGATCACGGCTGGCCCATTCCGCAGCACGAGGACTTCCTGCGCCGCGTGATCGAAAGGCTGCACGCAGCCGACATCCGGGTGTCGCTGTTCGTCGACGAGGACCCGGCCATGGCCGGCTGGGCCCATGCGGTTGGGGCCGACAGGATCGAGCTCTATACCGGCCCCTACGGCGCCGCCCACGGCACCGCCAATGCCAATGCCCATCTGGCGCGCCTGGCCGATACGGCGCGCGCCGCCCGGGCGGTGGGTCTCGGGGTCAATGCCGGCCACGATCTGACGCTCACCAACCTGCCGACCTTCATTATCGGCATGCCGACGATCGACGAGACTTCCATCGGCCACGGCATCACCGCCGACGCCCTTGAATGGGGTTTCCCCGAGACGGTGCGCCGCTACATCGCGGCACTGAGCAAGCGCTGAGGGCGATCGCGACCGCAAACAAAACCGCTCCTGCTCCCTCCCCGGGATGGGGAGGGAACTCGTTGCGGTGGCTCTTTTGCGTTGCGACGAACCCTAGCCGCCGACCGGATGCACCACGGCGAAGGTGAAGGCGTTGGCCGCGGCGACATGGGCGGCAACCACGTCGGAAAAGACGATCTCGGCGCTTTGGCGCCGGTCGAGCACGATCGGGTCGCCGACCCCGGGCAGGCCGGGCGCGTCGTTGACGAAGACGAAATTGGGCGTGAGCGTCACCGGATCGCGGGAATCGTTCTCGAAGGCGAAGATGAAGCGCGGCTGTTCCTTGTCGTCGGGCGAGATGGAGAAGCCGCTGTTCTCGCCACGGCCGATGGCGTCCTGAACGTCTTCGAGGCTGCGGTTCATGCGAAGGCTGAGGGCGAGCCCCGGTCCCAAATCGTCGGTGATCGGCGTGACCGTCAGAACCGCCAGGTACGCCCCTGCGAGTTCGCCCGTTTCGGTGACGAGCGGCAAATCGACGGTGAACTGCGAGAACTGGCTGTTGTTGAGCTCGACGCATTCGCCCTCGCCGCTGATCGGGGTGATCTCGCCGAGCTTTAGGGCGAGATCGGCGAGGCCCTTGGCGCATTCCTCCGCCGTGCTCTCCGGAATGCGCAGGCTGGCCGGAACGACGAGGGTTTGGCCGCTTGCGGCCACCTCCGCGACATCCTGCATGTAGAGGCGCCCTTCGAGTTCCGGAGCGCAGGCGGCGATCAGTGCGATGCCGGCAAGGCCGACAAAACGCAAGGCGACGGATTTGGCAGACATGTTCGGGGTCCCTCCGCGATTGAGGAGGACATGCTGGCGCAAAGCGCGAGAACTGTCGAGCCAAGCTTTGGCGGCGCTACCCACTGCCGCCTTGGGGCGTTTCATGTATTGATGGAACCGGGCGCTTCTTTCACCTCTCCCTTTGGGGGAGAGGTCGACGCGAAGCGGCGGGTGAGGGGGCCTTGCTGCAACGAGGCGAAGGCCCTTCACCGTGAAATAGCTTAGTGTCCGGTGTCGCCGACCCAGCCCCGCCGTCGTGCAATCAGATAGACGACAACGACCAGCACCACGGCAATCACCGGAATGCCGATGGCCCATTCGACCGGCAGGTGTTCGATATTGGCGCCATAGAGCACCGACACCATGATGATCGGCAGCATGCCGATCGCCGAAGTCCAGATGAAGGTGAACCAGGACACCGGCGTCAGCCCGGCGGCATAGGACACGAGGGTAAAGGACATGAAGGGCAACAGGCGACTGACCAGCAGCGCCACGGTGCCTTCGGCCTTGGCGTGTTTGTCGATCCAGGCGAGCTGGCCGGGATTGAGCGCCCGCTCGAAGAAGGTCCGCCCGAAGCGCTTGGAAATCCAGAACGACAAGATGCCGCCGAGCACGGTGCCGACCCAGGTCACGGCGGTGCCGATCCAGAACCCGTAAGTGATGCCGGCGGCGACCGCGGCGAATTCGAGCGGAAACGGCACGAAGGAGTGCAGAACCAGCAAGACGATGAGCACCAGCCAACCCCAGGGCCCGGCGGCTTCGACCCAGCCGGTAAAATGATCCTGCAGGGTCAAAAGGATGGTGTGTTCGAGCGACAGGACGGCGATGACCGCAACAATAATGATGCCGGCAACGATCAGCGCCAGCTTCTTCCAGCCTCGGCCCGAAGTCCTGCCGGCTTCTGGATTTGTGTTCTCCGGGTCCGTCACATGCGCTTTCCAGTTGTCGGCACCGACTTATCTAGTCCGGCCGGCGACAAGGTACAATGGCCAGTGCTGCAAATCGGCGTGGTCTGCCTAGGGTGCGGCAGGCGCAACTGGTGTATTCATGCTTTGTCGAGTGCCTTGTGCAGCCCCCTGACGGCATAGCCCGCCTGCTTGGCATGAAGCGCGTAGACCTCCGGGGCGCCCGTTGCCGCCAAAGCCCGGACCGGCCAGTTCGGGTCCTCGAGGGCCGGGCGCGCCAGCGCCACCAGATCCGCCTTGCCCTCGGCGA
Source organism: Alphaproteobacteria bacterium (assembly GCA_018818925.1). GTDB lineage: Bacteria > Pseudomonadota > Alphaproteobacteria > Rhizobiales > Devosiaceae > JAHJQZ01. Next base: position 8,784 of record JAHJQZ010000159.1, read on the forward strand.
TCGCCGCTGCGGCCATGTCGGCATCGCCCATCAGGCCGACGGTCATGGTGGCGATGTCGGCACCCTTGCGCACCGCATCGGCAAGGCCGAGCTGGTAGCCGGGGCCGGCTTCGATCCTGCTTTCGGCGAACCCGCCCGAGGAACAGTCGATCACATCGACACCGCGCGCCTTGAATGCACGGGCGAGAACGACGCTGTCCTCGACCTGCCAGCCGTCCGTGTGCCAGTCCGTGGTCGAGATGCGGGCGAAAAGCGGCTTGTCCGCCGGCCAGACCTTGCGCACGGCTTCGGCGATTTCGAGAGGCAGTCGCATGCGGTTCTCGCGCGCGCCGCCATATTGGTCCTCGCGCCGGTTGGCGAGCGGCGACAGGAACTCGTTGAGCAGATAGCCGTGGGCGCAATGCAGCTCGATCACGTCGAACCCGGCTGTCCCGGCTCGCTTCGCCGCGTCGACAAAGGCCGTTCTGATGCCGGCGATCTCCTCGAGGGTGAGGGCATGCGGCACCTTGGAACCGGCATCGTGCGGGAAAGCCGAAGGCGCCACCGGCTGCCAGTCCTCATAGGAATGGCGCGCCTTCTGCTCGGCGTCCGGATCCTTGAGGAAGGGCAGGGGCGAGGAGGCCTTGCGGCCGGCATGGGCAAGCTGGATGCCGATGGCGGCGCCCTGGGCATGGACGAAATCGACGATGCGCCCGAGCGGCGCGATCTGCGCGTCGCTCCACAGGCCGAGGCAGCCATAGGTGATGCGGCCGCGCGGCTCGACGCCCGTCGCCTCGACGATGACCAGGCCGAACCCGCCGATGGCGAAGCGGCCGAGATGGACGAGGTGCCAGTCGTTGGCGAGACCCATCTGCGCCGAATACTGGCACATCGGCGCGACGACGGTTCGATTGCGCAGGGTCAGACCGCGCAGGGTGAGCGGCGAGAAAAGCTGTGACATGGGTGTGCTCGCAATAGGGAGAGCGAAAGGGGAGCGGCAGGTGGAGAAGGCCGGCATAAGGCGCCATGCTGCACCCAAGCCGCACCTATCGGCAAGCGCCGATGAAGCGAAACCATATGGCGAATTGCCCCGTTCACGCGCGCGTGCCTTGCGCGCGGCGCCTGCCGCTGGAACGCTGGGGCGCGTCCGGCGTTGCACCGCAAGCCTATCAAGGAGACACACCATGCCGTTTCCTCCGTCTGTTGCCGCCCTGATACTTGCCGTTCTAGCGGCGGTCGCAGCGCCGGTCGCGGCACAGCAAACGCGCAGCGGCGCCGGCGCCTTTGGCGGCTGGCGCGACGATGCGCCCGGCGTCAGGCGGCTGATTACGGCCGATGATATCGGCGCCGCTCCCCGCTCGGGTTCGGTCAGCAACGGCTCGCGGGTGGTGCCGCAGCCCGCCGGCGCGGCACTGAAAGTGCCCGACGGCTTTGCCGTCGAAAAGCTCGTGACCGGCATCGCCAGCCCGCGCGCGCTCGCCTTCGCCCCCAATGGCGACCTCATCGTCTCGGACAGCCATGCCGGCCGCGTGCTTGCCCTGCGCTTTGAGGGCGGACGGAAACTGACGGCGAGCGCCGTGTTCGCCGAGGGTCTCAACCAGCCCTATGGCCTGGCCTTTTATCCCGAGGCCGATCCGGATTGGCTCTATGTCGCGACGACCAACGGTCTCGTGCGTCTGCCCTATGCCGGCGAACTGACGGCTGCCGGGCCGGCCGAAATCCTGTTCGACGACATTCCCGGTGGCGGCCACTGGACGCGCTCGATCGCCTTTTCGCCGGAGGGTGAAACGCTGTTCTACTCGGTCGGCTCGCAAACCAATGTCGCCGAAGGGCTCGGCGCATCCCCGCCCGGCGGCATTGCCGGCTGGGAGGCGCTAACCGGTCTCGGCGCCGCCTGGGGCGACGAGGCGGGGCGGGCGCTCGTCTATGCCATGAACTCGGACGGCAGCAACCGCCGCGTCTGGGCCACCGGGCTGCGCAATTGTTCGGGCATGGACGTCCAGCGGGCAACGGGCGCGGTCTGGTGTGCGGTCAACGAGCGCGACGGCCTCGGCAACGACATCCCCTTCGATTATGCGACCTCAGTCCAGGACGGCGGATTCTTCGGCTGGCCCTGGTACTCTATCGGGGCCAATGCCGATCCGCGCCACTCCGGCGCCCGTCCCGACCTCGCCGACCGGGTGCGTGTGCCCGACGTGCTGTTCCAGTCGCACTCGGCACCGCTCAATATCAGGTTCTACACTGCCGATGCCTTCGGGTCCGACTATCGCGGCGACGCCTTCGTCGCCTTGCACGGCTCGTGGAACCGCGACCCGCGCACCGGCTACAAGATCGTCCGCCTGCTGATCGACGAGAGCGGCGCGCCGACCGGCGTCTACGAGGACTTCGTCACCGGTTTCGTCATCGATGACCGATCGGTTTGGGGCCGCCCGGTCGGCATCGCCGTCTCGCCGGACGGCGCGCTCTATTTCTCCGAGGACGGCAATGGCACGATCTGGCGGGTGACCCGGCAATGAAGACGGTTGGCCGCCTGCCATCTCGAACGGGGTAGTTGCAGCACATAAATGGCGCCGCGCCGTCAATGCCGGCAACGCCCATCCGATCGAGCGCCGGCGATCCCCTCAAACCGCCGGCGGCGCTTAGTGCTTGGACACGAGCTCCCAGGTGCCCTTGGACGGCACGTAGCGGCCGGTTTTGCTCGGCGTGTACAACACGTCGAGCTCGCCGCTGGCGTGCAGCGGCAGGTCGTCGATCTGCTCGGCCAAGTGCAGCACGGCCTGCATGCCGGCCGTGCCGGCCAAGCCGAGATCCCTGCCGGTCCAGGTCGGTACGCCGTTCGGCGCCTTGAAGAAATTCGGCCCGGCCGACCAGGTCTTGATCCCGTGTCCGAAATCGACGGTGACCTCCGTCGAATTGGCGCCTGCCTTGAGTTCGAAAACGAAGTTCGAGCAAGAAGACATGATTCCCCTCCATGAATGCGGGCATAATACCACTTCGCGTCTCTCAGCGCTTTGTCGAATGTCAAAACGTTTAGATTTCTTTAATCCTGATTTTTGGCGCATTTGTGGAATTTTGCATAAGGGCAACTTGAATACTAGATTTTGGAAGGCGAATATTATCAGCTAGTTAGGCGGCAAGCGCGCAAGACCGCTTCTTTCCCGACAGGAAAGCCCGCATGATTGCCATGACGATGCCGCGCAGGGAGTTGAGCGCCGCGAATCACCTGGCGCTGTAGCGGCCAACGTCAGGTCCGCCGACGGCGCGGCGGCGTCATGGACGCTGGCAAGGGCTGTTTTGTCCTCAAGGCCCTTGCCATTCCGGATTCCAGTTGCCATTTGCCGAACCGTACGGTACGGTACGCGACGAATTGAAAATCGCGTCGGGCGTGTCGCCGGATGTGGTCGGTGGTGCGGGTGCGGAATTCCGGACTGGACAGCGTGAAGCCCGCCGAGACCCTGCCAGCTAGCGACGACGTGTCATGATTGGCGCGCGGCCTTCCGGGTGGTCTCGGCGCTCTGTGCCGCGCAATGACGATCGGCTCGGCGAGAGCAAAAACGGGTGCCGGGCAACCGGCGTATTGGGTGCGATTGGAACGACAGCCATGACAGCCGTTGCAGCAGTGAAGCCGGAAACCTGGACGCCGCGCCAGGGCGAGGTGCTCGAGGCGGCGCTGAGCCTGCTCGTCGCCGGTGGCGACAAGCTGACCATGAACGGGGTGGCGCGCATCGCCCATTGTTCCAAGGAAACACTCTACAAATGGTTCGGCGACCGCGATGGGCTTCTGGTCGCGACGGTGCAGTGGCAGGCGGCCAAGGTCGGCGTGCCGAGGCTCGACCGCGCCCATCTCGACGCCCGGGCGCTTGGGCGTGTCGTCGAGGATTTCGGGCGGGCGCTGCTGAGCGTGCTCGCAAGCGAGAACTCGGTGGCGCTCAACCGGGTGGCGGTCTCCCATGCCGGCACGACCGTGCCCGATCTCGGCACGATCGTCCTGCAGAATGGCCGGCTCGAAATGGGAAGGCGGCTGAAGCCGGTGCTCGAGGCAGGCAGGGCGGTCGGCCTGTTGCGCTTTGCCGACAGCGAGCAGGCTTTCCGTACATTTTTCGGTCTCGTCGTCCGCGACGTGCAGATTCGGCTACTGCTTGGTGACCGCTGGCGGCCGAGCGAAGCCGAAATCGACGCGGAAGCGAAGGCGGCGGCGGAGCAGTTTTTCGCGCTTTTCGGAACCTGAATCTGATTCAAAACCGAAGCGCCTGCAATCAACCATCTGAATTAAAAAGACAAACGCCAATCACGGGAGAGACCACATGCGCGTTTATTACGATCGGGACGCCGATATCAACCTTTTGAAATCAAGGAAGGTGGCGATCATCGGCTACGGCTCGCAGGGCCGGGCCCATGCGCTCAACCTGCGCGACAGCGGCGTCAAGGACATCGCCATCGGCCTGCGCGCCGGCTCGGCGACGGCCAAAAAGGTCGAGGCCGACGGGCTCAGGGTGATGAGCGTCGCCGAGGTGGCCAAATGGGCCGACGTCATGATGATGGCGACCCCGGACGAGTTGCAGGCCGACCTCTGGCGCGACGAGATCGCCCCGAACATCCGCGACGGCGCCGCCATCGCCTTTGCCCATGGGCTCAACGTCCATTTCGCGCTGATCGAGCCGCGGGACGCCATCGACGTCATCATGATCGCCCCCAAGGGCCCGGGCCACACGGTGCGCGGCGAGTTCGAGAAGGGCGGCGGCGTGCCCTGCCTGATCGCGGTCCACAAGGACGCCTCCGGCACTGCCAAGGACATCGCGCTGGCCTATGCCTCGGGCGTTGGCGGCGGCCGGTCGGGCATCATCGAGACGAGTTTCCGCGAGGAATGCGAGACCGATCTCTTCGGCGAGCAGGTGGTTTTGTGCGGCGGGCTGGTCGAGCTGATCCGCTCCGGCTTCGAGACGCTGGTCGAGGCCGGCTACGCGCCCGAAATGGCCTATTTCGAGTGCCTGCACGAGGTCAAGCTCATCGTCGACCTGATCTACCAGGGCGGCATCGCCAACATGAACTACTCGATCTCCAACACCGCCGAGTGGGGCGAATACGTCTCCGGCCCGCGCATCATCACCGCCGAGACCAAGGCCGAGATGAAGCGCGTGCTCAAGGACATCCAGTCGGGCAAGTTCACCTCCGAGTGGATGCAGGAATGGCGCTCCGGCGCCGCCCGCTTCAAGGCCACCCGCCGCAACAACGACAGCCACCAGATCGAGGAGGTCGGTTTGAAGCTCCGCGAGATGATGCCGTGGATCAAGGCGGGCGCGCTGGTCGACAAGAGCCGGAACTAGTCTGGCGCCGGAGAGCCAGCCGATCAGGAAAGGGCGGATTATGCGATCCGCCCTTTTTGCCGTCTGTGCGCCCCGGCCCTCGTCGCATCCGGGCAAAGGGCGCTCGGATCGCGCCGCGATTCAGATCGGCGTGGCCTTGCGGCGGAACAGCCAGACCAGAAGGACGATGGCCATGGCCGGCAGGGCGGCGATGGCCCCGGCGACGAGACTGACCACGGCGACGCCGGTGGCGCCGGCCCAGGCGGTGGCGGCCAGCGCCTCGGTCATGGTGGCTAGGCGCGGCGAGCCCTCGCGCCGGGCGAAATGGCGGCGGTCGCCGCGGCCGCGGAACAGCATCTGCACAATGATCGCCGAGGCCGAGGCGAGAACGGCGCCGGCCGCTGCCACCGGCAGCACATGCGGGTAGAAGAATGCCAACCCGCCGAGAACCGGCAGGATCGCGACGGCCACCATGGCGGCGATGGCCTCGATCTTGGCGAGATGGATGGCGCGCGGCTCAAGCGGCGCCGTCATGACGAGGTCATGGGCCTGTTCCCCCGAAATCGTCAGCCAGGCGAGCCCGCCCGACAATTGTCCGGCCGCCATGGCCAGCATGGCGGCGAGCACCGGTCCGGCGACGACGCTGTCGCCGGCGGTGAACAGGATCAGGGCGAACAGCGGCACCAGATACAAAAGCTGCATCAGGGATTGCGACACGAGCCACGGATCGCGCCAGACCAGCCGCCATTCCTTTTGCCGCAGCAGTGCCATGGCGCCGGCGCCGGAAAACCGGTGCGCCTTGTGCTCGTGCGCCGTGCCGGAGGTCTCGCTGAGGGCGGCGAGCGCCAGCCCGGCGAAGCTTTTTCCCGAAACATGAAGCGCCAGCGCGACGCAACCGGCGGAAACGCCAGCAAGCAGCGCGAAGGCACCCCAATCGCCCCTGGCGGCGCGGGCCGGTAGCCAGACGAGGCTGTCGCCGCCGCCGGTGACGAACAGCAGGAAATCGGCAATCGGGCCGGCGATAGTGCCCGGCGCGCCGTGACTGAGTATGAGCGAAGTCTGGATGCCGACGAACAGCGAGGCGCCGACCACGGCGCTCGCCACCTGCGCCGCGAGCCGTGTATGGCGCGGCCCGATGGCCCGGAACAGGAAGATGGTGATGAAGACGGCGAGGGCCGTCACCATGCCGCTCAAAACGAAAGTCACTGGGTAGGCCATCAGCCAGCGCGCCCCGTCACGCCAGGCGAGCACGTTGACAAAGGGCGAGACCATCAGCGCCGATAGAATGGCGGAGGTCAGCGTCACCATGAAGGTGCGGGCCCAGAAGACCGAGCGGGCCGGGGCGGGGGATGAGAGCACGAGGTCGAAATCGCCGCGCGTGTAATAGGCCCGCGTCACCGATTCGATGGCCTGCGACAGCGACATGACGACAAAGAACGTCGCGCTCGCCGTGATCGAAGCCAGGGCCGGGACGCTATCGGTCACGCCCCCGGCGACGAAGGGGCCGACGAGGAAATTGGCGAGCGCGTGCAGGCTTAAAAGGATGAGGACGAAGAACACGATGGCCATGATGCGGCGCGCCCCGCCGGTGCCGAGCAGGCCCTGCCAGAGTTCGCGCCATTGCAGGCGGAACTCCATGGCGAAGAACCATGGCACCGATCCGGCCGCCGCGGCCATCAGGCGGCGTCCCGCGTCGCGACGAGGTCGAGAAAGACCTCTTCGAGCGTCGAGCCGCTCCGCCCCGAGCGCTGCTGCAATTCGCCGAGCGTGCCCTCGGCGATGACGCGTCCATTGGCGATGACGCCGATTCGTTCGGCCATGGGTTCGGCAACGTCGAGAATGTGGGTGGTCATGACGATGGTCGCGCCGCGGCGGACCTTGTCGATGAGGACATCCTTGACCTGGCGGGCGGCACCGGCGTCGAGCCCGGTCAGCGGCTCGTCGAGGATGATGAGGTCCGGATCGTGGATCAGCGCCCCGGCCAGCGCCATTTTTTGCAGCATGCCCTTGGAAAAGCCGCCGCAGCGCTTGTTGGCAGTGTCGGCGAGCGACAGCCAGTCGAGCAGGTCGTGGGCCCGCATCTGGGCGACATCGGACGGCACAGACCACAGGCCGGCGACGAATTCAAGGTATTCGAGCGGAGTCAGTCGGTCGTAGACCATCGGTTCGTCCGAGACCCAGGCGAGGCGCTGCTTGGCCGCAACCGGATCGGCGAGAGCGTCGATGCCGCAGACGCGGATCGTGCCGGAATCGGGCTTCAGAATGCCCGAGACCATGCGCAGAAGCGTCGTCTTGCCGGCGCCGTTCGGACCGAGCAAGACGTAGAACATGCCGCGCGGGATCGACAAGGAAATGCCGTCGACGGCCGGCTTGTCGAAGCTCTTTTTGAGCGCGACGATTTCAAGGGCATTGTCGGATTGGATCATGGCGCCGGTCGGGCTCCGCAAGCGAACCGATGCACTGTAGTGGCAAGGGCTTGCCGCAAGATGAATCCAAACCGCGCAGTTTGCCGGCCTGTTGCCCGATCAGGTGCCGATCTGCCCCTGCTCGCGGTTGGCGACGCGTGTCAGAAGATCGGCCAGTGCGTCGAGCCGGCCACTCGGTGGCAAATGCGCGCGGCGCTGGCCGATCCACGCCTCAACCGCCGAGAGCGCTTCGCGATCGAGCCGGCAGGTGCGCACGCGACCCATCTTGGAACTGTGCACCAGTCCGGCCGATTCCAGTATGCCGAGATGCTGCAGCGTCGCCGGCAGCGAGATGCCGAGGGGTGCGGCAAGCGCCGAGACGGACTGGTCCCTGCGGCTGAGCCGTTCGATCATCGCCCGCCGGTTGTGATCGGCGAGGGCGGTGAATACCAGATCGAGTTTGTCGTCAGGATTAGGCATGTGCCTAACTAATGCCGGGCGAAATTTGTCGTCAACCCGAAGCGGAATCTTTGGTAAAGAAAACGGCCCGCGGCAGGCGCGATCCGGGTCCGCCCCTGTCAATTTGCCGGCATGGAAAAATTGGAGCACGCGATGACTCACGCCGACTTGCCGGGTGTCCTCAGGCAGGAACAAACGCTCATCTTTTCGAACTTTGACGAAAACACGGCCTTCACCCTGCTCGGCCACGCCCGCGACCTGGCGCTGGCCGAAGGCGTCGGCGTCGGCGTTCTCGTCAAGTTCTGGGACCGGCCGCTCGCCTTCGGCTCGACGCCCGGCTACACCCACGGCAATTATCTTTGGGCCCACCGCAAGGCCAATACGGTGCGGCTGGTGCTGAAATCGAGCTATCGCGTCCGCATCGAGCAGGACCGGCAATTGTTCGAGGACCGCTGGGGGGTCTCGGCCGAGGAATATGCCATATCCGGCGGTGCCTTTCCGATCACGGTCAGGGGCGCCGGCATCGTCGGAGCGGCGGTCGTGTCCGGCCTCGACGAGCGCGACGACCACCGGCTGATCACCGCCGCCATTGCGCGAACGCTCGGCCTCGATCCGGCCGAATACGCGCTGCCGGGCTAGGGCATGTTCAGCAAAAGTGGTTACCGGCTTTGCGGTTCGAACATGCGACCACGAAAAGGCTTAGGTCATGCGCTTTGATTCCATCAAAAGTGACATGACCTAGGCTCGGTCCGGCCCGCCCATTCACTCAGTCGCATTGGCACACCAGCATGATCGAAACCATTGCCGGCACCGACTTGCGGATGACCGACACCGCCTGGCCCTTCGCCGAGGCCAATCGCGACGCCATTGCCGCGCACTGGCGGCAGGCGCAGCAGCGGCGCCCGGCGCTGTTCGACGGGCAGGTGCTCGGCGCCCTGGCGCCCCGCGTCGTCGGCGGCATCCTCACGGCCGAATTGATCGTTACGCGCTTTTCCGCCTTTCTGGCCTGGCGCGACTGGGGCTTTCCCGACCAGAGCTATTTCAACGCCTTCGGCTCGGCGATCATCGCCGGCAATGATGGTGGCCTGATCTATGGCGTCATGGGCGAGCACACCTCCAATGCGGGTCACGTCTATCCCTGCGGCGGATCGCTGGAGCCGGGCGATGTCGGCTCGGACGGCGTGGCGGATGTCTTTGCGTCGACGGCGCGGGAACTGGCCGAGGAGACCGGGCTCGATGCCCGGGACGCAAGCTGTGGCGGCGACTTTCTCGTCAGCACCGGACAATTGCTGTCCATCGCCCGGCTCTATGTCTTTGACATGCCGGCGGCGGCGCTGGCCACGCGCATCAGGGACAATCTCGACCGGCAGACGGATCGCGAACTCAGCGACGTGGTGGTGCTCACGCGTGCCGCCGATCTCGATCCGGCCGCGTCGCCGCGCTACGCGCTCGAAGCCGCGCGGCACCTGCTCGGCGGCTGAGCGCCCCGCCGCGCCAGCGACGGCATTTGACCGACTCGGCGAAATACGCGACGTGAGCAGCAGGAGGGCGGCACCATGAAGCTCAAGTATTTCCTGCTCGACGTGTTCACCGACAAAGAGCTGGCCGGCAATCCGCTCGCGGTGGTCATGAAGGCCGATCACGTGTCGGACGAGCTGATGCAGAAGATCGCCACCGAGTTCAATCTCAGCGAGACGGTCTTCGTCCGCCAGCCGCGTCTCGATTATCATGCCGCCGCCCTCAGGATCTTCACGGCGAAGACCGAGTTGCCCTTCGCTGGACACCCGACGGTCGGAACCGCGGTTCTGCTCGGACTCGAACAGCGCCTGTCCGGAGTGCGCCTCGAAGAGGAGATCGGGGTCGTCACCTGCGTGATCGAACGGACCGGCAAGCGCAGCGGCACCGCCCATTTCAGCCTGCCGCAACTGCCCGAACGGCTTGGCGAAGCCCCATCGTCCGAAGCGATGGCCGAAGCGCTCGGTCTCGGGGTCGAGGATTTCGGCTGCGGGGATTTCCTGCCGGCGCAATGGTCCGCCGGCGTGCCCTTCTATCTGGTGCCCCTGCGCGATGCCGCGGCGCTGGCCAGAATCAGGATCGAGCGGCGCGGCTGGTTCGACGTCTTCCCAGACGGCCGAAACGCCGTCTATGCCTTCACGGCAACGCCCGAGGAGAAGAGCAACGACTTTGCCGCGCGCATGCTTTCACCCCATATCGGGCAGGGCGAGGACCCGGCGACCGGGTCGGCCGCCGCCGCGCTGATCGGGTTGTTGTCCGATCATGCTCCCGGTGATGGTCCGTCCGATTTCAAGCTGCGCCAGGGCCATGAAATGGGGCGGCCGAGTCTGATTTCCCTGCGATTCTCCAAGCAGGCCGGCAAGCTCGACCGCGCCGGCATCGGCGGCAGCGCCGTGGTGATCGCCGAAGGGGAAATGGACTTGTCCGCCTGATCCGTGCCCGCTAATGTGCGACATTCTGTCGCATCGAGAGGGCGAAATGGACATCGTTGTCAACATCCTTGTTGCCCTGCATCTGTTGGGCCTGGTCATCGGCATGGGGTCGGGCATGGCGCTCGGCGTCCTCGGTGCCCGGACACGGACGGCGCCGCCCGATCACAAGGGCCTGCTTTTCGCCATCGGCAACGTTCTTGGACGCAACGGCCAGATCGGACTCGGCCTGTTGTGGGTCACCGGAATCGCCGTCGTCCTGCTCAAGTACAATGGCGTCGCCGGGCTGACCTGGTGGTTCTGGGTCAAGATGGCCCTGGTCGTCGTGCTCTCGGCTTCGGTCGGCATCGGCGGGGCGGCCTATCGCAAGGTCCAGGCCGGGGATGCCGGCGCCGGCAAGCGTCTGGCGATGGCCGGCAAGGTCAATCTGGTCACCGGCCCGCTGATCATTCTCGCGGCGGTCTTCGCCTTCGCCTGAGGGCAGGATGGACGCCGCCGCGCGACCGCCGCGCCGTGCCACGGGCTTGCACGCGGCGGCGAATTGAAGCATTGTCCGGCGCAAAGACGGTAGAACGCCCTGAAGGCAGACTGATGCGCGCCAAAGCGATCGCATATGCAGCGACCACGACCGAAACGGCCGAAGCCCGTTTGCGGCTGATCGCGGCCGGCCTTCTGCTGCTTCCCGCCCTTCTTCTCCTCCTTATCGGCCCCTAGACACCGACGGCTCCGAGCGAGCGGGTGTGTAGGGGAGTGTTGAGCCGAACAGGACAATGTCCGGCCCGAACGGCTGCCATGCCCGAGGCCGAAACCATCAGGATCAGAAGATGCCGACCACGCAAGACGCCCAAACCAACGCCGACCGCGTCTATATTTTCGACACGACCCTGCGCGACGGCGAGCAATCGCCCGGCGCCACCATGACGCTTTCCGAAAAGCTGCAGATCGCCGAACTGCTCGACGACATGGGCGTCGATATCATCGAGGCAGGCTTTCCCATCGCCTCGAACGGCGATTTCGAAGCCGTGGCCGAGATCGCCAGGCGCTCGAAGAATTCGGTGATCGCCGGGCTGGCCCGCGCCATTCCCGCCGACATCGACCGGGCTGGCGAGGCGGTCAGGCACGCCCGTCGCGGCCGCATCCACACCTTCGTTTCGACCTCGCCCATCCATCTGGCCCACCAGATGAACAAGACCCAGGACGAGGTCCTGGAAATCGTCACGCGCACCGTGACCCAGGCCCGCAACCTCATCGACAATGTCGAGTGGTCGGCCATGGACGCGACGCGCACGCCGATCGATTTCCTCGCCCGCTGCACCGATGCGGCCATCCGCGCCGGCGCGACGACCATCAACCTGCCCGACACGGTCGGCTATTCGACCCCCGAGGACTACGCGGCAATGTTCATCGCGGTGATGACCAAGGTGCCCGGCTCGGACAAGGCGATCTTTTCGACCCATTGCCACAACGATCTCGGCATGGCCGTCGCCAATTCGCTGGCCGGCGTCCGCGCCGGCGCCCGTCAGGTCGAATGCACCATCAACGGCCTCGGCGAGCGCGCCGGCAATGCCGCACTCGAGGAAGTGGTCATGGCCATCCGCACCCGCGGCGACAGCCTGCCGTACATGACCGGCATCGAGACCACGCACCTGTCGCGCGTATCCAAGGCTGTCTCGGCCGCCTCGAACTTCCCGGTACAGTTCAACAAGGCCGTGGTCGGCAAGAACGCCTTCGCCCATGAGAGCGGCATCCACCAGGACGGCATGCTCAAGAACGCCCAGACCTACGAGATCATGACGCCCGAAAGCGTCGGCATCAAATCGACCTCTTTGGTCATGGGCAAGCATTCCGGGCGGCATGCCTTCAAGGAAAAGCTCCGGGATCTCGGCTACGACCTCGCCGACAACCAGTTCCAGGAAGCCTTCCAGCGTTTCAAGGACCTGGCCGACAAGAAGAAGAACGTCTACGACGAGGACATCATGGCCCTGGTCGACGACGAACTCGGCTCGGCCGCCGACCGCATCAAGCTCGTCGAGATGGAAGTCGTCTCCAAAACCGGCGGCACGCACAGGTGCAACCTGACGCTCAGCATAGACGGCGCGGTCAGCGCGGTCTCCTACGAAGGCACCGGCTCGGTCGACGCCATCTTCCAGGCGATCAAGAAGGCCGTCGATGCCGATCCACATCTCGTGCTGTTCGCCATCGACGCGGTCACCGGCGGCACCGACGCCCAGGCCAACGCCCATGTGCGCCTCGAGATGAACAACCGCATCGTCTCCGGCAATGCCGCCGAACCCGATACCCTGATGGCCTGCGCCCGCGCCTATCTCAACGCCTACAACCGGCTGATGATGGAACGCGGCGCCCCGGCCCAGGGGGCGATGGAAAGCGCGGCCGGATAGTCCGATGCCCTACAGATTGGAAGTGCCTGCCAGCCAGAACGACTGGCAGGCGTTTCACGACATCCGCGAGACCGAGCTTTTCCTCGCCCGGCATAGCGACACCGCGTACGACCGCAACCATGTCGACGACTTCGTCTCCTGCAATCATCCGCTGCTGTTCAAGCGGGCCGGCAGGGCGATCGGGGTTGTGCGACTCGACAAACTGGGCGCGGGCAAGGGCGCGGTGCGGCTGGTGGCAATCACCGCCGCCGAACAGGGCAAAGGCCATGGGCGCGTCATGGCCGACATGTGCGAAGGCATCGCCCGTGCCCTCGGCATGCACACCCTGTTTGTCAATGCCGCGCCTGAAGCCATTGGCTTTTATGAGAAAACCGGTTTGGAACGGTTCGACTGGGATCCGTCCGAACTCGTCTCGATCGCCAGCCAGTGCGTGCAGATGCGCAAGCGTCTTTGACGAACGATCACGCCGCGGCTCGCGCATTCGTGGTGAAACTTGAATGTCATTTCGTTTTGCCGCCGATTAGGACAAGCGGGACAAAAGGGAGCAAACCTCATGCGTTCATTGATCGCGGCACTCGTTATCGCTGGTGCCGGCCTGTTCACCTCCTCCTCCGCAGCCGCCGAGACCGAAACGGCCATCTTCGCCGGCGGCTGTTTCTGGTGCGTCGAAAGCGATTTCGACCATGTTGAGGGCGTGCTCGACACCACCTCCGGCTATGCCGGCGGCACCATCGACAACCCGACCTACGAAAACCATCCCGACTATATAGAGGCGGTCAAGCTGACTTTCGACCCGTCGGTCGTCAGCTATGAGGCGCTTCTGACCGCCTATTGGCATTCGGTCGATCCCACCGATGGCGGCGGCCAGTTCTGTGATCGCGGCCATTCCTACCTGACGACGGTCTATGTCGACGGTCCGGAACAGCGGGCGGCGGCGGAAGCCTCGAAGCAGGCGATTAAGGACGATCTCGCCTTCACGGCCGAAATCTTCACGCCCATCGTCGACGCGACGACCTTTTATCCCGCCGAGGACTATCATCAGGACTATCACCTGAAGAACCCGATCCCCTACGAGTTCTACCGCTTCCGCTGCGGGCGCAACGCCCGGGTCGACTATGTGTGGGGCGACACGGCCTACAAGGGCATCAATCACTGAATTGGCCGGCCGCCGGACCGAACCCGGCGGCGGCCCTTTTCACGGGCAAAGCGCAGCCACCCGGCGCAACACGCTCGCGGACGGCGCGCGAAAACTGGTCATGCCGCATCTACGCAGTTCCCGGCGGTGCGGCGATAGCGCTCACGCGACATGTGGCCTAATTGACGCTCGGGCCTTCCTAAACCCAGTTTGCCGGCTGTGACGCGGCATAAGGGAAGGCCAATCGCGACGTGTCCTATCCAGCGGTCAACCGGCTCAATCGACATTCCGCCCATCGGCGCGACAGCCAGTTCCGCCCGGCCGGACGCATGTCCGGCCTTCGTGTCCGCTGAACCTCCCGCCGGGGCCGCAGACCATGTCGATCCGTTCGGAGATAGCCAAGCAGTTTGCCAATCCGCGCGGTTTGCTCGGCGGTCTGGTCGGCATCGTCATGGCCAACCGGCCGTCCAATCGGCGCCGCTATCGCTGGACGATCGGCTGCCTCGACATCGCGCCCGACGACCGTGTCCTCGAGATCGGCTGCGGCCCGGGGCTCGGCATAGCCGGCATTGCCGCGCGGCTTGAAACGGGCAGGGTGGTCGGCGTCGATCATTCTGCGGTCATGATCGACCAGGCCCTGTGCCGCAACCGCGCCGCGCTGCGCAGCGGCAAGGCCGAGCTCATCGTGCGCGACATCGACGACCTGCCCGAGATCGCCGGCGGGTTCACCAAGGTCATGGTCGTCAATGTCCTGCAATTCGTGCCCGGCCTCGACATTGCCGCCAACCGCATCGCCGACATCATGGCGCCGGGCGGGCTCCTGGCAGCGACCTACCAGCCACGTCGGCGCCGGCCGACGCGCGAGGCCGCCATCGCCTTCGGCGATCGCCTCGCCATTGCGTTCGGCCATGCCGGTTTTGTCGACATCCGCATGATGGAAATGCCGGAGGGCACCGCGCCGGTGATCACCGTTCTGGCGGTCAAGCCGAAGAGCTGACGCCTGGGGACGGACCGGTTTCAGCGGTGCTGGTCGACCAGGATGACATTGCCGTCCGGATCGGCGATGACGAAATGGTTCGGGCCTTCGGGCTTGTCCGTGTCGATCGACGTGGCGAAGGCGATGCCGTGTTTTTGCAGCGCTGCGGCGATGTCGCGCACGTCGTCGAACGGATCGGCGGGCGTCGCGTTTTGCGTCCAGCCGGGATTGAAGGTGATGATATTGCCCTCGAACAGGCCCTGGAACAGGCCGATGACGGCGTCGCCGTTCTTGAGCATGCAATACTGTTCGGAGTGGGAATCGCCGAGCGCGACGAAGCCGAGCTTTTCGTAGAACGCCCGCGAGGCCGCGAGATCCTTGACCGCAAGGGAAATCGAAAAGGCGCCGAGTTTCATCCGTTTCTCCCGTCTCATGGCTGCGCATCGACCGCCAGTGCCGAGCGTCGGGCAGACACTAGTCCGAAAAGCGCGCCTCCGCCTACCGCCTGCGCCTGGCGCGATCGCTCACGTTCGCGCGAGGACCGGGGGTGCGTCCGGATCGGCTATTCCCCGGACGGCCCGTCCGCGCCGGATTCATGGCGCAGGATGTCGCCGGGCTGGCAGTCGAGAAAGCCGCAGATGGCCGACAGCGTCTCGAAGCGCACGCCCTTCACCCGACCCTGGCGCAACAGCGACAGATTGGCCTCGGTGATGCCGATGGCTTCGGCCAGGTCCTTGGACTTGACGCCGCGTTCGGCGAGCACGAGCGCGAGGGTGACGCGGATGGCCATCACACGAACTGGGCGTTTTCTTCGGACAGGGCGCTGGCTTCGGTCAGCACCCACGACACGATCAGAACGCAGAGCGCGAATACCGACATCAGGATGAAATCGCTGCCGATCTGCACAACGATCTGCCGGCTGCCCTCCGGGCCCCCGAAGGTCAGGATCATCGAATAGGCGGCGCGGAACAATGGCTGCGCCAGGGTCCAGACCAGCATGGCCCCGGCAAAATCGCGCAGGCCGGCAATGGTCGAGGGTGCGAACAGCGCCCCCCGCGCAAAGCCGCCGAAACAGGCGGCGAGGCGGATCAGCCCGAAGCTGAGCGGCAGCGCCGAAGCCAGCGCGAAGATGCCGAACAAGAGGCGCGCCCCATCGGCCGCGTCGACCGAGCCGGGCTGGAGCGGCGCCACCCCCGCCATCGCCGCCAGCGTGTCGATGGGTGCCAGAAGTGCGAGGAAGAACAGGACGAAAGGGCCGACGGGCATCAGAACGGCACAGATCACCGACATGGCGGCGCTGAAACGGACGATGCGGCGGCGGTGCGACGAGTTGGCATTCATCTCGAAAAAATCATTGTTGCACGATAATTCGTTTCTGTATTACGAAAAGGCATTCTCGTCAATGGAGCCATGAAGTGACCAAGACCCGTGCTATGAATCTCGCTGCTTTCTGTCTTTTCGCCGCCTTCGCGCTGTTGCCAGCCCCCGCCGCCGCCGCGCCCGAAATCGGTCCGCTCTCGGTTGCCAAGGTCCTCGAGCTGTTCGACACGCTCGACAGCGATCCGGAATCCGGCAAGCTGCTGTTCGCCTATTTGTCCGGCATCGGCGAGACCGCCGGCATTCTGATCGGCATGGCCGGCCAGTACGGCGCCAGCCTGACCTGCCAGCAGGCGCTGACGCTCGACGGTGACACGGTGCAATCGGCCTTGCGCCGGTCCGGAGGCGCTCCGGAGGAGCGTTCGGCCACACCCGTCATCGTCGAGGACATGTTTCGCCGCGCTCTCTGCCGGTGAGAGCCTTCGGCACCGGCCGGGCCGGGCAGGGCGCGCCTGCGAAAAAAGCGCGCCCCGCCGGTCGTCGCGCTGGACAGGGGTGGGGGTGTTTGCTAGAGAAGCCGCCTTGGTAACGGGCGTGTAGCTCAGTTGGTAGAGCAGCTGACTCTTAATCAGCGGGTCTGGGGTTCGAGCCCCCACTCGCCCACCAATTTCCCCGATCGTTGACGTTCCGACGGCCCGCGCGCCGGGCTTTTGCCGCGTCCGCCGACGTTTTTCCAGCGCCGCTCAGGTTTCCGAAACCATAGCGCCCGCTTTTTCTCGGCGCGGGTGTTGCGCGAAAGGAATTTGGCACCCGCGGCGCCTAGGTTGGCCTGACCTCGCCTGACCGGAGGTGCGCAACCGGCACGGAGACATCATGGACGCCAACACCTCGACCGCAACCGAAAAGGCCCGGGACGTGACCGCGCCGCCGCAATCGGCGGCGGAGGTCGAGCGGCCCACCGGAAAACGGGAACACGTCCAGCTCAAGCTCAAGCGCATTCCGCTCGACAAATGGGACGCGCTCGTTGCCACTTTCGACGGCGTCTGCCAGGAAATGACCGCGGTCTTTGCCAAAAGACGCTGGCCGAAAGTCGATCTCGAACCGGTTGTCATGCTCAACAAGGGTGAAGCGGTCGCCGGCGCGCTGGTCATGATCCAGCGCCTGCCGCTCGGGCTCGCCAAACTGGCCATCGTCAAATGGGGACCGGCGCTCAGGAACGAGACCGGCGGCCAGTGCCAGGCCATCTATGCCCAGGCCATCGACCTATTGGTCGAGGAATACGCCGAAAAGCGCGGCATGATGCTGTCGGTGATGGCGCGCGCGCCGCGCCGCAAGGGCGCCGAGTGCGTCGAGTTCCTGGCCTGGCGCGGCTTCCGGCGCGGTTCGGGCCTGCTGTTTCCCGAACGCTACATGGTCAAGCTCAGGTACGACGACAAGGTGCTTCGCGCCGGCCTGTTGCAGAAATGGCGCTACCATCTCGGCAAGTCGGAAAAGGAGGATCTCGTTTTCGAGCATGCCGCGCCTGACCGCCTGCCCGAATTCGACCGGCTTTACCAGGCCATGGCCGATCGCAAGAAATTCCCCGACTATTCGGCCTACGACACATTGCCCGACCTGCTCGCCTCTACCTCCGAGGCGCTGCGGCCCGAGCTGTTCTTCGTCACCAAGGATGGTCAGCTGCTCGCCGGCGCCGTCATTTTCACCGCCGGCCGCACCGCCGTCTATCTCTACGGCGCCACCGCCGACGAGGCCCTGCCCCTGAGGGCCGGCTATTTCATGCACTGGCAGATCATGCGCTGGCTGCGCGACAATACCGGCGCCGACCTCTACGATCTCGGGGGCACCGACGGCTTCCAGGGCCTGCGCCAGTTCAAGAAGGGCATGGTCGGCTCGACCGGCATCATTGCCCCGGTGCCGCCGATCTACAATTTCGCCTCCAATCCGCTGGCCCTTTTCGTCGGCACCGCCGCCTACGCCGCCCGCGACGCCGTGCAGCAGACCAAGCGGTTCATCAACTGGATGCGCACCGACATGGCGCGCCCCAACCAGGAGCGCTGAGTGAGTCTTCTGAGGCGCCTGGCGTCGCAATCGGCAGTGATCTTTGTCGCCCGGCTGACGGGCGCCGGCATGATGTTCGTCGGACAGGCGGCCATCGCCCGGTTCTGGGGCCAGGCCGTGCTCGGCGAATACCTCGTCGTCATCGCCACGGCCAACCTCGTCGCCGCGTTCATGCCGCTGGGCTTTCAAACCGTCGGCACCTATTTCGCCTCCGAATACCGGGCCAGGGCGCAGGGGCGGATGATCCGTCGCTTCGCCCTCATGGCCTATCTGCAATGGCTTTGCATGGCGGCGCTGCTGGCGATCGGCGGATTGTCCGCGGTCAGGCTGATCGGTCCGGCCGGTGCGGTCGTGGCGGCGCATTTTCCGGCAATGGCCATGATTGCCGGGGTCAGCGCCCTGATGTTCGTCAATTCGAGCCTGCTGGTCGGGCTCAAGCGCCCCTTTGCCGGTTTCATCGCCGACACGCTGATCCGGCCGTCGCTGGTCGTCGCCGGTTTCATCGTCGCCCTGACGCTGCTCGAAGGCGGCATCGATGACATGCTCAACGTCTTCGCCATCGGCTATGCCGCTATCGGTGTTGCGCATTTCGCCGTGACCCTTTGGAGCCTGCGCCGCATAAAGGATACCGGCGAGCCAGTGCCGATGGGCAGGGAGGTTGGGCGCTGGTGGCGCTTCGCCCTGCCATGGGTGCTGATCGCCCTCGCCACCGATTTCTTCTTCGACATCGACCTTGTCGTGCTGTCGGCCATCCTGCCGCCGGCCGAACTCGCCATATTCGGCGTCTGCGCCCGCATTTTCTCGCTGGCGGCTTTCGGTGTTTCCTCCGTTTATGCCGTAACCTTGCCGGACGTGTTCGAGGCGGAGGCCGGCAGGGACCGCGTCGGTTTCCTCAAGCGCATCGGCGACGCCAATCTCGTCGCCGCCGGCCTGTCGCTGGTTCTGTTCGCCTTTGCCGGGCTGCTCGGACCGTTCGCCCTTTTGCTGTTCGGCCCCGGCTTCCTGATCGGCTCAGGCCCGCTAGCCGTGCTCTGCCTGTCGCTCGCGGTGCGTTCGGCCTTCGGGCCGACAAGTCTGGTGCTGTCGATCTACGACCACCCCTATGCCAGCCTGCCGGCCGTCGCCGCCGGCCTGGCCACCCTGGTCGGTGCCAATCTGGTGCTGGTGCCACCCTTCGGGCTGATGGGGGCATCGGTCGCGGCGCTGATCGCCATCTCGGTCTGGTCTGCCGCTCTGTGGGTCGTGGCGCGCCGAATCACCGGCATCGATGTTTCGATCATGCCGCGCCTGACCGGCGCCACGAGTCTTGCCGCGCAACTGGTCTCGGCCAAGTAGCGGACAGGGCGTCTATTCAGCCGCTGCTACCCCGGCGTCGCGAATGGGAGAGGGTGACCGGAAGCGGTCGCCCTTGTCCTCCCCCGCGAAGCGGGGCGAGGGGGACCGCCGGAACGGCGGTGGAGGGGGCAGGCAATCGGCGAAACAGAAGCGCCAGGCCGCGCCCGGCTTCAGGTCATGTCACGTTTTGATGGAATCAAAACGCATGACCTAAGTCTCTGAGTGGTCGCATGTTCGAACCGGAAAGGTGGTATCCACCTTTCCTGAACATACTCTAGCGTCCGCGGAAAGGCAGCATGCGGGCGAGGCGGTAGCGCAGCCCCGCCACGATTCCGGCGCTGATGCCGCGGTCGTAGTCCGGCTTGGTCTTGTTCAACGGATATTCGTAAAGCAGGTAGTCCTCGCCGAACAGGTGCTGCTTGAGCTCGGCCACGCGCTTGTAGCCATAGCGTTCCATCAGCGCGATGGAGACTTTGTTCTCGGGACGCGAATAGGTCAGGATCTTGTGGAAGCGATCGTTCTGCCAGACGGTCTGGTAGTGCCGCATCACCCGCATGGCGAGCGTGCCGCTGCGATGCGCCGGGTCGAGATAGGACCAGTATTGCCACAAAACGCCGAATTCGGGACCGGACAGGATGAAACCGGCCAGTTCGCCGTTTTCCCGCAAGGTCATGACATGGCGCGGATCGGTGCCAAGGAGCTGCGCCAGATAGCCATGGGTCAGGCGGGCGCTTTCGTAGGCTTTGAAATCATCGCAGTAATAGGGCGAGGTCCGGACGGCATCCATGACCATTTTGTGGACCGCGTCGATTTCGTCGAACCGGGCGGGGACGAGCACCTCGCCCATGTCCCGGGCCTTTGCCGGCGCCGGCTTCGCTTTTTCCGAAATGTCCGGGGCGGGCGAGCCTTCGGCGTCGCGCCCCTTGGTCAGTCCCATCGTATCAACCGCAGTCGACATGGCGTCCTCGCTTGGCGTGCCGAAAAACAACGTGCCGGACAGGCTAGCACAAGCCTGTTCCGACCCCCATCTCCCAACCGATTTACCATTAATCCTCGTAATTGCCGGCGAATGCGGAAGCTAAAATCGATGCACGCTCGTTAAGTTCTTGTTGAGCGTGTTTCGCGCCGCTTCGAAGATATTAGCGTATCCTGAAGGCTTTTTGCTTTCACCTTGGCGATCGATGAGTAGAAGCTGGACCTCGGTCATGAACAGCCTGCACGCAATCGCCCGCGCCTTGCTTTTGGGAATTTTCATGCTGCTTGTCGCCGTTCCGGCAGCGCTTGCCGACGACTGGCAGGCGGTCAAGCTGCGCGGCGGCGTCTTCGCCTTGGTTGGCGAGGCGTGGGTGCAACTGGCGCGCGGCGACGTCGTTGCGGACGAGCGCATCATCCGCACCGCGCCGAACGGGCGGGTCCAGTTCATACGGGGAAACGAGACCATCGATCTCGGGCCCAATACCCAGATCCGCATCTACGACCGCGAAGGCACACAGTTCACCATCGTCCAGCAGCATTTCGGTGACGTGTCCGTCGATGTCGAGCGCCGCAACGTCCAGCATTTCGCCATCCAGACCAAGTATCTGGCTGCAATCGTCAAGGGCACGCGCTTTTCGGTCAGCGCCGATGCCGACGGTGCCGTGGTCAAGGTCGGCCGCGGCCAGGTCCAGGTGCGCGACGTGGTCCGTCATCTCATGGTCGATGTGAGCCCGAACCAGAGCGCCAGCGCCGGCAGCGCCAGCATTCTGTCGGTGAGCGGCGCCGGCACGCACGCTCCCATCGTGCAGTTCGCCGGCGAGCCCCTTGCCGCCGACGTGGAAACCATCGCCGTCGTGCAGACGATCGAGGAGGGCAGCACCAGTGTCGTGGCGCTGTCGGCTGCCGGCGTCGTCGCCAGCACGCCTGCCACGACCAAGACGACGGTCGCCGCGGACGGCACGGTCATCACCACGCTCGTCGTCACCAGCCCGGCGGTGGCCAATACCGCCACCACGCCGGCAGCCAGCGTCGTCGCCGGAACGCCGGCGGCGACCAGCACGACCGTGACCACCAGCACGCCGACCAGTACTGCGGTCACTACCACGGTCAGCAGTGCAACCGGCACGCCGGCCGTTTCCAACACGGCCGACACGCCGGCGGCCAGCGTCGTCGCCAACACGCCGGCGGCCACCAACACGCCGCCGTCCCACTCCAATGCCGGCGGAAAAAACAAGTAAAACGGTGCCGGGGACCTACTTTGCGGTAACCTATTCGGTAACATTTGCGGTTAGGCTTTCCAAAACAGACTAGACAGCGGTTCTTTGCGCCCGCGGAACGGAGCTTGCGTGACGTCCAACCTCAGATCGCCGGTGACGATGGCGGTTCTGTTCGCGGTCTTTCTGTTCGCGCTCGCGGGATGGCTGCGGCCGATCGACGACCTGATCCGCGGTATCCGCTTCGATGCAGTGCATCACGCAGCCAGCGGCGAAATCGTCTTTGTCGATATCGACGCCAAGAGCCTGCGCGAGGTCGGGGTCTGGCCGTGGCCGCGCACGCTTCATGCCGACCTTATCAACAAGCTCGTCGCGGCCGATGCCGCCGACATCGTGCTCGATGTCGATCTCAGCACCAGCTCCAGCGAAAGCGAGGATGCCGCGCTCGAAGCCGCTCTCGAAAAGGCCGGCGGCTATGTGCTTCTGGCGAGCTTCCTGCAATCGGACGATGCCGACGGCGGAAGGGTGCTCAACCTGCCGCTGCCGCGTTTCGCCGAAAGCGCCACGCTGGTCAGCGTCAACGTGCCGGGTGACCGCGACGGTCTGGTCAGGCGCTACCGGACCAGCTACAGCGCCGACGGCGTCGTCTACCCCACCATCGGCGCGGCCCTTTCGCTCGGACATGTCATGCCCGAAGACGGTTTCGCGCTCAATTTCGGTTTCGATCTCAATTCGGTGCCGCATTATTCGATCGCCGAGGTGCTCGATGGCATCGTCGGCGCCGAGCAGCTTTCGGGCCGTCAGGTGATCGTGGGCGCCAGCGCCCAGGAGTTGCGGGACATTTTCGCCGTGCCGCGCTACGGGACCGTACCCGGGGCCCTGATCCACCTGCTCGCTGCCGAAAACATCAAGCAGGGCCGCGACGTCAAGGAAGTGCCTATCGCCGCCTCGGTCCTGCTCGGTCTGGTTACGGCGCTTTTGATCGGCGTCATCCTGTCCCGCGGCTCGACCCGCGCCGCCGCCGCCGCCGCCGCCACCACCATCATCGTGGTCGAGACCGCGGCCGTGGTGCTGCTGTCCGAATTCTCGGTCATGGTCGACACCTTCGTGATCCATGCCGGCATGCTCGCCTTCGGCATGGTCAGCCTCGGCTACGAGGTCACGCGCAAGGGCTCGATGCTCGACACCACGACCCGCGCCCATGCCGAAACGCGCAACGTCCTGGATCGCGTCATTTCCAACAATTTCGACGGCATCGTCGTCTGCGATGTCGCCGGCAGCGTGCTGATGACCTCCCGGCTCGCCGAGGAGGTTCTGGGCGGCGGCATTGATCTGGTCGGGCGTCCGATGGAGGAATTGCTGCCCGAGACGCTGCAGGCGCTGATGCGCCGGGCGCTGGCCACCCCCGAAGGCGAAGGGCAGGGCGCGCTCAGCGAATTGGAGATCGATGTCGACGGCAAGCCGATGATCATCGAATTCGTCATCACCGTCTCCGAGCCGGAACACGCCCCGGGCGTGCGCACGCTCGGGGGCAGGGTGGCCTGTCTCACGTTCCGCGACGTCACCAGCCGCCGCGCCAACGAGGAGCGGCTACGCTATCTTGCCGGCCACGATCCGCTGACGGGGCTGGTCACCCGGACGCGGCTGGTCGATATCGTCAACCGGGCCATGGCCGACCCGCAGCGCCGCGCCGCCGGCATGACGGTCTTCCTGCTCGATCTGTCGCGGTTCAAGGCGGTCAACGATTCGCTCGGCCATTCCTATGGCGACGCCGTGCTGCAACAGGTCGCCAAGCGGCTGCGCAATGGCGAGGTAAGCGTGGTCTCGCGCCTGGGCGGCGACGAATTCGCCATGATCCGTCCGGGTGTCTATTCCGAAACCGGCACCGAGTCGTTCTGCGACGCCATCCTCAGGCTGGTGAGCGACGTCTATCAGCTCGGCGAGCACCGCGCCATCATCGGCGCCAAGCTCGGCGTGACGACGACCGCCGTGTCGGGCTACGATCCCGAGGTTCTGCTCAGCCATGCCGACATGGCGCTGAGCGCCGCCAAGCGCCTGCCGGGCAACGCCTATCACGCCTATGCGCCGGAAATGGAGCAAAAGCTCAAGGAGAGCCAGCGCCTCGAAGTGGCGATGCGGCAGGCGCTGAGCCTTGACCAGATGCACCTGACCTACCAGCCGCAGGTCCTGCTGTCCGACGGCAGCCTGATCGGCGTCGAGGCGCTGGTGCGCTGGAACCATCCGCAGCTCGGGCCGATCCCGCCCAGCAAGTTCATCCCGGTGGCCGAGGAAACCGGCCTCATCATCGATCTCGGGCGCTGGATTCTCGAAACGGCCTGCCGCGAGGTGGCGCAATGGCCCGACGGCATCAAGCTGGCGGTCAATGTCTCGCCGCTGCAGTTCGAGTTCGGCGACGTCGTCGGCGACGTCGTGCGGGCGCTGACCCAGTCCGGCCTGCCGGTCGAGCGGCTCGATCTCGAAATCACCGAGGGCATGCTGATCTCCAATCCGCGCCTGATCACCGACAGTCTCAACACGCTTCGGGGCATGGGCATCGGCATCGCCATCGACGATTTCGGCACCGGCTATTCCTCGCTGAGCTATCTGGGCAAGCTGCCCATCGACAAGATCAAGATCGACCAGAGTTTCGTGCGCGGCTTGCCGGGGGACGAGGAATCCGCTGCCATCATTCGCGCCGTCATGACTTTGGCGCAGTCGCTTGGCAAGACCGTCGTCGCCGAGGGAATCGAAAATGCCGACCAAGCGACGCTTCTGCGCCTTGCCGGGTGCCAAATCGGCCAAGGCTATCATTTCGGCAAGTCGCTGCGCGCCGCAGAAATGTCGGCGCGCGCCGCGCGCCTGTCGCAGGAGCGCGAACGCGCCACGGGCTGACCGGCCTTTCGGCCTCCTCGCGGTTCTGCTTTTCCTTATGGCCTCTTCCGCCGCGGCGCAGTCGGCCGACGCCGTACTCGACGACATGGCCGGCCAGATGATTCTGGTCGGCTTTGCCGGAGACAGCGTCGCCGATACGCGGGCGCTTGCCGACATGATCGGAGAGGGGCGCCTGGGCGGCATCATGTATTTGAAGCCCAATGTCGCCGACCTCGACACGGTCAAGCGCATGAACGCCGCCTTCGTCGCGGCCCGGCCCGACCTGCCGCCCTTCATCGCCCTCGACCAGGAGGGGGGCAGCGTCGAGCGGCTGACCAAGGCGGTCGGCTTTGCCGAGATCCCGTCTGCCGGCGAGGTGGCGCGCAACACTGACGCGCTCGGCGCCGAGGCGATCTATCTCAGGATGGCCCGGTCGCTCAAATCCTACGGCTTCAACCTCAATTTCGGCCCGGTCGTCGACCTGGCCCTCAACCCCGACAACCCGGTCATCGCCAAATACGGGCGCGCCTTCGGCGCCGACCCGGACGATGTCGTGCGTTATGCCGAGGCCTTCGTCGGCGCCCACCGCCAGGCCGGCATCCTGACCGCGCTCAAGCATTTCCCCGGTCACGGTTCCTCCGCCGCCGACAGCCACGAAGGTTTTGTCGACATCACCGGCACGCTCGAGGCGAAAGAACTCGATCCGTTCCGCCGGATGATCTCGCGGGGCGAGGCGGACATGGTGATGGTCGCCCACCTCTATCACGCCAAATTCGGAGTCGATCCGGTCAGCCAGCAGCCCGCCAGCCTCAATCCGTCCTGGATCGAGGGGACGCTGCGCGATCAGCTCGGCTTTGACGGCGTGGTGATCACCGACGACCTCGAAATGGGCGCCATCCGCAAGCGCTTCACCCTCGAGCAGAGCGTTCTTGCCGCCGTCCGCGCCGGCGTCGACATCCTGTTGTTTTCCAATACCGCCGATCCGCGCCTCGGCCTTGCCGACGAGGTGCGCGGGATTCTGGTCGCCGAGGCGGAACGCGATCCCGCCTTCAGGGACCGCATCGTCGAAAGCCATGCGCGGATTGTCGCGCTCAAGAACGGCCATCTTTGACCGGCGCCGCCAATCGCTGGCTTGACGCGGCTGTGTTTCCGGCCTAATAGGTCAGTAACACTGACATAAACCCGCAGAGCCCATGCCATGAACACCGCGATGATCGGCGCCTTCCTGCTTTTGGCGGTCCCGGCCTTTTTCACCCCCGGACCGAACAACCTCATGTTGATGACCTCGACGGCCAGGTTCGGCGTCGCGCGCACCCTGCCGCATGCCATCGGCATCGTCGTCGGTTTTCCCTTCATGGTGTTCGTGGTTGCGCTCGGCCTTGGCGAAGTGTTCGCCGCCTTTCCCGCGCTCAAGCTCGTGCTCAAATATCTTGCCGCCGCCTATCTGTTGTGGATGGCCTGGAACCTGCTCGGCCTCAGGATCGGCGAGGGCGAAACGCGCGAACGCCCGCTCAGGCCGCACGAGGCGATACTGTTTCAATGGATCAATCCCAAAGGCTGGGTCATGGCGACAAGCCTTGCCGCCGCTTTCGTCTCCACCGGGCCGGATCGCCTGTTCAGCGTTGCGGCGATCACCCTTGGCTGTCTCGTCCTGTCGCCGCTCTCGACCGGCCTGTGGATGCTGTTCGGCGAAAGCCTGCAGGCTTTCCTCAAAAAGACCGGCACCGAACGTTTCCTCGGTGCCGTTCTGGCCTTGCTCATGGTCGCCGCAGTAATCATGTTTTTCATTTGATCGGTTCGGGTTACACTGTCACACAGGCGTAGTCCAACTGGGTCATGGTCCCCGCGAATTCGGCGCATCAAGGAAACGAGTCGGTTCATGGCAGAGACGAGCGAGATCAGGCGTGTGCGCGCCTTGTTCATCTCCGACTTGCATCTTGGCATGCGTTCGGCCTGCATCCGCCAGCTTCTCGGCTTTCTAGGCCGTTACCAGACGGACACGCTTTATCTGGTCGGTGACATCGTCGACGGCTGGAAGCTGCAAAAAACCTGGCTGTGGCCGCCCGAATACAACCGCTTCGCCCAGGCGATTCTCAACATGGCGGCCTCGGGCACCAAGGTCTATTACCTGCCGGGCAATCACGACGAGTTCCTGCGCGAGTATCAGGGCACCTATTTCGGCGATGTCGAACTCGTCGACCGCGCCATCCATACCAGCGCCACCGGCAAGACCTATCTGGTCATCCATGGCGACCAGTTCGACATGGTGGTCGGCCAGTTCCCGCGCCTGTCTCATTTCGGCCATTGGGCCTATGACATGGCATTGAAGGTCAACATTCCGATCAACTGGGTCCGGCGCCGGCTCGGCCTGCCCTACTGGTCGCTGTCGCAATGGGCCAAGGAGCAGGTGAAGAATTCCTCGGCCATCAAGGACCGCTTCCAGGCCGCGCTGGTGCGCGAGGCGCGGCAGACCGGCGTCGATGGCGTCATCTGCGGCCATATCCACGTCGCCGACATGCACGACACGCTGGGCGTCGACTACATGAATTGCGGCGACTGGGTGGAAAACTGCACCGCCATCGCCGAGCATTTCGACGGAAGCTTCGAACTCGTGCGCTGGCCGCGGGAATTGCCGGCGCGGCAGCCCGAGCGCCGCAGACTGAGAGTGGTGCGTATTGCCCAGTAGAATCGTCATCGTGACCGACGCCTGGACGCCACAGATCAACGGCGTCGTCAGGTGCCTGACCGCCGTCGGCGACGAACTCGCCGAGCGCGGCCTGGACGTGTTCTACCTGACGCCCAGTCAGTTCTGGACCGTGCCGCTGCCGACCTATCCCGAAATCCAGCTCGCCCTGGCGCCGCAGAGCCATGTGGCCGCCTATTTCGACCGGGTGCAGCCCGACCATATCCACATCGCCACCGAAGGCCCGCTCGGCCTGCAGGCGCGCCTGTTCTGCGAGTGGAACAAGGTCGGTTTCACCACGAGCTACCACACCCGTTTTCCCGAATACCTCGCCGCCCGCGTGCCCATCCCGACCGAGGTGAGCTACGCCTATCTGCGCTGGTTCCACGCCGAGGCGTCCGCGACCATGGTGCCGACCAAATCGGTTGCCGAGGTGCTGATGGCGCAAGGCTTCCGCAATTTGAGGATCTGGTCGCGCGGCGTCGACGCGGCCGCCTTCCATCCCGGCTCCAAATCGCTGTTCCGCGACCTGCCGGGCCCGCATCTTTTGTATGTCGGGCGCGTCGCGGTCGAAAAGAATGTCGAGGCCTTCCTGCGCCTCGACACAACAGGCTCGCGGATCGTGGTGGGCGATGGTCCGCAACTCGAGGACCTCAGGAAGAAATACCCCGAAACGCGTTTCGTCGGGCCGAAATTCGGCGAGGATCTCCGGGCCCATTACCAGAGCGCCGATGTTCTGGTCTTTCCCTCGATGACCGACACGTTCGGCAATGTCATGATCGAGGCCATGGCCTGCGGCACGCCGGTCGCGGCTTTCCCGGTAACCGGCCCGGTCGACGTTCTGACCGATCCGCGCGCCGGCGCCATGCATGCCGACCTTAATACGGCGGTCCGGCAGGCACTGACGCTCGACAGGGCCGACGCGCTCGCTCATTCCAGGCGCTTTTCCTGGGCGCACACCACCGACCAGTTCGCCTCGTGGCTGGTGCCGGCCCGGCTCGACGCCCGCCGCAGCCGAACCGCCGCCTGAGCGCTGCACGCCGGCGCCATGGCGTTTCTCCCGCATCGAACCGATGCATGGCGTCCCGCACTATTTGCGGCACCGGCTTGGCGGGAGCACTATAAGAGCGGCGAGTCCCGTGCGGGCGAGCGTCTGGCGCTTTTGCGGGACAGGCGGATAGCCCTTTCCGGTTCGAACGTGTAATCACTCGGCCGCTTCGGCCATGCCACCCGTTTTCCTCGCAACCCGACACGGTCGTCGCCGCGCGGCCTGGCGCGTCCGGCGGTTCTTCTGGAGTTCTCAATGCATTTTCCGCAATTGCGCGGTTCGATCTCACCCGAAGCCCGGACGGCGCTGTTCTATTTCATCGCCTACGGCATGCCCGGCGCTCTCGGCGCCTATTTCGGCATCTGGCTGACCGACCGGGGGCTGAGCGCCGGTGAGATCGGCTGGATCAATTCGGCGCCAATCTTTTTGTCGCTGTTGCTCAATCTTTCTGTCGGCCGGCTTGCCGACCGGGCCGGGGACTGGCGCAGCGCCATCGTCATCGGCGCCTTCGTATCGCTGCTGCTGACCGGCGGACTGTTTTTCGCCAGCGGCTTTTGGAGCATGCTGGCGGTCTTTACCCTGATGATCCTGCCTTTCGCGCTGGTCATGCCGGTGCTCGATGCCGCCACCATGCGGCTGACGCGCCGCAACGGTTCCAATTTCGCACTGGTGCGCGCCTTCGGCACCGTCGGCTACGTTACCTTCCTGTTCGGCGCGGCCCTCGTTGTCGGCATGTTCGGCGCCGGCGCCTATGTGCCCTTGGTGTTCGCCATAGCCCTGGCGCGCGCCATCGTGTCGCTGGTCCTGCCGCGTTTCCGCGCCAGGGCGGACGCGCCGCCGCCTGTTGTGGCAGCGGTTCCGGCACCGATGGCGGAAGCCGCGCCGCCCGCCATTGCGCCGGCGACGCATCTGGCGCCGACCTCGCGGCTCGCCGACGTTCTGAAGCCCTGGTTCGTCGCGCCGATCGTCGCCTTCGCGCTCATGCAGGGCCTGCACTTCATTCTCGGCGCCTTTTCCGGCCTCATCTGGCGCGACAACGGCATCGACGAAACCCTTGTCGGTCCGCTGCTGGCGCTCGGCTCGATCGCCGAAATCTTCGCCATGCTGTCGTTCAGGCGCTTCGCCGCCCGCTTCACCGCCCGTCACCTGATGCTGTTCGCCGTGCTGGTCTCGGCCATCCGCTGGGGCGGCATGGCGCTCAACCCGCCACTTTGGGTCCTGGCGCTGCTGCAGCTGACCCATGCGGCGACCTTCGCCATCGCCTATCTCGGCCTTTTGAACTTCATCGCCAACTGGACCTCCGAAGACATTGCCGCCGAGGCGCAAAGCTTTGCCATGGTGGTCCAGACCGGCGTGATCGTGGTCTCGCTGTCGAGCTTTGGCTATCTGGTCGACCTGTTCGGCAATCTCGCCTTCGCCAGCGGCGTCGTTACCTCGCTCCTCGCCGCCGCCTGCCTCGTCTGGTCCCTCAATCTCAAGCCGGCGGCCGATACCGACCCGCCGGAAAACGCGACGGGCTAGCGCCGGTCATTTACTCATGGCATCGGCACGAGCTTCCCTCCCCTTTGACGGGGAGGGTGGCCCGGCGCAGCCGGGTCGGGTGGGGTGGGGCGGCAAACGCCGGCGCAGGTACCCCCAATCTCAATCCCGCCCCGCAAGGGGGAGGCAAGCAAAGGCGCTGCTTCCGTCAATAGATGACAGGCTCCAGAGCGCTTCACGTTTTGATGGAAATGCCCCACCGCCGTCATTGCGAGCGCCCACGGGGCGCGCGGCATTCCAGTGGCCACAAGCATTTGCGCCTGTATCTGTCTGGATTACCGCGTCGCTATCGCTCCTCGCAATGACGGCAGCGCTTCAGGTGAAACGTGAATTTGGCCAATTTGCCGGCAAACGGCGCGCCAAAGAAAATGGGCGACCCGAAGGCCGCCCAGAGGGATGTGCCGCAGGCTGGACCTGGTTCAGGCAAGCCGCCCGGCCGCGTGCGCCAGCATGGTATAGACCTTGCCGCGGTCGCTCAGCAGCAGGCCGCGGGTTTCGCCCTGGGCCTGCGGACCGGCGGCGGCGCGGCGCAGATACTGCTCGAACTCTTCCATATAGGCATTTGCCGTCGCGGCGAAATCGGAGTCGCGCTGCAGCTTCTTGCGCACCTCGTCGTAAACGCCCTGGCCGCTCAGCGTATAGATGCGGCGCGAAAAGACATTGGACTCGCCGGCCTGGTAGCGCTGCCACGCCTCGTTGAGGGCGCCCTGGTCGATGGCGCGGGCGATCTCGCTCGATAGATTCGAGAAGCTGTTCTGGGCGGCACGCGGGGCGCTGGCCTGGCTGGCCGAAGCGTTGCGCAACACATCGCGCAGCCAGCCGCCGCCGTTTTCACCGTTGTCGGCGACCGGAGCGCGCGGCGCCGTGTGCGGCTGCGGGGCCGAGAGCACGCCTTCGAGCGCCGTGGCGATGTCCGCCGTCGAGGCGGGCGGCGTGGACGGGCGCACGATCGGCTGACGGGCCTCGATCGGGCGCGATTCCTCGCGACGTGGCTCCTCGCGGCGCGGTTCCGGCCGGCGCGAGGCGGGAGCCGGGACCGGTTCCTCGCGACGCGGCGGACGCCTTACGCTGACGTCATGCGTGCTCGACTGCGACCGCACGATGGCGTTGAGCTCATTGAGCGCCTCGATCTGCTCGGCCACGACGCGGCGCATGGCGGCGGCGCTGGCCCGGGTTTCCTCCGGCAGTTCCAAGACGCCGCGCTGCAGTTCCGAACGGGTGGCTTCGAGTTCGTGGCCGACCTGGCCGGCCGTGGCGCGCATGGCCGAAGCCGTCTCGTTGAACCTTCGCGTCGCCTCGTCGAGCGTCGCCTGCATCTCGGAGAGCATGGTCTGCTGCGCGTCGCCCAGAATCTGGTTGGCGCGGCGGCTCTGGCTGTCGGCCGACATCGAGAAATTCTCGATGCCTTCGGTGACGGCGCTGGCAGTCGAGGCCAGGGCGTTTTCCATCGCCCGCCGCGCGGCGACGAGGCGCTGCTCGGTCTCGGACACGGTTTCGGCGATGGAATGGGCGAAGGTGCGCATGCGCTCGTCGATCTCGTCGGCGCGGGCCGTGAAGCTTTCGGCGAGGGCCTCCATGGCGCCGCGGCGGTTCTCGAGCGTGTCGATCGAGAAATTGCCGGCCTGGGTGAGGCTGTTGGCGGCACGGTCGATATTGATGGCCTGGCTGTCGAGCGAGCCGATCAGCGCGCCGAACTCCTCGGTCATCGAACCGATGGCCCGCTGGAAGGCGCCGACATGCTGGCTGACCAGCGTGCCGGCCTGTTCGGTCGCCGTGAGCGCGTCCTTGACCGTGGTCGAATAGGTCGAGGTCTGGGTGGCGACCTTGCTCTCGAGGTCGGCGAGATTGGTCGTCGTGGTTTCGAGCACGCGTTGCAGCAACAGGTTGGAATCGTTGAGCCGCTTCAGCGCATCGCCCAGTTCGCTCTGGATGCGCCGGGTCGTCTCCGACATGACGTGCTCGGTGTCGCCGGCCGACTGGGCCAGGGCATCGCGCAACAGGTTGCCGTGGTTCCTCAATGAGGCGTCGAGCCGGCTCGAACTGGCGTCGATGATCTGGGCGAAGGCCGTCGACTGCTCGGAAACGACCTTGTTCATCTGGCCGATCCGAGCGTCGAGCTGTTCGGCCGTGGCGACGGCCTTGACCTCGACCAGGTCCTCGATATGGCGGGCCGCGTCCTTGACCTGTTCGAGCGCCGTGCGCACGGCAACGTCCATGCGGGCCGCCGTCTGCTCGACATCGGTCGACAGCGAGGCGGTCGCCTGCGAGATGCGGGTGGCAATGGTTTCCTCGATGCGGTCGGCGCCGGCTTCGAGGTCGGACATCGACTTGGTGATCGATGAATTGAGCGTCTTGTTGAGCTCGGCCAGCCGGTCGGCGGTGATCTCGGTGCGGGCGGTGATGGCCTCGGGCAGGGTGCCCAGCCGCTGGTCCACCATGTCGGTGATCGAGGTGCGGGCGTGCTCGACGCTCGATTCGACCGCCTGGGCGGCTTCGCGGGCGCTTTCGACGATCTTGGAACTGACCGAACTCAGGCGCGCCGTCAGGCCGGATTCGACGTCGCCGAGGCGGGAAACGGCGGCGGCGACGCCGCTGCCGAGATTGGCGTTGACCGCCTCGACCTTGCCGTCGATCAGGGTACTGACCCGGTTCGACTGTTCGGTCATGGTGTTGACCACATGCGTCATGGCCTGGCCGACGCGATTGTCGAGCGCCATGCCCTGGCTTTCGATGGCGGTCGAAATCTGCACCGTGCGCGTTTCGATCTCGTCGCTTAAGGCGCGCGTGCGCGTGTCCAGCGCCTTGGACAGCAGGTTGGTCTCGTGCGCCAGCGCCTCGGAGAAGCGTTCGGTGCGCGTCGACAGGGCGTCGCCGAATTCCTGGGTGCGGGTCGACAGCGCCTCCGAGAGCTGCTGGGTGCGCGTGGCGATGCGTTCGGCAATGGCGCGTGTCTGGGTGCCCAGCGCCTCGCCGAGGGCGCGGGTGCTCTCGTCGATGGCGAAGCTCATCTCGCCGGTCTTGCCCTCAAGCGTTGTGGCGAACTCCGCCGTCCTCAGGGCAATGGCCTCGTCGAGGTCGCCGGCGGTCTTTTCGATGGCGGCGCTGAATTCGTCGGACCGGCCCTCGATCATCTTGCCGAAGCTGTCGGCGCGATGGTCGAGGATATTGGACAGGCCTTCGGTCTTGGAGGCGAGGGATTCATTGATCAGGTTGGCGCGGTCGTCGAGCCTGGTGATGAAGCCGCCCAGATGGGTTTCGAACGTCGTCTCGATTTCGCGGGTGCGGCCCTCGATGGTCGCGCCGAGCCCGGAGGTCATGTCCTCAAGCGTTGCGGCGAGGGCCTCGGTTTTCTCATCCGCGGCCAAAAGGAAGTTCCGGGTGCCGGCGTCGAGCGTTTCGCCGAGCCGGCCGGTCTTGTCGTTGAGCGCCGTTTCGAGCTGGCTGGCGCGGATGTCGAAACTCTGGGTGTGATCGCCCAGGTGGGTGATCAGCCGCTCGCCCTTTTCGGAAACGACATTGTCGAGGGCGTTGAGGCGGTCGTCGAGCATGACCGTGACTTCGTCGACGCGGGTCGACAGCGTCGACAGGGCCGCCCCGCCGGCGGAGGACAGCGCGTCACGGGCCGTTTCGGCGTTTTCCTCGATGACCGCGCCGATCTCGATGATCGCCGACTGGAAACGGCTCTCGATGGCGTTGACGCGGATCGACATCGATTCCTCGAGCCGGTCGATCAGATTGGTCAGCACTTCCTCGGCCCGCACCGTGCGGCCGCCGATATCGCCGACAATGCGCGACCCGAGCGCTTCGAGCGCCCGGGAAAGCGCGGCTTCGCGTTCGTCGAGACCAGCGATCATGGCGTCGCCGCCGGCGGACATGGCGGCCGAAATCTGGCCGGTCTTGTCCTCGAGCGAGGCGCTGACCACCTCGGCGCGGCCGTCGATGGCCTCGATGAGGGAGTCCATGCGGGCATCGATGGAGGCGGCGAGGTTGTTGGTCCGGTTGTCGAACACCTGGGCCAGTTCGCCGGCGCGCTGTCCGAACAGCCCGTCGAACCGTTCGAAATGGCCGTCGAGCGCCGCGGCCATGTCCGAACCGCGGTTGTCGATACCGGCGATCAGGCGTCCCGAGCGGTCGTCGAGCAGCGACTGGAACTGCCCGGTGGCGTTCTCGATCTGGCTGCGCGCCGCGGCGCCGTGTTCGGTGATCGTGGCGCTCAATGTGGCGCCGATCTGCTGCAGGTCGCCGATCATGGCGGTATGGGCGCCGCCAATGGCGTCGCGCACCCGGTCGGAATTGTCGATGACGGCGTCGCGCTGGACGGCCAGGTCCTGGATGAGGGCGCGCAGCCGCATCTCGTTTTCCGAATAGGTGCGTTCGAGGGCGGTGACTTCGTTGTGCACCATGACCTCGAGCTCGCCGGCCCGGCTGAGGGCGCGTTCGAGCCCGTCGCCGAGGGCGTTAACCTCGCGCCGGACAGCCTGTCCGACCGTCGCCACCTTGTCGGCGGCCGTGGTTTCGGGATCGGTCAGGCGGATGGCGGCCTGGGTCATGGACGAGGCGGCGATTTTGAGTTCCTGGGCGCGGCGCACCAGGATGGCGACCGCGAAAAATCCGACGATCGGCAGGGCGATCAGCGCCACAAGGCCGGCGAATTCGGGCGAGGCGAAAAAAGCGTTGGCGCCGCCGGCGCTGGCAAGCTCGGCATTGTAGCGCAGAAAACCGACCCCGCCGGTCATGGCGAGCCAGATCAGCGACAGAACCGAAGCGAGGATCAGCGGGGTGTTCGAGGTGCGCGATTGCAGCGAGTACAAAAGGCCGGCGCTCGGCATGCGGTCGTCATTGGCGACCGAGCCGGTCTGGCTGGCGATCTTTTCGCCCGAGCGGCGGCGTTCGGCCGGCTTCATCGGCTCGTCCTCGCGTTTTCGGGGCAGGCGCCTCGGCGACCCGCCCGCCTCGGACGGAAACACGGAATCCTTGAGCGCGTTTTCGACGGCAGAGAATGCCAGGGCCGCGGGATCGTCGGACTTGGAGGTCGGTTCGTTCGCCATACTCTACAACTCTCGCATTGGCTTCAGGCCTGATACGGCGTGTGCGAGATGCGATGTCAGCCTCCCCGCCGGGCGCCGATGCGGCGTGAAACCCCCCGGCCTCCGACCGCCTTTGCTTGCACCTGCGCCGCCGCGCGCTGGTAACATGCCTTTATACACGCCGAACCGGCGATTTAGAACATTTTCTTAATGAAAGGTTAATTTGTGTGCAAATCTCCGGCCCTGGCGGGGCCGCATCGCCCCGCTCGCGGCGAAGGAGAAGATTAACCGGCGCCGGATACACTGCGCCCCGAAAAGACCGGAGTGCGGAACATGGTGCGTGCCATAAAGACCAATACCGATGCGTTTATCCGGGCCGGCGAGCTGGCTGGCCGGCCGATCGATCTGGTCTATCTCGCCCGCCAGACGCTCGGGGATCCCGGTCTCGAGACCGAAATCCTGACACTGTTTTCGGAAATGGCCGCCGCCTATTTCCACCGTGCTGCCCAGTCCGGCGACAGCGGCGAGATCGCCATCGGCCTTCACGCGCTCAAGGGCGCCGCGGCCGGGGTCGGCGCCGGGGCGATCGCCACGGAAGCCGCCGCCGCCGAAGCCGAACTGCGTGAGGCCGGCGCGGTCAGCGCCGAGCGCATGAGCGATCTCGGCATTGCCGTCGAGGAGACGCGCGCCTTCATATCCGGCCTGCTGGCGAAATAGCGCCGCGGCCGGCGCGCCCGCCGGGCACAACGCCGCGGCCTGAAGGCTTGTGCCGGTCCGTTCGCCCCGCTATCACGCGCTGAACGCTCACCATCAGGCCAAGAGTCATGACCAAGCTCATCTTCGTTGACCCCGACGGCACCCGCCACGAGGTCGAGGCGGAAAACGGCGCGACCGCCATGGAAACGGCGCTCAGGAACGGCATTTCTGGCATCGTTGCCGAATGCGGCGGCTCGCTGACCTGCGCTACCTGTCACGTCTATGTCGACACGGCGTGGGCCGATGCGGTGGGTGGCCCCTCGGCGCCGGAAGAGGACATGCTCGATTTCGCCTATGATTTGCGGCCGACGAGCCGGCTGAGCTGCCAGATCAAGATTCGCGACGAACTCGACGGTCTTGTCCTGCACATCCCCGAACGGCAGGGCTGAGCTCTCCGGCGATACCTTCCGGCAAGAGAAAAGTTTTTTATTCGAGCCATTTCGTGGCGCTTTTTTGCGCCTGCGGCGTTGCCGGTACGTGCTGCGTTCTGCCGCCGGAGCGTGAAGCGGAAAATAAAAGCTATTTAATATCAGTAGCTTGAGCCGATGGCTGCGCTTTCGTATTGTATCGTCGACAAGCGAAAGGCGCGGACATGGCTCTGCTTGACACATTTCCGGTCTCGGTCAAGGTTGCCGGCCGCGCCATCGTCGTGATCGGCGGCGGCATCGAGGCGCTCAACAAGACGCGGCTGGCGCTGCGAACCAGCGCCGATATACGCGTCTGGGCGCGCCGCTTCGAGGCGGGCTTCGATGAACTCGACAGCGGCAGGCTGACCCTCAACCGCCGCGAGGACGGGCTCGAAACGCATCTCGTCGGCAGCTTCTGGCTCGACGATGCCGTGCTGGTCTTTGTCGCCGATAGCGGCGCGGACGGTCGCTTTGCCGAGGCGGAAGCGCGGGCACGCGGCATTCCGGTCAATGTCGTCGACACGCCCGAGCGCTGCGACTTTTATACCCCCGCCATCGTCGATCGCGCCCCCTTGAGCGTTGCCATCGCCACCGAGGGCGCCGCGCCGGTGATCGCCCGCCGCGTTCGCGCCGCTATCGAGGCGGTTTTGCCGCCGGCCCTCGGCGAGCTGGCCGCCCTGGCCGGATCGCTGCGCGGCGCGGTGGAAAAACGCCTGCCCGCCGGTCCGGCGCGACGGCGCTATTACGAAAGGCTGGTCGACAGCGCGGACATCGCCGCTCTACTCACCTGCGATCCGGAAACGGCCCGCCGCAAGGCCCTCGACCTCATCGACAGCCAGACCGGTGCCGAGCCGGGCGCCGTGGCATGGGTTGGGGCCGGTCCCGGCGCCGAGGACCTCCTCACCCTTCGGGCCCAGCGCCTGCTGCAGGCCGCCGACATCATCGTTCACGATCGCTCGGTTCCCGCCGTCCTGATCGACATGGGCCGGCGCGACGCCGAGCGCCTGCCGGTCGATCCGGCGCGCTCGCCCGTCGCCGCCGCCGAAACCGGGGCGCTTGCCGCAGGCCTCGCCCAAAAGGGCAGGCGGGTGGTGCGGCTCGTTGGCGGCAGCGGCGGCGAGGCGGGCGATATCGAAATCGAGATCGCCGCCGCCCGCCGCGCCGGCATTTTCGTTTCCGTCGTGCCGGGCGTCGCCGCCGCCGCGTCCCAGTGCGACATCCACAGGATCGCCTGAGGTGAAAGCGGAATTGGACATCGTCACCGCCAACGAATTGCTGTCCGGCGCCGTCGTCTATCTCGGCAGAGACGGCGCCTTGCATGCTGGCCTCGCTGCGGCGCGGCTGTTCGGACCGGATAAGACGGCCGAGCGCGACGCGCTCATCGCCAAGGCAAGGGCCAGCGGCCGCATCGTCGGCATCGAAACCGAAAAGGTTGCGGTCGAGGCCGGGGGCGTCTTGCCGCAGCGCCTGCGCGAGCGCATCCGCGCCAATGGCCCGACGGCGCCCTATGGCCCGGAACGGCAGGATTTGGGAGCGCCCCATGTATCGCTATGACGAGTTCGACCATGGTTTCGTCAAGGCCCGCACCGAGGAGTTCCGCGACCAGGTCGAGCGGCGTGTCGCCGGCCAATTGAACGAGGACCAGTTCCGGCCGCTCAGGCTGATGAACGGGCTCTATTTGCAGCTTCACGCCTATATGCTGCGCGTCGCCATTCCCTATGGCACGCTCAGCGCCACCCAGATGCGGCGGCTCGCCCATATCGCCCGCACCTATGATCGCGGTTACGGCCATTTCACCACCCGCCAGAACATCCAGTTCAACTGGCCGAGGCTCAAGGACGTGCCCGCCATCCTCGATGAACTGGCCGGGGTCGAGATGCACGCCATCCAGACCTCCGGCAATTGCATCCGCAACGTCACGACCGACGCCTTTGCCGGCGCGGCGGCCGACGAGGTCATCGATCCGCGCCCGGTCGCCGAGATCATCCGGCAATGGTCGAGCGTCCATCCCGAATTCACCTACCTGCCGCGCAAGTTCAAGATCGCCATCACCGGCGCCCCGAACGATCGCGCCGCCGTCAAGTTCCACGATATCGGCCTGATGGCCTCGGCCAATGCGCAAGGCGAGATCGGCTGGGCCGTTCATGTCGGCGGCGGCATGGGCCGCACCCCGATGATCGGCAAGCTGATCAACGGTTTCGTGCCGCATGCCGACCTGCTCGCCTATCTCGAGAGCATTTTGCGAGTCTATAACCGCTACGGACGCCGCGACAACAAGTACAAGGCCCGCGTCAAGATCCTCGTCCATGAGGAGGGGCTCGACGCGATACGCGATCAGGTCGAGGCCGAATTCGAGGCGGCGAGGGGCGGCGTGCTGACCCTGCCGCAAACCGAACTCGACCGCATCGCCGCCTACTTCGTGCCGCCCGAATTCGCCGAGGTAGCCACCGAATTCGATCTCGAAGTCGAAAGGCGGCGCGATCCGGCCTTTGCCCGTTTCGTCGAGAACAACAGCTTTCCGCACCGCCAGCCCGGCTATGCGAGCGTCACCGTTTCATTGAAGCCGGTCGGCGGCGCGCCGGGCGATGCCTCGGCCGAGCAGATGGACGTTCTGGCCGATCTGGCGAAAAAATATTCCTTCGGCGAGCTGCGCGTGAGCCATGAGCAGAATATCGTTCTGCCGCACGTCGCCATATCCGATCTGCGCGATCTTCATGCCGGTCTGGTCGCCGCCGGGCTTGCCACCGGCAATATCGGTTCGATCACCGACATGATCGCCTGCCCGGGACTCGATTATTGCGCTCTCGCCAATGCCCGTTCCATTCCCGTGGCACAGGAATTGTCGCGGCGTTTCGCCGATCCGGCGCGGCAGAAGCAGATCGGGCCGCTCAAGATTAAAATCTCCGGCTGCATCAATGCCTGCGGCCACCACCATGTCGGCCATATCGGCATTCTGGGCGTCGAAAAGAAAGGCACCGAACTCTACCAGATCACCATTGGCGGCGACGCTACCGAACAGGCCTCCATCGGCACCATTCTCGGGCCGGGCCTTAGCGCCGAACAGGTGCCGGGCGCCGTCGAGACCCTTGTCGACACTTATCTTTTGGCGCGCGCCTCGCCCGAGGAAAGCTTCATCGCCGCCCATCGCCGCCTCGGCGATGCCCCGTTCAAGGAGGCGCTCTATGGCTCTCGCTGATCCGCTTGGTGCCGGTCTGCCACAATCCGACAGGCTCAGGGCGTTCGGCATCGTCGCGCTCAACGGCATGTTCGACGAAATGGACGCAAATGGCGTGCTGCGCCAGGCTGTCGAGCTGTTGCCCGGCGACATCGCCATCGTCTCGAGCTTTGGCGCCGATTCCGCCGTCATCCTGCATATGGTCGCCAGCATCGATCCCGGCCTGCCGGTGCTTTTTCTCGAAACCGGCAAGCATTTCGCCGAAACGCTCGACTATGTCGAAACGCTGTCGCGCCATCTCGGGCTGACCAATGTCCGGGCCTTGCGACCCGATCCCGAGGACGTGAGGCGCTTCGACCCCAATGGCGATTTGTGGGAGACCGACCCGGATTCGTGTTGCCACATCCGCAAGACCGAGCCGCTCGACCTGGCCCTCGCCGGCTTCGGCGGTTGGGTGACCGGGCGCAAGCGTTTTCAGACCGCCGATCGCGGCGTGCTGCCGCATTTCGAATTGACGAGCGATGATCGCATCAAGGTCAACCCGCTGGCCTATTGGAATGATTCGGACATTGCCGCCTATCGCAAGGCGCACGATTTGCCCGAGCATCCGCTATACGCCGAGGGCTTTCGCTCGATCGGCTGCGCTTCATGCACCAGCGTTGTCGCCGAGGGCGAGGACGCCCGGTCCGGGCGCTGGCGCGGCCGCAACAAGACCGAATGCGGCATCCATTTCGACGTCAATGCCCGCATCGCCCGGCCGTTGCCGGTGGCAGAGGCGACAGTGTTCAGCAATGGCAGGTTCATCGCCGATCCGTGGCGCGACTGGGCAGAGGGCGACGCCGCCGACGGCGTGCGCTACACTCATGTGCCGCTGCCCGTGTTCCTCGAACACCGCGAAACCTTTCTCAAAAACCCGCATCCGCTCGGCCTTCTGGTCGCGCCGGGCGACGCCATCGAGAGCGTTGCCGGCGATCTTGGCCGCTTCGCCTCCGTCGCCATCGCCTTTCCAGCCTTCACCGACGGGCGTGGCTATTCGACGGCGCGGCTTGTGACCGAGCGCTATGGCTTTGTGGGCGAGGTCAGGGCGGTCGGTGACGTCTTGATCGACCAGATCCGTCTCATGCGCCGCTGCGGCATCACCGCCTTCGTCGTCGCCCACGAACCGACCCGCGCCGCGCTGGCCGACGGGCGGCTCGGCGACCTGCCGGTCTATCTCCAGCCGGTGGGGCGCGACGAAGTGCCGGTCGGCTCGCGGCGGTTCCTGCGCCGCGCCGGACCCTCCGCCTGATTCCGCTGCATCGGCAGCACATATTGCCGGTTGATTTTCCGGGCCGTTCGGGCCATCAGACAGCCCGAAACGCCGGCCCCTATCTGAGCGAGACCATGTCCGAATCCATCATGAAAACCGATGTCGTTATCGTCGGTGCCGGCCCGGTCGGCCTGTTTGCCGTGTTCGAATTGGGTCTTTTGGACCTCAAGTGCCATGTCATCGACATT
This sequence comes from Alphaproteobacteria bacterium, assembly GCA_018818925.1. Classification (GTDB taxonomy): domain Bacteria; phylum Pseudomonadota; class Alphaproteobacteria; order Rhizobiales; family Devosiaceae; genus JAHJQZ01. Next base: position 49,786 of record JAHJQZ010000159.1, read on the forward strand.
CTCGACCGGCCGGGCGGTCAATGCACCGAGCTCTATCCGGAAAAGCCGATCTACGACATTCCCGGCTATCCGGTCATCACCGGCCAGCAACTGACCGAAAAGCTGATGCAACAGATCGCCCCGTTCGGAGCCGAATTCCATCTGGCGCGGATGGTTGAAAAGCTCGACATCCAGCCCGATGGCAGCTTTGTCGTCGCGACCGATGCCGGCGACATCTTTCACGCCAGGGTTGTCGTGATCGCGGCTGGCGGCGGCTCCTTCCAGCCCAAGCGACCGCCGATCGAGGGCATCGAGGCCTTCGAGGGCAAGTCGGTCTTCTACTCGGTCCGCCGGATGGAGGATTTCCGCGGCGAGGACGTCGTCATCGTCGGCGGCGGCGACTCGGCTCTCGACTGGACGGTCAGTCTGGCGCCGCTGGCCAAAAGCCTGACACTCGTGCATCGGCGCGATGAGTTCCGCGGCGCCCCGGCCACGGTCAACCAGATGCGCGAACTGGTTGCCTCCGGCCGGATGAACCTCGTCATCGGCCAGGTTTCTGGCCTTGAGGGCGCGAACGGCGCCCTGTTGGCGGTGCGTCTCAAGACCAGGGACGGCAGCGAAATATCCGTGCCGGCGACGCGCATGCTGCCCTTTTTCGGCCTGACCATGAAGCTCGGCCCGGTTGCCGACTGGGGGCTCGCGCTCAACGACAACCTCATTGCTGTCGACACGGCCAAGTTCGAGTCCTCTGTGCCCGGCATCTTCGCCATCGGCGACATCAACCATTACCCCGGCAAGCTGAAGCTCATTCTATCGGGCTTCCACGAGGCGGCGCTGATGGCCCAGGCGGCCAAGAAGATCGTTTCCCCGGACGAGAGGGTGATCTTCCAGTACACCACCTCCTCGACCAAGCTGCAAAAGAAGCTCGGCGTGGCCTAGGCCGCGCCATCCACAGAGTACCGGCCCATGAAGCTCATCGTCGTCGATCACGAAGGCAACGAACACGCGCTCGAGGCGTTGGAGGGCTGGCGGGCGATGGAAGTCATCCGCGACTGGGGCTTCGACATCAAGGCCGAATGCGGCGGCGCCTGTTCCTGTGCCACCTGTCACGTCTTTGTCGACGACACCTGGATTGAAATGCTCGACACCGCCAGCGAGGAAGAAGAGAACATGCTCGACATGGTGCCCGATGTCGAAGCCAATTCAAGGCTTTCGTGCCAAATCCTCATGTCCGACGCCCTTGACGGCCTCAGGCTGAAGTTGGCGCCGAGCGCCCGGGGCGACGAATGATCGAGACGATCCCGCCGGCGCTGACCGGCGCCAATGCCCTGTTTCTCGATTTCGACGGCACACTGGTCGGCTTCGCCCGCATTCCGCGCGACGTGACGGTCGCACCGCGCCTGGTGCCGACGCTTGAAAGGGTGCGCGACCGGCTCGGCGGGGCGCTCGCCATCGTCACGGGACGCGAAATCGCCAACGTCACCGAAATGCTGGCGCCATTGGTGACGCCGGTGGCGGGCAGCCACGGCGCCGAGCGAAGGCGGCCCGACGGCGGCATCGAGACGCCCGGCGCCGATGTCGCGGCCGAGGCGGCCGAAATCGCCGCGCGCTTCCGCGCCGAGCTGGGCGACATCGACAACATGATCATCGAGCACAAGGTCTATTCGGTCGCTCTGCACTTTCGCAACGCGCCCGCGGCCGAGGACCGCGTCCGCGCCGCCGCGCATGCGGTGCTCTCGCATCGGCCCGACTGGGAAGGCACGCCGGGCAAACTGGTCGTCGAGGTGCGTCCCGCCGCCTTTTCAAAGGGCAGCGCCGTCCGCGCCTTCATGGCCGAACCGCCCTTTGCCGGCCGGGTGCCGGTCTTTGTCGGCGACGACGTGACCGACGAGGCGGGCATGGAAGCCGCCGCGGCGCTGGGCGGATTCGGCATCAAGGTCGGAACCGGTCAGACGCTGGCGCGTTATCGGCTCAGCGGTCCGGACGAGGTTCACGCCTATCTCTCCGCCTTCGCGGACTGAACGGACTGGATCGTCATCGGTTCCGCCGCACCGCCCGCGGGCTCCGGCACAGGATGGCGAAGGTGGACGAACTCAATGATTTTGCAGACCCGGCGACAGATGCTACAAGCAGCCATGATGTCATCGATTTTGCCGGACCGCGCGCCGAGCCGGACAGCCCCGTGAAGCCCATAATCGTTGTTTCCAATCGCATCCCGGGCAAGCGCCCGGCCGCGGGCGGTCTGGCGGTGGCCCTCAAGAAGGTGCTCGGTGAGCGCCAGGGGTTCTGGTTCGGCTGGTCCGGCGGCTTTTCCGAGGACTATACCGACGAGGCGCAATTCTCGACCATCGACGGGCTGAGGATCGGCGGCCTCGACCTGCCCGAAAAGGATTACCACGGCTATTACGAGGGCTTTGCCAATTCCGTGCTCTGGCCGGCTTTTCACCACCGGCTCGATCTGATCAAGATCGCCGAGGAGGATTACGACGCCTATTGCCGGGTCAATGAAGCCTTTGCCAAGGCGCTGATCAACGAGGCCAGCCCGGAGCACACCATCTGGGTGCACGACTACCACCTCATTCCTCTCGGCCGCGAACTGCGCCGGCTCGGGGCGAAGAACCGCATCGGCTTTTTCCTGCACATCCCGTTCCCCGGCCCGGAAATCTTCTCCGCCGTGCCGCATTCGGCCGACCTGCTGTCGGCACTCGCCGCCTACGATCTCGTCGGCCTGCAGGCACAACGCGACGTCGAAAAACTCAAGACCCAGTTCGAGAGCGCGACGCTGCCCTCGGTCAGCGACCAGACCCAGGCGCCGCCGGAATTCCTGCCGCATTCGGTCGATGCCTTTCCCATCGGCACCGATCCGCAGGCCTTCCGGCAGCTCGTCGGACGCCCGCGCGCCATGCGGTCCGAAGAGCAGATGGTGGCGTCTCTAGCCGGGCGCGCCCTCATTCTCGGCATCGACCGGCTCGATTATTCCAAGGGCCTGCCGGAACGCATCGCCGCCTACGACAAGCTCCTTGAGAAATTTCCGAAATGGCGGCGGCGCGTCCACATGCTGCAGATCGCGCCGTCCTCCCGCGACACGATCGAGCAATACAGGGACATCAGCGAGGCGCTCGACCTGGCCTGCGGCCGGCTGATGGGGCGGTTCGCCGAGCCGGACTGGGCACCGATCAACTACGTCAAACGCGCCTATCCGCAAACGGCGCTGGCCGGGCTCTATCGCGCCGCCCATGTCGCCTTGGTGACGCCTTTGCGCGACGGCATGAATCTGGTCGCCCATGAATTTCTCGCCTGCCAGGATCCCGAGGATCCCGGCGTGCTGGTGCTGTCGCGTTTCGCCGGCGCCGCCGAGCTGTTTGCCGAGGCGCTGCTGGTCAACCCGCACAATATCGAGGAGACGGCCGACGCCCTCGATCAGGCCCTCGCCATGTCGCTCAAGGAACGCAAGGCGCGCTGGGTGGCGTGCATGGAGATGGTCGAGCGGCACGATGTCGATCACTGGGCCGGCGATTTCCTCGGCCGGCTCGCCGACGTGCCGCCCTGGGACGCCAAGATGGGCAAGGTCCAGTCTGGCGACAAGGCAGACTGACGCCGCCGCCCCGCCGGTCCTAACGCGTCCCTACAGCCCGTCGAACAGCGCCGTCGACAAATAGCGCTCGGCAAAGCTCGGGATCACCGTGACCACGGTCTTGCCGGCAAATTCCGGCCGCGTCGCCACCTTGAGCGATGCCGCCACGGCCGCGCCCGAGGAAATGCCACCCGGAATGCCCTCGTAGCGGGCCAGGGCCCGCGCCGTTTCGAGCGCCGTGTCGTTGGAGACGGTGACGACCTCGTCGATCACCGAGCGGTCGAGAATGTCGGGCACGAAGCCGGCGCCGATGCCCTGAATCTTGTGCGGGCCGGCGGCGCCGCCGCTCAGCACCGGGCTCGCCTCCGGTTCGACGGCGAAGATTTTGAGGTCCGGCCTGCGCAGCTTGAGGACCTGGCCGACGCCGGTGATGGTGCCGCCGGTACCGACGCCGGCAACGAAGGCGTCGATTTCGCCCCGCGTGTCGTTCCAGATTTCTTCGGCGGTGGTTTTGCGATGAATGTCCGGGTTGGCCGGGTTCTGGAACTGCTGGGGAATGATGGCATGGGGATTGTCGCGCGCCAGTTCCTCGGCGCGGGCGATGGCGCCCTTCATTCCGGCCGGGGCGGGCGTCAGCTCCAGTTCGGCGCCGAGCAGGGCGAACATCTTGCGCCGCTCGATCGACATGGATTCCGGCATGACGAGGATCAGCCGATAACCGCGCGCCGCCGCCGTGAAGGCAAGCGCGATGCCGGTATTGCCCGAGGTCGGCTCGATCAGGACCGTCTGCGGCCCGATCCGGCCCTCGGCCTCGAGGGCGTCGATCATGGCGACGCCGATGCGGTCCTTGACGCTGGCGATCGGGTTGAAGAACTCGAGCTTGGCGAGGATGGTCGCGTCGAGCCCTTGCAGTTGTGGCAGCCGCTTGAGGCGGACGAGGGGGGTATCCCCGATCGTTTCGGTAATCGAGTCATAAATGCGCCCGCGGCCAGGTTGGTGGATGGCGATGTCGGTCATTGTTTGTCTCCGAGTGGCGGACGCGGCATAGGCGCATTCGCGGTAGCACGTGCAACCAGGCTAGACCCGCACGACCGAAATCGGGAGCCTCGCGCAGAAAAACGCCTTCCGGTCATAACCGGGGCGCGGCGAAAACCCTGCCGCTCCCGCCCGGCCGGGCGCAATGTTTGTTCCCTTGCTGCCAAATTCTGTCGGTCGGCACCACTATCTCCACCTTCATCGGCGGAGGACGCTCGCATGAACCGTGGGGAACTCGAACGTTTTGTCGTTGCGGCCAAGAAACAAACCTATGTCGGCGATGGCGAACCGTCGCCGGCCTGTCGGCCGGGTTCGCATGATCTCGTCTGGGAAAGCGGCGGCTGGCGCTATCTCGATAGCTATTTCGGCGGCACCGATTTTATTGGCCACCAAGGCCGGGCTGACGACCAAAAGCGCCCTCTCGGCTTTGTACGATGAGGGCCGCTTTCTCGGCGGCTGGCGCTGGGAAGGACGTTACGGCGTCTATGAGGATGCATCGCAAGGCGATGTCGCGCATTTCGCCGGCCGCGAGATCATCCGCTGCTCCGATTCAATTGCCTATCGGCTCGACCATCATGGCGGATTGATCAGGACTTAGTCTTGGTCTGGGTCTTCTCAACCTTTACCAGCTCCGGCACGAAATCCATAACCACCGGCTGCCTGAGCACGGAAAAGGGCAGGGGTCGCGTCACCCGCATGGCGGCGATGCCGACCCGGACGGTCATCAACCCGTTGACCAGACCCTCGCCGAGCCGGGCCGATAGCCTTGCCGCCAGCCCCTGTCCGAGAAGCTGCTGGATGACGCTATCACCGAGCGCCACGCCGCCGGTCACGGCAAGATGGCCCAGAATAGCGCCGAACAGCCGCCACGAGCCGAACAGCCCGGGCTGGACGCCGTAGAGCACGGCGATGCGGCGCGCCAGCCGTATGCTCTCGAAGGCGACGAAGGCGATATCGACGAGCGCGCGCGGCGAGATGGCGGTCACGAGCGTCACCCGCCGCGCCGCCGCCGCCGTCAGCGCCCGCGCCCGCGCATCGAGCGGGGTCATCAATGCCCGTTCGGCCGCCTGGATGCGGTCGCTGGCGTCGACGATGTCGCCGAGCACCGGCATGAGCGAGGACTGGGCCCGCGCCAGGTCCGGCCGGCCGGCATAAAGCGCCGAGACGGAGGAAACGACGGCTTCGCCCTCCGCCATGCGATTGCTGTCGAGCGCCGCCGCCGCCCGCTCGCGCAGGCGCCCGAGCTTGTTGAGCCGCCGCACGGACAGCCATTCGCGCCAGGCCAGCGCCAGGACGGCGAAGACCAGCACGGCGACGATCGCCGTGCCGACCCAGCCCAGCCATTCATAGCGGGCGAACAGATCGGCGATAAGCTGCTGCGCCGCGAGACCGAGGCTCAGCGAGACGACGAGACTGAAAGCCGAGAGGGCGATCCGCAACAGCCAGTTGCGCCGGCGCGGCGGCGGCGCCGGTTCGAGCGCCGTGCCGGCCTCGTCCGCCGGTTCGGGCGCTTCCGGGATGTCCTCGGCAGAGAAGATCTGCGGCGCGCGGCCGGCAGATGCCTCGTCCGCCGGCTTGGCCGGGCCGACGGGCTGGGCGACGGGCTTTCTCATCTGAGCTTGTCTCCGATCAGGAAATCCACGGCCCGGTCGAGCCTGATATGGGGCAGGACCGGCAGTCCGTCATCGGTCCGGCCGAGTTTTGACGGCGGCCGGAAGCGCATGAAATTGACGAGAGGCGCGTCGCCGTCGCGGCTGAGCGCCTGTTCCGGCGTCTCCGGCAGGTCGCCGGGGAACAGGGCGATCTCGGTCCGGCCGTCATATTCGGCACCGTCGAGCCTCTCGCCCGCTTCCGGCGTGCCGATGATGACATCGAGCGGGCTGCCGTCATGGCTGATCCGGCCCTCGCGCGTCGCCCGGACCGCCGCCATCGCCAGCGAACGCGTCTCGGCTCCAGCGAAGCGGGCGCGGCGCCCGGCGCGGGCCACGAGCCGGTTGAGGATGGCGTCGAGCCGGTCGTGCGAGGTGTGGTGGATGTGGTCGGCCTTGGACGCGGCGAACAGGATCCTGTCGATGCGCCGCGCCACGATGCCGCTCAAAAGCGAGCCGGAACCCTGACGGAAGCAGGCGAGAATGTCGGAAAGCGCCGTTTCGAGATCGGCAACGGCGCCGGCGCCGGCATTAAGTGGCTTCAACACGTCGACCAGTACGATCTGGCGGTCAAGCCGAGCGAAGTGATCGCGAAAAAACGGCTGCACAACGACGTGCTTGTAGGCTTCGTAGCGCCGCTCGAACATCCTGTAGAGCGATTTGTGTCCCACCGGGCCGTTCGGCGCCGGCAGCGGCGCGAAAGTCAGGGCCGGCGAGCCTTCGAGATCGCCCGGCATGAGAAATCGCCCCGGCGTCAGCGTCGACATGGCTTGCGCCTCGGCCCGCGCCGCCCGCAGATAGGCGGCGAAGGCGCCGGCAATGCGTTCGACGGTGGTTTCGTCGGCCGGCGACGTCGCGTCCATGCCGGACAATTCCTGGAAAAATGGTTTGGCAGCCGCTTCACTGTCCAGCCGGGCAGCCCGCGTCAGGGCGATTTCGCTCCATTCGGCAAAGCCCAGCGATAAAAGCGGCAGATCGAGCAGCCATTCGCCGGGATAGTCGACGATGTCGAGATGCACCTCGCCTGGTCCCATCATGCCGGCGATCCACCTGGCGCTCTGGTATTTGAGGGTAAGCCTGATCTGCGAGATGCGGCGGGTCGAATCCGGCCAGACCGGATCGGCGCCGGTGAGCGTCGCGATATGCTGCTCGTAGGCGAATCGCGGGACGTGGCGTTCGGGATGCTCGTCGAGCGCGGCGCCGATCAGCCGACCTTCCGCCTGCGCGGCGAAGCCCGGAAGCCTGACGCCGTTGATGAGGGCATGGACGAGCGCGGTGATGAACACCGTCTTGCCGGCGCGACTGAGGCCGGTGACGCCGAGCCTGACGGTCGGAACCAGACCGCCGGTCGCTGATTCGGCCAGATTTGCCAGAATCAGTCCGACCTCGTCGACCAGCGAAATTGGGGCAGAAGACATGCGTTTTTCCGATCCGGGCCTCCGCCGAAGGTAGGAGTTCGCGCCGGAAAAGCAAGGCGGCACAAAGCGAAGCAGCACGGGCAACGCTTTTGAAAAATGCAAGAGCCACAATAGTGCCGGCCACAAAAATGAACCAATTGGAAGCTGTCACGAAAAGGATATAATTCCCAACGTACTGCCTCTGTTTGGACAGGAGCTCCATTATGGCAAACGACCCGAAGAAACCCGCTGCAAAGCCCGCAAAGCCCGGCGGCCCCAAGAAGTAGCCATAGTCCGCGGTCGCGCGCGCTTTGCCCGAGCAGGGCCGGCCCGCGCGAAATGACTGAAGCGCTTCACGAACAAGTACGGCCCACCGAGCCATCGGCGGGCCGCATAGTTTTTTAGGTGTGCGATCCCCGGATCGTTCCCCTCCCGATACCACCGGCCGAGACGGTCCGCCTACAATCGCAAGACGGGCCGCATCGAAATCGGCAAGTCGGACCGGCGGCGACGGGTCGATGGTCAGTCGGGGCCTAGAGCCACTCGTTCTCGCCGTCCGGCGTGCCGATCTTGGCCATGTCGTAGGGCGTGGTCTGGTAGATTTCGTTGATCCAGTTCTGGAAGAACAGGTGGGAATGCGATCGCCAGACATTGAGCGGCTCGCGCGTCGGGTCGTCGTCGGGGAAGTAGTTGACCGGCAGCGCCGGCGCGAGCCCGGCCTTGATGTCGCGCGCATATTCGTCGGCCAGCGAACGATTGTCGTACTCGAAATGGTTGAGCATGTAGAGGGCCCGGTGCTTGTGGTCCTCGAGCATGCAGATGCCGACCTCGTTGCTGTCGATCAAAACTTCGAGCGAGCCGTCATCGGGAAGGGTCGAGCGGTCGATGTCGTTGTGCCGGCTGACCGGAATGGCGAAATCGTCGGAAAAGCCCCTGAGATAGGGTGAGTTCGGCCGCATGTTCTGGTGGCGGTAGATGCCGACCGCCTTTTCACGCCGGCGCTTCCTGAGGACGCCGTGGAAATGGTAGAGCGCCGCCTGCACCCCCCAGCAGATGAACAGGGTCGAATGGACGTTGGTCTGCGTCCAGTTCATGATCTCGACCATTTCAGGCCAGTACCTGACCTCCTCGAACGGGATGTGGGCGATCGGCGCGCCGGTGACGATCAGCCCGTCGAACCTGCGGTCCCGTATTTCCTCCCATTTCGAATAGAAGGTGTTGAGATAGTCCTCGGAAGTGTTCTTGGCCTTGTGGTCGGAAATCCTGACAAGGGTGAAATCGATCTGCAACGGCGAGGCCCCGACCAGCCTGGCGAACTGGGTCTCGGTCCGCTCCTTGTTGGGCATCAGGTTCAAAAGGCCGAACTGCAGCGGACGGATGTCCTGGCGCGCGGCGCGCGAGGAATCCATGACGGCGACGCCCTCGGCTTCGAGGATCTTGCGGGCGGGGAGGTCGTCGGGAATGCGTATGGGCATCTGGGTTCTCGGTTGGATGGCGCGGAAGGGCGAAAATTCCGGCGATCGCGCGTGATCCCGTCCGCCTTCAGGCGGTACGGGCTGCGATCGCCCCGCGCATGAGCGCGAGGAAATCCGCGCCGTCGCGAACCCTGGCGGCATCCCTTGCCTCGACGACATAGCCAAACCGGTCGGCCAGTTGCTGGTAGCGCGGCAGCCGATGCTCGAGAAGCGCTTCGAATCCCCAGGCGCCGAACCCGGCCGGATCGACCTGATCGTCCTCGGCGATGGCGTTGATCGCCTTGTACTCGTTCCATTTGCGAACGAGGAAGTCCGGCGGATAATACATCGGCTTTGGCGACTTCTTGAACCGGCGAACCAGCTCGGCGGCGTCCCCGTCGGTGCCGCGGATATAGACAAGGGCCGTGTGTGCCTGAAGGGTCGCGATCACCGGATCGTCGTCGCGCATGGGATCGACTACCTCGATCAGCGAGCCACCGGTATCGCAGACGAAATCGGTGTATCCGTAAAGCGCCTCGGCCCGTTCGATGAAATAGGGCACATCGCCGAAGGCGGCGATCTCGGCGACCCGGTGCTGTTCCTGGCGGCGCTGGTATTCGGCAAGATTGATGCCGCCGCGCGCCGGATCGCCGGGGGTGCCGAGATAAGTCGAGAGCGGATCGAGATTGTTGAAGGTGATGTTGGACGAGATGTAGATCGAGTCCGAGATCAAAAGGTCCCTCAGGAACGGCACTTTCATCGCTTCGCGCTTGAAATTGTCGACGATGAACTCGCCCATGTAGCGCGTGCCGATGCGGTAATCGCCCGAATAGTGAAACCAGCCGTCGCGCCTCAGGATGGCGCTCAGCCGCGTCTTGCCGACCCCGGCCATGCCGAACAGCGTCACGGCGTGACGGTCGGACGAAACGAAATCCTCGGCGCGGTCGAACAGCATGGCTCAGCTTCCCTTGCGCTGAGGTGTTTAGGACAAACCCGGTGCATTCTCAAGCATGGCAATTTCTGCCGGGCTGGCGGCAGATTCGATCCGGCCGATACGGGGCATGCCCGGACACTGTGTCAAATTTCCTTTGAAAATCAATGCTGTTCGGTTTGGCATCCGGCTTGCATTGAACGAAGTGAACAGGTGCATCCCGCACGTATTTGGGACAACGGAGTACAACATGGGTATCTATGGCGCACTGGCGACGGCTGTGACCGGGCTGAGGGCCCAGTCATTCGCGCTCGAGAACATCTCGGGCAACATCGCCAATTCGCAGACGACCGGCTACAAGCGCATCGAGACCGACTTCCTCGACTTGATCCCGGACGCTCCGGTGAGTCGGCAGACGCCCGGCGCCGTGATCGGATCGTCGCGTGCCACCAACACGGTTGGCGGCGACATCAAGACGGCGTCCTCGGATACCTATATGGCCCTCAACGGCAATGGCTTCTTCGTGGTCGAGCAAAAGATCGGCCAGAACGACGGCAATGCCGTGTTCGGCGGCACCAGCTACTACACCCGCCGCGGCGATTTCGATCTCGACCGCGAGGGTTATCTGGTCAATGGCGCCGGCTACTACCTCAAGGGCCTGCCGATCAACCAGTCGACCGGCAACATCTCGGGCTCGGTGCCCTCGGTCATCCAGATTTCCAATTCCTTCCTGCCGGCGCAGCTGACGACGCGCGTCGACTATCAGCTCAACCTGCCGCAATTGCCCAAGACCGCGGCCTACGACCCCAACACGGTCAATAGCGAGCTGATGAATTCCGCGGACTTCGTCGCCACGGCGGCGGACGTCACCGCGACGGCCACCGGCACCACCGCTCTCGTCGGCGCCAACGACGCCGACAGCGCCGGCGGCCCGCCCGCCGGTCCGTTCACCGATGGCGACACCTTCACCATCAATATCGACGGCGTCGCCGTCACCTTCGAGGCCGAAAGCGCCGGCGGCGTGGCGAGCGGCAACATCGCCTTCGACATCAATGGCGACATCGACACCGCCCTGGCGAGCCTCCAGACCGGCCTGCAAGCCAATGGCGGCACCGCTGCCGCCGATGCCACTGTCGCGCTGAGCGGCGGCAATGTCAGGTTCACGCTCGGCACCAACCTGACCTCGTCCTTCACCCTCACGGACGGAACCGGCACGCCGCTCGCCGCGGTCGGCGTCGCGGCCGGCGACTATACCTATACCGACAGCTCCATCGGCGTGCAGGTGCCGACGGTGACCGGGGCCCAGTCGGACCTGTTCGTGTCCGAATCGATCGCCGGCGGCGCCATTACCGTCTACGCCTCCAACGGCGCGCCGGTGAACGTGCAATTGCGCTGGGCCAAGGTCGACAGCGCCGCGCGCGGCGGCACCGACACCTGGCGGCTCTACTACCTGACCAATTCCGAGGCCGGTTCGGCCGATATCGCCTGGCGCGACGTGGGCACCAATTACAGCTTCGCCGCCAACGGCGCCCTGACGCCGAACGTCGTCTCGACCACGGTCAACAACCTGACCGTCAACGGCGTCACCATCGGCAATGTCAATCTGCAGCACAATACCGGCGGCGTCACCCAGTTCGCCGACGCCAACGGCACCAGCCAAGTCACGGCGCTGAGCCAGAACGGCTATGCGGCCGGCGAGTTCGTCTCGGTGACCATCAACGACGACGGCCGTGTCGTCGCCTCCTATTCCAACGGCCAGCAGGTCGAACTGGCCCAGGTGGTGACGGCGCAGTTCAGCGCCGCGAATTCCCTCAAGCGCCTCGATGGCGGCATATTCGCCGCGACCTCGGAATCGGGCGAAGCCATTCTCGACAGCGGCGGCGGCATCGTTTCCGCCTCGCTCGAATCCTCGAACACCGACATTTCGGAGGAATTCACCAAGCTGATCGTGACGCAGCAGGCCTATGCCGCGGGCACGCGCATCGTGTCGACTTCCGACCAGATGTTGCAGGAAGCGCTGAACATGCTGCGCTGAAGCCGGAGGAAGTGAAACGTGAAGGTCAACGAGACAGGGCGTGAACCGGGCCGAAGCGGCCGGGAACGCGGTCTGTGATGGGTCGGTCCCGGTCCGGATGTAGCAGCCTTTCCGGACCGGGCCGCGCCAGGAGTGGAGAATGGGTCTTTCCGTAACCCTTTCGAATGCCTTGAGCGGCATGCGCACGACCCAGGACGGCCTCACCGTCCTGTCGCGCAACGTCGCCAATGCCGGCGCCAGCGGCTATCACCGCCAGAGCGTCGTCATCAAGGACATGAATGGCGGCTCGAGCACCTATTCCAGTTTCGTCGGTGTCGAGCGCGCCTTCGTCTCATCGCTCGAACGCGCCTATGTGCGCGAAGTCGGCGACATGGGCTATGCCGATGTGCGCAACACCTTCCTCGAGCGGCTGGAGGTCGCCTTCGGCAAGCCGGGCGACGCCAACTCGCTCGACACGCTTCTGCAGGATTTCACCAATTCCATGCAGGCGCTGGCGGTCAGCCCCGAGGACTATGCCACCCGCGCCACCACCATCTCTTCGGCGCAGACGCTGGCCCAGGCGCTCAACGGCCTGTCCGGCACCGTCCAGGAGCTGCGCCAGGAAACCGAAACGCAGATCGCCGCCGAGGTCGACACGCTCAACCAGAGCCTGCAATCGTTGCGCGACATCAATGTCAGGCTGTCCGACTATTCGCTCGACGAGGCCTCGCGCCTCAGCGTGCTCGACGAACGCGACCGGCTGGTGGCGCGGGTATCCGAAATCGTCGACACCCAGGCCGTCTACCGCACCGATGGAACGGTGGCGCTGATGACCAAGTCCGGTCTCGGCCTGCTCGACCAGGGGGCGACCACTTTCACCTTCGCACCGGCCGGTGCCCTCAGCGCCAATTCGCTCTACGCCATCGACGACGCCGAGAACGGCGTCGGCGTCCTGACGGCCTATACACCGTCCGGGTTGCGGCTCGACGTGCTCGACCAGAAAATCGTCCAGTCCGGCCGGCTCGCCGCGCTCGTCGAGTTGCGCGATACCACGCTGGTGCAGACCCAGGCGCAGCTGGACAGCATCGCCGCGGCGCTGGCCCAGGCACTCAATACCAATGAGACCGCGGGAACGGCGGTGACCGGTCCGCCGGACGGATTCGATATCGGCATGGCCGACATCGCCAAGGGCAACGAGGTCTCGTTCAGCTACGTCCAGTCCGGCCAGAGCCGCGATGTCCGAATCGTTCGGGTCGACGACCCGTCCAAGCTGCCGATGGACTACAGAACGCCGGGCGGCGAACGCGTCATCGGCGTCGATTTCTCAGGCGCCGCCGGCTCCGTCGCCGCCCAGCTCAACGCCGTGCTCGGACCGGGCATAAGTTTTGCCGACGACGGAACGACGCTGAGCATTCGCGACGACGGCGGCGTCAATTCCACGATCACTTCGGCCAGCAAGAGCACCAGCTCGACGGCGACGCAAGGGGCAGGGCTCGCGCTCAACCTGTTCACCGACCTCGGCGACCAGGCCTATACCGGCGCGCTCGATGGCGAACCGCAGGCGCGCGGCTTTGCGGCGCGCATCACCGTCAATTCGGTCATCGCCAACGACAATTCCCTGCTGGTGCAGTATGATTCCGGCGGTACGCTCGGCGATCCGGCCCGCGTCGACTACATGCTCGACCGCATGGAGACGGTCAATTTCCGCCCGGACAACCAGCAGCTCAAGGAGCTCGGCGGCTATTCGCTGTCCGGCGACCTCCAGAGCCTCGTCCAGCAGGTCATCAATTACCAGGGCGACATGATCGCCAACGCCAAGTCGGCGCTCGACACCCAGCAGATCGCCCTCGACGCGGTCGAGTTGCGCATGGATGCCGAATACGGCGTCAGCATCGACGAGGAAATGGCGCGCCTCATGGAATTGCAGAACGCCTACGCCGCCAGCGCCCGCGTCGTTTCGATCGCCCAGGAGCTGATCGACGCATTGATGAACATTTAGGACACCGAACATGCAGATATCCAGATCGCTGTTTCCGGTTGGTGGCGCGTATAAATCGGTGCAATCTCTCAATCAGGTGCTGCAAAAACTTCAAGTGCAGCTTGCAACTCAGGAGAAGGCCGCCACCCTTTCCGAACTCGGCACGGACCGCGTGTTCGACCTGACGCTTCGCTCGCGGCTGTCGCGGCTCGAGGCCTTCGGCACCAATATCGACACAACGACATTGCGGCTCGATTTCCTCGACAACGCCGTGACGCGGCTCAACGAGATCGAAGGCGAGGTGCGCGGCGATCTCAGCGCCGGCGGCATCGGATCCGACGGCATCTCGCTGGCATCGGCGACACAGACAAGCTACGCCCGGCTCGACGAGGTGCTGGCCATCCTCAATTCCGACCTCAACGGCCGCCAGATGTTCGCCGGCAACCGGACCGATTCCCGTCCGGTGGTGAACACCGACCTGCTGCTCGACGGCGACGGCACTCATGCGGGCCTCAAACAGCTCATTTCCGAGCGCAAGCGCGCCGACGCCGGCGGCCTGACGGCGCTCGGGGACATGACCAACGGGCATGGGCGCGTCGATATCGACCAGATCCAGCTCGGCGCCGCCATTCCGGGCGCCCTCAACGAAGTCGTCATCTCCGAATCCGCGACGCCGAACGGCCCGAGCGTGACCGGCGTCGCGACGACATTGGCCAATCCGGCCTCGGTCACAGTGACGCCGGCTGGCGGTGCGCCGGCGCCGGCGACCGTGGCGTTTGCCGGCGGCGCCGATCTCATCGCCGACGGCGACCAGCTCACCGTCAACGTCCAGCGCCCCGGTGGCCTTGTCGAGCCCTATACCTTTACGGCGGTGACGACGCTGAGCGTGCCGCCGGTGGCCGGCGAATTCGCGATCGTCGCCGGCGATGAAAATGCCACTGCGGCCAATTTCAACGCCGCCTTCGCCGATGTGTTCCAAGCCGATACCGTGACGGTGGCCGAGGATGGCGCGCACGCCTTCGGCATAAAGCTCAACGGCATCAGCACCGATTCGAGCGATCTGACGGTAACGGCGCAAACCACGACGCAGCCGCATGCCCTGCAAATACGGGTCGACTCGCTGCCGCAGGAAGGGGAGACGATCACGGTCAACTACGCGCTGCCGGACGGCTCGACCGGCAGTTTCGAGATTGCTGCCGTGACGACGACGCCAGCCCAGCGCGGTGAGTTCACCATCGGCGCCGATACCGATGCTACGGCAGCCAATATCGCCACCGCCATCGCAACCCAGTTCGACCATTTGCGCGACACGGACCTCGCCGCTGTCTCCGCCGACCTCGCCGCCGAGAGCATGATCGCCGCCAATGGCGAAACGCCGATGCGGGTCGTCGATCCCGGCACCGGCTTCGCCGACGCGGTGGCGATGGGTGTGGCCGACCCGGCGAACACCGTCATCTGGTATTCCGGCCAATCGACCACCGGCTCGGCCCGCCAGACCGCTTCGGCGCGGGTCGACGAGAGCACCACCGCCTATTACGGCGTGCTCGGCAACGAGCAGGGCATAGCCGAACTGGTGCGCGCCACCGCCGTCATGGCCGCCGAGAGCTTCTCGACCAGCGTCACCAGCGATTCCGACCGCTTCCAGGCACTGGCGCAGCGGCAGGTCGTGCGGCTTGCCGAAATGAACAACGGCACGAGCGGATCGATCGAGGTCATCGCCCTCGAACTCGGCTTGGCGCAGGCCACGGTCGGCTCGGCTTCCGAGCGGCACGCCACCTACGGCGCCCAGCTCGAGACCATGTTGAGCGAAATCGAATCGGTCGACATCAACGAAGTCGCCATGCAGCTCCTGGCGGTGCGCACCAATCTCGAAGCGAGCTACCAGACCATGGCGCGCCTGGCCGACCTGCAGCTTGTCAACTTCATGAGCTAGCGGCCCAAAACTGACCGAAAACGAAAAAGGCCCGCCATGCGGGCCTTTTGCTTGTCTTTGGCCATGTACGGCTTAGCCGGCATCGCCGCCCGGCGGCGCCATGGCGCGCAATCCGGCGGCCAGTTCGCGATTGATGTTGATCAGCGCGTCGAGTTTGCGCGCCTCCGGGTTGCGCAACAGCTCAAGCTGGCGGTTCATGATGAACAGCCCGAGATTGGCGACGTTCTGCCGAATCTGTTTCGGCAGCGGATTATCGTCGCGGGTCACGGAGGTCATGAACACCGTCCATAGCCGCCGGTTGAACAGCATGGCGGCTTCCAGGTCGGCCTGGGCATCGTCCCAGTTGTCGCGGATTCGCTGGAAATGCGCAGCCGACTTGGCCAGCAGGCTGGATTCAAGCTGACGCGGAGTCGCCGTTTGCTTGGAGACCTTGTTATAGGCGTTCAGCGCTTGGTTTTGCATTCGCTAGAAGGTCCTCCTCGTAGCGTATCAACTTGCCCGCAGCCTTCAGCGCTTTGTAGAGTTTGCCGGTTAATATCTCGTTATTGATTTCGTCGATCAGCGGAAACATCGACGGGGCAGCGGCCAGAATGTCGTCCACGAGGCGGAAATACTGCTGTTGCAGCTTGCGCGTGTCGTCCTCGAGGTACATGAGCTGCACCGCCAGATAGATGCGCTTGGCAGGCGAATCCGCCGTCTCCGCCGTAAGGATGTCCTTTTCCCTGAGGATCGGGGCACGACCGTCGATGAACAGCCGCGCCCGCTGATCGGAATTGGTGACCACGCAGTTCCCGATGATAAGCCGTTCGCCCGGCTTGAGCTCCACCTTGAGTGACATGGTGATGTGCTCCGACGCGTTGTTCTTGAGGCGCTACTCTGCCAAGCAATTGTGCGTTGCTTTTCTGCAAAGGGAAAGGGGCACGGCACGCCCGGATTCGGTTTCATGCGCAAAACGCCAGACAAAACCGGTCGACGCGCATGGCGAGGTCGAGAAATCAGAACAGACGCAACACGTTCTGATCCGCCTCGGAGGCCAGCGAAAGAGCCGTGGTCGACAATTGCTGCCGGGTTTGCAGTGCCAAAAGATTGGCGGCCTCTTCATTGGTGTCGGCAAGCGTCAGGTTGGCGGCGCCTGTTTCGAGCGTGTTGATCATGCGCTTGGTGAAGTCCTGGCGCGATTCGACGACATTGAGGTTGGCGCCGAAGGTCGAGGCCTGGGCGCGCAGGTGGTCCGTCGCCGCCGTGAGGCTGTCGAGCGTCGCCTCGACATTGGCGTCAGACTGGAAATAGCCCTGGGCCGCCATGGACAGTCCGAGACCGGCATAGCTGAAGTTGACGCCGGAAATCGTGAGCTTTGACGAGGCATCCTCGTTGAAAATCACCGAAAGGTCATTGCCGTCGAGCAGGTTGACACCATTGAAGCTGGCATCGCGCGCGATGTCCGAGATCTGCCGCAGGATGACGTTGAACTGGCTTTCGAGCTCGGCGCGCACGGTGCTGTCGACCGTGGTGGGCTGGATTGGCGTGGTGGAATTGACCAGACCGAATGCCTCTGCGACCGCATCGTCGGGATTTGCCAGCGAATCGTTGGAGGTGATCGTCACCGTGTCGCCGCCGGTGGTCGCTTCGATGGTGAGGGCACCGGTATCGGCATCGATGGTGGCAATGCCGCCGGCCAGATTGTCGAGCGCCTGCTCGAGTTCGGCGAACGAGCTGATCTGATTGACGCCATAGCCGAAGGTCAGGGACAAAAGGGTGTTGGTGCCCACCTGGATGTTGAGCTGGTCGCCGGAAACGATCCCCGTGGTCGCGGTCAGGAGATTGTTGGTTTCCCCGGCGGTCAGCCCGAAGCTCGTCAGCGCCGTCGGCGTGCCGCCGATGACGATCGAATCCTGGGCCTTGTCGGTCGTTATGTTGATCTCGCCGCGCGAATCGACCGAAGCCGCGCCGCCCGACAGGCTTGCCAGGGCGGCGTTCAGCTCGGCGATCGACTTGACCTCGCCGGTGCCGGTGCCGAACCGCACCGTCAGGGTGGTGTGCGTCGCGATCTTGATGTCGATCGTGTCGCCCTGCTGCACGGCGCCCTGGGTCAGAAGATTGCCGGGGTTGTAGGTCGACTGATTGACATTGCCGCTGTCGCCAACCGCGCCGGCATCCGAGCCGAGCAGGTTGAAGGCGGCGAGCGTGCCGTCGCCGGCGCCCTGGGAGAAGCGCAGGCCGGTGCCGAAATCGACGGAATTGGCGATCGAGGTGACGACATTGTTGCCAACCACCGATGCCGAGACCGTCGCGGACAGCCCGTCGATGGCGGTGGCCAGTTCGGCGAGCGACTTCGGCGCCGATGCGCCGGTGCCGAAGGTGATGGTGCCGAGCGCAGTATAGATGCTGCCCGAACCCGTGGCGACGGTCAGCGTGTCGCTAGCGGCGGCCAGGGAATCGAACGCTGCGTTGCGCGTGATCAGCCGGTCGGCGGCCTGGCCGGCGATGGCCGTGCCGGTTGCCGCAAAACCGAGATCTGTCAGAATGCTGGCATCCAGCGCCGCGCCGCTGTCCCGGCCGGTGACGCGAATGGAGCCGACGCTGGCGTCTTCGGCCGTCAAGGTCAGGTTGCCCGAGCCGGCCCCGCCCGCGATGACGGAGCTTGTGCCACCGCCAAGCTGGTCGAGGGCGGTGTTGATGGCCGTGCGGAAGTTGCCGAGCGTGGCATCGAGCTGGACGCTCAGGGTGGCGTTCGTCGCATCGCCGCCGACCGTGGTGGTTCCCGTGCCCGCCGCGACAAAGCTCACCGTCAAGGTGTCAATGCCGGAACCGGTGTCGATCTCGATCGTGAACGTGTCGTCGATCTGTAGGGAGCCGGCCGCATTGAGAAGAATCGCGTCGCCACCATAGGCCGTTGCACCGCCCAGCGTCACCGCGCCATCGGCCCGGTCGGCGCCGACCGTGAAGGTTGATGTCGCAAAGGCGTCGGCGGTGAGACCAGCCGGCACGGCCACAGTGTTGTCGCCGTTGACCACGGACAGCGCCTGCGGATTGTAGGTTGCGCTCGTCGAGCCGACGACTTCGTTCTGGATCACCCGTCCGGGCGTCTGCAGGGCCTGGCGCGCCGTCGCCTGCGCCGTCTCGATGAGCTGGGTGATCGCGGTCACGCCATTGTTGGCAGTCTCGAGCG
Source organism: Alphaproteobacteria bacterium (assembly GCA_018818925.1). Lineage (GTDB taxonomy): Bacteria > Pseudomonadota > Alphaproteobacteria > Rhizobiales > Devosiaceae > JAHJQZ01. The sequence continues at coordinate 68,899 of JAHJQZ010000159.1, forward strand.
TCTGGGTGGCGCTGTTGACCGAATCGAGCAATCGTCCGAGATCGCCGGCGCGGGCGCTCAGGGAGGAAGCGGTGAAAAAGTTGGTGGCGTTGTCGAGGGCGGAATTGACCTTGAGCCCGGTCGCGAGTCTTTCCTGGGTCTTGCCGAGCAGGCCCGCCGTTTTCTGCAGGCTCAACAGGTTGGCACGAACCGCCTTGGATAGAGTTACATCAGCCATTTGACCCGGACCCTCCGACACACCAAGCGCCAGTCGCGCTTATTAAGAAATTGGTAACTTCTCGTGTGACGTGATTCGCGGGAACTGGAAAAGGGGTTTGGGACGAAGGAGGGGAGTGCTCCCCAGAAAAGAAAAAAGGCGGGCCGAAGCCCGCCTTTTTCGTGTTTGACTTCTAGAACGACTAGAACAGACGCAGCACGTTCTGGTCGGACTGGGAGGCCAGCGACAGGGCCGTCGAACTGAGCTGCTGGCGGGTCTGCAGAGCGAGCAGGTTGGCCGCTTCCTCGTTGGTATCGGCCAGCGTCAGGTTGGCGCCGCCGGTCTCGAGGGTGTTGATCATCTTCTTGGTGAAGTCCTGACGGGTCTCCACCACGGAGAGGTTCGAACCGAAGCTTGTCGCCTGCGACCGGAGCGAACTGATCGCGCTGTCAAGAGAGGTCAGCACGTCGTTTATGTTGCCATCGGTCTGGAACGATCCGGACGCGACGCGCGACAGGTTGAGACCCGAGGCGTTGAAGGTCACGCCCCTGATGTCGAGCTTGGATGACCCGTCTTCGTTGAAGATAACGTTGAGGTCGTCGCCGGCCAGCAGGTTGACGCCGTTGAACGAAGCATCGGCGGAGAGCTGATTGATCTGCGAGAGCAGGTCATTGTACTGCTGTTCCAGCGAAGCCCGCTGGGTGCTGTCCGTCGTCGTCGCCGACACGGCAACCGTCGAGTTGGTCAAGCCGAAGGATTCGGCCACGGCATCGGTGCTCGAGGTAACGGTAATGTTCTCTGAGCCATTGGTGGCCGAGATCGTGATCGCGCCCGTCGTCGCATCGATGCTGGCCGTGCCGCCGCCAAGATTGCCGAGGGCCGTTTCCAGTTCGCTGAAGGTGTTCACCTGCCCAGTGCCCGTGCCGAAAGTCACGGTCAGCGGACCATTGGTGCCGACCTGGATGGTCAGGGTGTCGCCGGCGGCAATATTGGTGTCGTCGATGAGCGTGCTGGTTTCCCCGGCTTCGAGACCGAAACTCGACAAGGCCGAGTCGGTGCCGCCGATGGTGATGCTCGTGCCGGCCTTGTCGGCGGTGATGTTGATTTCACCGTCGCTGTTGACCGAAGCGGCGCCGCCTGCGAGCGACTGCAGCTTGGTATTGAGTTCGCCGAGCGTCGACACCTGGTTGGTGCCGGTGCCGAACGTCACCGTCAGGGTCGTCGAAGAGCCGACCTTGATGTTGATCGTCTCACCCTGATGAACCTTGCTCTGGGTCAGAAGATTGGTCGGAGTGGCAACCGTCGCGATGGTCGGCGCGGTGGTTGAATCCGGAGTTTCGCCGAAGGCCGTCAGCGTGTCGGCGCTGTCGGTCGTGAAGACAAAGCTCGAGTCGGCGTCATTCTCATTGGCATTGGTCAGGGTGATGGCCGCCGTGCCCGTGGCCGTGCCGGTCGCGTTGACATTGGCAAGGTTGTTGAGGGCGGAGATCAGCCCGGCCTTGGTGTTGATCTGACCGGCGCCGGCGCCGAAGACGATCTGGGTCTGGGCGGAACTGCCGACCGAGATGTTCAGCGTTGCTCCGGCCGCTGCCAGGGCCTGATAGGCCGAGTTGCGGCTGAAGAACCTGTCGGTGGTCGTGCCGTCCTGGTATTCCGCACCGACTGCTTCGAGGTTGAGATCGGCAACATTGGTCCCTGTCACGTCACGAATGCGGATGGAATCCGCGCTCGATGCCGTCGAGGAGTTGATGGTCAAGGCACCCGTGGCCGCGGCCGAGACGCTGACGCCTTCTGCGTCGAGCGTGGTGTCGAGAGCCGATGCCAGTTCGGCCAGCGTGCGTGTAACGCCGATCGACAGGGAGTTCGTTCCCTGAACGGCGGCGCCGGAGGCGTTGAAGGTGACCGTGTGGTCGACGCCATCGACCGTGACGATGAAGCTGTCATTGGCGGCGATGCCGAGAGACGCCAGGGTGCGATCGTCTGGACTGTAGGAGGCTTCGAGACCGAGAGCCGCAACCGGCGCGGCACCGGCAAAGGCGACATCCTCGCCAGCGATGCCGGTGATGTCGATGGCGGTCGTGCCGTTGGCGACGGCGTTGACGCCGGTGAAGGCGTTAAGGGTCGACACCAATTGGGCGAGCGTGCCCACCTGGTTGGCGGCGGCACCAAAGGTGACGACTTCCGCACCGCCCGTGTCGGTCGTGACGGTCAGCGTGCTGCCGGCGCCCGCAAGCACCTGCAGGTCGGCGTTCCTGGTGAACAGGTAGTCGCCGTTGACGCCGCCGGTCACGGCGGTTTCACCGGTGACATCGCCGGCCGCCAGGCCGAGTTTGGTCAGCGTGGCACCGGCTTCGCCGTCCTGCACCCGGATGGAATTGGTCGTGGCGTTGGACGTAAAGGTGATCGGACCATCGGCGGCACGAGAGACGGTGATGCCGGTTGCGGTATTGGCGCTGAACAAGGTCGCCAAAGCACTGGCGAAAGTATCGATCGTGGCGTCGACTTCGATGTCGAGAGTATCGACTCCTTGAGTGACGGCAGCGGCGTTGGCGGCAAGGAAATTGACAGTCTTGGTGCTGCCGTTGACGGTGAAGACCAACTGGTCGTTGGCGGCGAGCGAACCGGCGCCGGCGGCGCTCAACAGAGTACCGTCGGTAACGGAGTCGGCGGATGCGAAGGCGGCGATGGTGGCGTCGGCGGCGATGGCGTCGGTCGTGATGAACGCCGTCTGTTCACTGCCGGAGGCCGTGATCGCTACCGCTGTGTCGGCCGTGCCCGACGCCAGGGCATAGGTCGCGGCGGCATCGGCGGTGATGACGCCGGCGGCCGTGCCGGTTGCGACGCTGTTGTCGCCGGTGACCTGGGCCAGTTCCTTGGGATTGAAGGTCGCGGCGGTGTCGCCGACGATCTTGTTCTGCGTGGTCTGGCCGGCGGTCTGCAGCGACTGGCGAGCGGTCGCCTGGGCGCTTTCGACAAGCTTGGTGATCGCGGTCAGGCCATTGTTCGCCGCTTCGATCGTTTGCGTCGCGTTGCCGACGGCGTCGAGAAGACGACCGAGATCGCCGGCGCGGCTATTGAGGGACGAAGAGGTGAAGAAGTTGGTCGGGTTGTCCAGAGCGGAATTGACCTTGAGGCCGGTAGCGAGACGCTCCTGCGTCTTACCGAGAGAAGCGGCGGTGCTCTGGAGATTGAGGAGGTTCGATCGAACCGCCTTCGAGAGAGTGATATCGGCCATTTAGAACTCCTATTCTGGGAACCGATTACTAGACACGCCTCTTCCTGAGGGTGTTGTGCCGAAGTATCCCTGCGAGCCTTTGAAAATTGGTTAAAAACATTGGCAAAAATTGTGGCGTGTTAAGCGGCAGAAGCGCCGGGAATCCGGCGTATCGCGGGCAAGCGGCAATGTCGGGATGTGGCACGACGGTGCCAATGGTTAACGAATGCGCGCGCCCCACCGCGTGAGTCGGGCACGGGATCCGGTCAGCGTTGTCGGCCGGTCTCAGGCGATCTTTTCGATCGCGTTGAGCCAGTCGGGATTCGCCGCGGCGGGCAGGGATAGCGGCGAGCCGCTCTGGACACGATCATAGGCGGCGAGTTGTTGGGCCTCGACCGGATGATTGTCATCCTTTGCCGGAACGAATGGCGCGGCGTCGCCGGAATCCGCCCGGTCGTCGGCGGCGCTCGGACTAGACTCATCGCCCAGGATTTCGCCGGGCGGGTCTGCAAGCGCGAGCGCCGCGAACTGATCCGGGCTTGTCGACGGCTTGAAATCCTCGCTGATCAGCGAGGCATCGAACAAGGTTTGCGGCGGCAGGGACGGATCCGTGCCCGGCGGGCGGGGGCTGGGTTCGGCCTTGGCGGCCGGATCGCGGGTGGCAGACTGTTTCTGTTCCGAGCTGCCGGCATTTGCCTTTTCGGACGATTCGACGGGCCGCGTGTCAGGGCGCGGTGCGACAGGGCGCACGACCAATGGCGGCGTGACGACGGCAACGGGCTCAGGCGCGAATATCAGGCTCATGGGACGACCTCACGTCCATTTGAAGCAGCCTGCATCATGGCACGCCCGTATTTCCACCGCCTTTCCGTGATGCTTCCAAGTTTAGTAAAATCAAGAATGTGGTAAAGAATTCGTAAGACTCGCGCGCTTTGAATCCTTTCAAAGCAACCTTCCGGGCTAGACTCGGCCGGTCGGGAAATGACTTGCGAAAACCCGGCTGGTTCTTTTGCAGCTATAGAGCGCGGTTGATCGCAAGTCCGGCCGCCTGCGACTTGGCGGGCGGCGTGGCGCCGGTCGCGCCATAGGTCTTGTTGCCCTGTTCAGCCCCGACGGCCCTGGCGACGTCGGCGAGCAGGTCCTCGGCCACGGTGCGCGCCGTCGCCAGAACCCTCAGATTCTCGGCCATTTGCGTGGCGAGACTCTCATGGCGCCGCTTGAGCCGGTCGAGCTGGTCCGGGATGGCGACGTGCAGCCGCTCGGCCTGCCGCTGCACCGCCCGGGCCAGAACGGTGTAGTCCTCCGCCGCCTGCGTCTTGCCGGCGGCCAATCCGGCCGCGTCGCTGAGCTTGCCGGCCCGGAGCAGCATGGTTTCGCGGCTCAGGATGTCGACGAGCCGCGTCAGCGCTTGGTCGGTCTTGGCGCACAGTTCGGCCGGATCGGAGCGGTCGAGGGTTTCGATTCGTTGAGCGGCGGTCATGGCGAAATCCCTTGCGTCAGGGCTGGAGACTGGGGCGGGGCGCTGCTTCCTGCTGCTGCAGGAGCGTGCGCATGATGTCGTCGGCGAGCCCGATGCCGCCGGACTGGGCGATCTGGTCGGCCAGGAATTCCGACTGCATGGACCGCCAGGTCTCCTCGGCCTGGCCGCCGCCGAAGGCGCCGTCGGTCTCGATGCCCGACATCATCTGCTTGACAAGCGTATTGAGAAAAACGCCTTCGAGTTCGGTGGCCTGCTTGCGGATGGCGCTGAGCTGCTGGGGGTCGCGGGCATAGGCGGTGGAAGCGAGCGCGTCCATCACATCACCTCGATTTCGGCCTGGAGGGCGCCGGCAGCCTTGATGGCCTGCAATATGCCGATCAGGTCGCGCGGTGAGATGCCGAGGGCGTTGAGGCCGTCGACGAGCTGTTGCAGCGTCACCGATTCCGGAATGGTGGCGAGGTTGCTGCCGGTCGAGGATACCTGGACGTCGGAACGAGGCACCTGGGTGGTGTCGCCCTGGGCGAGGGCGTTGGGCTGGCTGACCTGCGGCGTCTCGGCGATGGTGACGGTCAGGTTGGCCTGGGCCACGGCGACGGTCGAGACGCGCACGTCGCGCCCCATGACAATGATGCCGGAGTTCTCGTCGATGACGATCTTGGCCGGCTGGTCGGTCTGTACCACCAATTGCTCGATATCGGTCAAGAGGTCGACGATGCCGCCCTCGAAGGTCGGTGGCAGATAGAGGCGGACGGTCGACGGATTCTCGGCGACCGCCGTCGGCTCGCCCATGAAATCGTTGATGCCGAGCGCGACGCGGCGGGCTGTCGTCAGGTCGGGATTGCGCAGCGACAGGCGCAGCGTCTTCAGGCTCGCCATGTCGAAACCGATCTCGCGTTCGACCAGCCCGCCCGACGAGATGCGTCCCGTCGTCGGCACGCCGGACGTGATGCTGGCCGCGTCGGCCTCGGCCTTGAAGCCGTTGATCGTCACCGGACCCTGGGCGATGGCATAGATTTCGCCATCGGCGCCGAGCAGGGGGGTGACGAGCAGGGTGCCGCCCTGCAGGCTGTCGGCGTCGCCGAGCGCCGAGACATTGACGTCGATGCGCGATCCCTGCGCCGCGAAGGGCGGCAGGTTGGCCGTGACCATGACGGCGGCGACGTTGGCGGTGCGAACCGTCTCGCCGCGCGTGTTGACCCCGAGCCGTTCGAGCATGGCCTGAAGGCTCTGGCGGGTGAACGGCGCGTTGTTGAGGCTGTCGCCGGTGCCGTTGAGGCCAACGATGAGGCCGTAGCCGACCAATTGGTTCTCGCGGATGCCCTCGATGTCGACGATGTCCTTGATTCGGGCGCTGCCCGCCATGGCGGCCGACGGCGCCAGAACGACGAGGACGACGGCCAGTACCGCCATCAGTCGTTGGAACGTCGCTGGAAATGTGCTCGGCATGGTCTCGGTCCCCTTTGCCTTCCGTCCCCACGGAATGCGGTCTGTCGACATCAATGCCAGAAGCGTGCCAAATTGCGCCGCAGGGTTGGGCGACCGGGTAATCGTCTGAATTCAAACGAGAAGCGCCGCCAGACCGGACCGGGGCCGCGTCGTCGAGACTCTGTCGGAGGCAAGGACATGCAGAATTTGCCGGGTTGTTAAGGCTCTGTTAACGCCGGCCCGGCAGATATTGCCGAAACCAATTGTTAACCATCGGGGGTGCCGTAGCGCCAGATGAAGATCGAAGGGCCGTATCGCCGGCCGGCGGTCGGCGGCAAATCCGCTGCCGGCGGCGCCGGTGCGGGGCGTCCGGCCTTCACGATCGGCGAGGCGCCGGTCGCCGGCCGTGCCGACAGCGTCTACGCCGCCAACGCTCCGACGGAAATCGACGCCATTCTGGCGCTTCAGGCCGTCGACGACCCGCTGCAGGGCCGGCGCAAGCGGATCAGGCGCGGCCATGCGCTGCTCGACAATCTCGAGGCGCTCAAGCTCGAGGTTCTGACCGGAACGGTGAGCGAAGCCAGACTCGACAGGCTGCTGTTCCTGGTGCGTCAGGCCAAGGTCCGCGAGGCCCCGGAACTTGACGACTTGATTGAGGAAATCGAGCTAAGAGTATTGGTAGAGCTCGCTAAACTCGGCCGATACGTCAGCTGAAATTCTGACCTTATTCGTGGTGACCCATCCGTGTTAGGCACGCTGGCGATCCGCGCTTGCCCGGATGCGGCCTCGACTCTATATAGAGCCGTCTTTGTCTCAAGGAGTGAGTCACCAATGGGCGCTGAACTGGACCTGTCGGAATATCGCCCCTCGGACGATGAGCCGTTCATGAATCCGCGGCAGCGTGAGTACTTCCGGCGCAAGCTCGAAACCTGGAAGGACGAGATCCTGCGCGAAAGCCGGGAAACCCTCGACAACCTTCAGGAAGAAAGCCAGAACCATCCTGATCTCGCCGACCGCGCCTCTTCCGAGAGCGACCGGGCGCTGGAACTGAGGACGCGTGACCGCCAGCGCAAGCTTATCGCCAAGATCGACGCGGCGCTCAAGCGCATCGAGGACGGCACCTATGGCTATTGCGAAGAGACCGGCGACCCGATCGGGGTCGCAAGGCTCGACGCCCGCCCCATCGCAACGCTGTCGCTCGAGGCCCAGGAGATGCATGAGCGCCGCGAGAAGGTCTATCGCGACGAGTGAGCTTTATGGCGCGCAATTGCGCGTCAAGATGCATCCGAACGCCCGAATCGCTTTGCGCGCCGGGCATAGCGGGGCCTGAACGCCGCGCCGCTGTCGTCTTTACCACCGCCGTACCCGCCTTGCGGCGGGTTTTTCATTTCAGCACGATTTCCCGCGTCGTCTCGATGGCACGAAGAAAGGTCCGGTCGTGACTGACGACCAGCAGGGCGCCGTCATAGGCGGCTAGCCCGGCCTCGACCGCTGCCAGCGCGTCGAGGTCGAGATGATTGGTCGGTTCGTCGAGGATCAGCAGGTGCGGCGGCGTGCCGGTGCCGATGGTCGCGGCGAGCCCGGCGCCGAGCCGCTGGCCACCGCTCAGGTCGCCGACCATCCTGTTCGTCATGTCGCCCCGGAAGCGGAAGCGCGCCAGCGCCGCCCGGCATTCGGTTTCCGTCTCTTGCGGATTGAGCTTCAGATAGTTGTCGCGGATCGACAGGCGTGGATCCAGGATCGATACGGCCTGGTCCAGCATCGCATAGGGAACGTCGATGCGCGCTTGGCCGCGTCGCGGGGTCAAGGCGCCGGTCAGAAGGGCAAGAAGCGTCGACTTGCCCGAACCGTTCGGACCGATCAGGGCGATGCGCTCCGGTCCGATTATATCGAGCGAAAAACCGGCGATTACGTCGGTTTCGGCTGCATGACCGCCGAAAAGGCCGACGGCCTGCAGCACGCGGCGGCTTGCCGGCAGGCCGGTCGGTGCCAGCGACACGGTGATCGGAACCAGCACCTCGATCCTCGATTGCGCCTCGGCCAATTCCCCCTCGGCCTCGGCCCTGAGCCTTGATGCGGTATTGGCGCCGTCGCCGCCGCTCTTTTCGGCCGTGTCGCGCATGGCGTTGAGCAGGATTTTCGGCATGCCGCCCCTGGCGCGGAGGGCCTTGCCGGCGCTGTCCCGGCGCGCCTTGCGCTCCTTTTGCTGCTGTGCCCGGCGCTCCGTGAGCCTGAGCTGGCGTTCGGCATGGGCAAGAGCGCCTTCCGCCGCCACCAGCTCGGCCGCCTTCATTTGGCTGTAGATTTCCCAGCTGCCGCCATAAACGGACAGACCGAGCGAGGTCAGTTCGGCGATGTGGTCCATTTCGCCAAGAAGCGTGCGGTCGTGGCTGACCACGATGGCGCCGCCGGCCCAGTCGTGCAACAGCGCCCGCACCAGCTCACGCCCGTCCGCGTCGAGATTGTTGGTCGGCTCGTCGAGAAGGATGAAATCCGGGGTATCGAAGGTGAGGGCGGCGAGGGCGGCACGGGTCGCCTGCCCGCCACTCAGCGCATCGATCCGGCAAAGAGGCGAAAATGCCGGCAAACCGATCCGACCGAGCGCCTCATCGATCCGCGCCGGTAGCGTCCAGTCGGCTGTCGCGAAATCCATTTCCGTTCCCGACCCGGCTTCGACGCGGTCGAGCCGCGCGAAGGCCTCGCGAAGGCCGAACAGGTCGACAATGGTTCCGCCGACGATTGCCGCCGGGTTCTGCACCAGCATGCGCACCGTGCCGGCAACCTGGATTGAGCCGGTCTGAAGCGGCAGGCGCCCGACGATCAGGTTGAGCAATGTCGACTTGCCGACGCCGTTGCGCCCGATCAGCCCGGTGCGGCCGGCAGGAAAAACGACATCGAGATCGGAGAAAAGAGCGGTGCCGTCGGGCAGCCTATGGCTGACGGCCTTCACGATTATGGCAGCAGTTGAAACAGGCATGAGGCGTAAGAATCCGGTGAGCGGGAAGGGTTTTCGCGTTCACGTCGGTCCTCATTTTGCACCGTCCTGTTGGTGTTGCGCCTGAAACCGCTACATAGGCGAGCAGGCGGCCGAATACAACCAGCCGCCGCCATCGCTACCCCCCGTACCGCGCCTTGAGATGGCTCTCGAAATACTCGGCCCGGAGCGGTTCTCCCGTGGCAAAGACCATCAGCTCCGGCGTCGAGCGGTTGGAGCCCTGCGACCAGATTTTTTCGGCGCGCCAGGCATTGATGCGGGAAAAATCGCCTTTCTTCATGTCCTCGCCGATATCGGGCAGGTCGCGCTGCAGCGCGGCGCGTTGCTGCGCTGCCATCATGGCGCCGAGCGTGTAGGAGGGAAAATAGCCGAACGAGCCGCCCGACCAGTGCACGTCCTGCATCGGCCCGTTGACCGCGTCGTCTATAGTCGAAAGGCCGAGCGAGGCCGTCATCTTGTCGTCCCAGATTTCGGGAATGTCGCGGACCTCGATCTCACCGGCGAGCAGCGCCTTCTCGATCTCGTAGCGCAGGATGACATGCAGCGGGTAGGTGACTTCGTCGGCATCGACCCGGATCAGGCCCTTTTCGACAAGATTGACATGGGCGATGACGTCGTCGACCGTCCAGTCGGCGAGTTCGATGCCCATGTGCTTGCGCAGGATTGCCAGGCCCCAGGCCCAGAATTCCGGCGAACGGGCGATCTGCATCTCGTTGAAGAGGCTCTGGCTTTCATGCATGGCCATGCCGCGCGCCCTGGCATTCGGCCAATGGGCTCCGGTCTTGGGCAGGCCCTGTTCGTACTGGGCATGGCCGGTTTCGTGCAGCACCGCCATCAGCGAGGGCAAAAAGGCATCGGTGCGATAGCGCGTTGTCATGCGGATATCGGTCGGCACGCCACCGGTGAACGGGTGATGCGAGACATCGAGCCGGCCGTGGTCGAAGTCGAAGCCGAGCGCCCTGGCCATCTCGACGCCGAGCGCGGTCTGGTTCTCGACCGGAAACGTACCCTTGAGCGGCCGCAGCGCCCGGCTGGCGAGCCGCCGTTTCTGCGCTTCGAGCGCTTCGGGAAGGAAATCTGTGAGGAAGGCGCGCAGGCGTTCGAAGACCGGATCGATGTCGGCGACGCGATTGCCCGGATCGTATTGCTCCATCAAGGCGTCGTAGGGCGCGAGCCCGAGGATTTCGGCCCGCATCGCCGCCTCCTCGCGTGTCAGCCGCACCACCTCCTCGAGCACCGGCCGGAAAAATGTCCAGTCGCCCCTGGGCCGCGCCTCGCGCCAGACCTGCATGGATTTGGTCCGCGTCTCGGTCTGGCGCCGGACGAAGGCCGTCGGCAGGCAGGTCATGTTGCGGTAGACGCGCCCGAACTCGGCGAGCGCCAGGCGCTGCGCCTCGCTGTCGATCTCGCGCTCGGCGGCGGCGATCCAGTCCGCGACCTCGGGGGCGGTGGCCGTCTCGTGATGAATGCCGGCCAGAACCGCCATGGCCTCGGCCCGCTTGTCGCCGCCGCCCACCGGCATGAAGATCGCCTCGTCGGCGTCGAGAATCGCCTCGGCGTGCCCCAGACCCTCGAGTTTCACGCACAATTCATCGAGTTTTTGCCAGGACATGGAGCGGCCATTTCTTCGGTTGGAGGTTTGGGGTGTACCCGATTTTGCCACCGCCCGAAAGTCTTGGAGCCAGGGCCCGACCCCATCGGGCCGGAGCGCGGCGTGAGCGAACTCCGCCCCGCGATGGTGATGGGCCTTCGCAACGGGACGATGCGGCGGCTCGGCTAGGCACGAGGGCCCGCAAAACCAAAGAAGGCGCGACCGGATTGCGGCCGCGCCTTCTTTGTTTGCCGGCGCGCAAGGGGCGGGCGCCGGGCGGGCACGGACGCGCAAAGGGGGAAGCGTCCGTACCGGGGAAAATGGCGGCGGGTTGTTGTCCTGCCGCCCGTTGCGTCTCTAGAAAGGCAGGATCGCGTCGAGAATCTGGGTGCCGTAGCGCGGCTGCTGCACGTCGGTGATCTGGCCGCGGCCGCCATAGGCGATCCTGGCTTCGGCGATCTTGGCGGACTCGATGGTGTTGTCGTTGGCGATGTCCTCGGGACGGACGATGCCGGCCACGATCAGGTCGCGAACCTCGAAATTGACCCTGACCTCCTGGCGTCCTTCGATGACCAGGTTGCCGTTGGGCAGCACCTGGGTGATTACGGCGGCGATCTGGGTATTGAGGGTCTCGGACCGGTTGACGCTGCCGACGCCGCTGTCGCCGAGCCCGGAACTGGTCGTCACCGCCGCGTCGGCGGTGACATCGGCCGGCGCGACGCTGTTGAAAACCGAGCCGAGCACACCGCCGACACCGGTTTCGCTGGTCGAGGAGCGGGTGCGCGAGGTCTGGTTGGCAAACTTGGCCTGGTCGGAGATGGTCACCTTGATCGTGAGGATGTCGCCGATCTTTCGGGCCCTCTGGTCCTTGAAAAAGCCCTTCGCGTCGGAGCGGTAGAGCGAATTGGCCTGATAGGCCACCGGATCGGCGGCCGGCATCGGCATGGTGACCGGGTTGTAGCCCGGCTGTGCCGTCGGGTCGGCGATGGCGGTCAGCGTCGGCGCTTCGCCGACCCTGGCCAGCTTGTCGAGCGCCGAGCAGCCGCCAAGGCTGGCCACGAGCGCGACGCCGATGAGGATGCGGATGGCGTTCATCTTGGCTCTCCCTAGCGGACGGAGCTGGCCATGGCGCCGAAATCGGCGATGGTCACCAGCCCGGTGTCGGCAGCGACGGCCGACAAGGTCTTGTTGGACATCAGGTTGAGCACCTGCACGGCTTCGCCGCGGGCGGCCTCGCCGAGCGAGGTGCCCTTGACCGTGAGGGTCAGCGGACCGGAGCGGTAGACGATGGTCACCGCCTCGTTGCGGGCGATGAGCACCGCCTCCCTCAGGTCGCCCGGCTGCAGCATCTTGCCGGCGCGGGCCGGGCGCTTGAGCTGCTTGCCGACGACCTGGTCGAGTGTTGCGTAGCTGCCGGTATCGGCGGTGCGCACCGGCACCATGCGCATCTCGACATCCTCCGGACCGATGACGGCATCGGCCGAAAGGGCGGCAACCAGATGCGGCACGGCCACGACCAGGTCGGCACGGCCGCTGAGATCGACCGGCTCTTGCCGGCCGGACACCATGAAGCGCGCGACGAACTGGCCGGACCCGCCGGCATAGCTCAGCGACACGAGCCGGACCGGGTCGATGTCGGTGTCGGCCGTTACGTCCGGCAGCAGCACGTTGAAGCTGATCTCGGCCTCGACGCCGTCGACAAGCGTGCCGCGCTGCCTGAGCGCCTGCTCGACAAGCCTGCCGTATCGGGCGGCGCCGATCGTCTCGCCGAAGCGGGCGACGGTGACGGACGGCGCGCCGGGCAGAACGAAGTCGGTCAGCCCGATCCGCGCCGCGGCGACGCGGACGGCGTCGAGCGTGACATGTCCGGTCGTGCCGGGTGCCGGCGCGCGGAACAGCGGTTCCTCGGCAAAAAGGTCGGCGCCCTCGAACATGTCGCCGACGGTGACGATCGGGGTCGAGACCATGATCTCGGACTTGAGGACCGGCGCGGCGAGAGCGCCCGTGGCCGCTAGGGCGGCGCCAAGTCCGGCGCCGAAAAGCGCGAGTGCGAGGGTGCGTGTCATTGTTCAGCCTCCTCAGGTCAGATTGGCCGTGGCGCGGAGCATCTCGTCGGCGCCGGAGATGACGCGGGCGTTCATCTCGTAGGCCCGCTGCGCCGAAATCATGTCGGCGATCTCGGTCACGGCATTGACGTTGGACATTTCGAGATAGCTCTGCAGCAGATCGCCGACGCCATTGGTGCCGGGCATGCCGGTCTGCGGGGCGCCGCTGGCCGGGGTTTCCGAGAACAGGTTCTCGCCGATGGATGCGAGGCCGGCGGTGTTGACGAAGGTCGCAAGCTGTACCTGGCCGAGTTCGGTCGGCGTCGACTCAGTGCCGATATAGGCCTCGACGACGCCCGAGGCGTTGATCGCGATGTCGCGCGCGTCTTCCGGGATGACGATTCCGGGCTGGACCGTATAGCCGTCGACGGTGACGATCTCGCCGGTGGCGCTGCGCTCGAACGAGCCGTCACGGGTATAGGCGGTGCGCCCGTCCGGCAGGGTGATGACGAAATAACCTTCGCCGCGGATCGCCAGATCCAGTTCCTTTTCGGTCGGCACCACGCTGCCCTGGCTGGTGACGCGCGAGGTGGCGGCGGTCCGCACTCCCGAGCCGATCTCGACGCCGACCGGCACGATGGTGCCGGCGTCCGAGCTCTGCGAGCCGGCGCGGCGCAATTGCTGGTACAAAAGATCCTGGAATTCGGCGCGCTGCTTCTTGTAGCCGGTGGTGCGCATGTTGGCGATGTTGTTGGAAATTACTTCGACATTGCGCTCCTGGGCGGCCATGCCGGTTGAAGCGATGTAAAGGGCTCTCATCTTGCTGTTCCCTTCCTCAGACCAGTTCGCCGAGCTTGCGGATTGCGGTGCGCCTCAGGTCGTCCTGGCGCTGGACGAATTGCGCCACCATTTCATAGGTGCGGTTGATGCGGATCATCTCGGCCGTTTCGGCGACGCCGGAGACGTTGGAGTGCTCGAGCATGCCGTGATGGACGCGGGTCTCGACGGCGGCCTGGCCGGGATCGGCGTCCGACGCCGCATAGAGCGAATTGCCAAGATGGGCCAGCGACTGCGGGTCGGCGAACTCGACCAGAGCCAGGCGACCCTTGGAGCCGGCGCTCGACAGGATCGAGCCGTCGGACCCGAAGCGGATGTCGGTCTCGGACGGTGCGAAAACGATCGGACCGCCTTCGCCGAGCACGGGATCGCCATCGGCGGTGACGAGCGTTCCGCCTGCATCCAGATGCAGGGCGCCATTGCGCGAATAGGCTGGTCCATTCGCCGTCTGAACGGTCAGAAAGCCGGGCCCTTCCAGCGCCATGTCATAGGTGCCGCCGGTCTGGACGATGGGGCCGGGTTTGAAATCGTGTAGTGTCGCCCAGTCGGCGGTGTAGTGCAGGGCGCGATCGCTCAAGGGAAACGTTTCGGCGCTGGCCAGCGGCTGGACGTGATCCTCGAACAGCATCTTTTCGGCCTTGAAACCGAAAGTGTTGATGTTGGCGAGGTTGTTGGCGACGACGTCCAGTTGTCGCCGCAAGGCGATCTGGCGCGACAAGCCGATAAGTGGCGCGTTTTCCATTCTGCGCGTTTCCCCTTGTCTTTCCGGTATCCTGACTTCCCCAAGCCGGGTTACCGACAAGAGCAATGCAGACGCCGTGCCAGACCAGAAAACGTAACGAAATCAATTTGCTATAAACGAGGCGCCGCTGCGTCGCCCGGCATTGATCGCATTTGAGGCAAGTTTTGCCCGGCAGAAATTGCCGCAAGGGGGCAAAAGGTAACCATTCGTTAACTCTCTTTGCCTTAGCTCAGGCAAGGCAGTCCCGGAACCGGCGGGACGAGGTGCGGCAATGACGGACGAAGTCGATAGCGTAAACGGCGAAGAACAACTCGAAGCCCCGCCGAAAAAGAACCGCATGATGCTCTTCATCATCGTCGGCGCGGCCGTGGTGCTGCTGCTCGGCGGCGGCGCCGGTGCCTATTTCATGTTTTTTGCGGGCGCGGGAAGCGCGGAAGCCGGCGCCGAGGTTTCGCCGGTCTTCGACTACGATCTGCCGACAATGACGGTGAACCTCAATTCCGACAAGGCTGAATTCCTCAAGCTTTCCGTTTCCCTAGAGCTGTCCGACGAATCGATGGTCGAACTTATCGAGCCGCGCATGACGCGCGTGATCGATGCCTTCCAGGTCTATCTGAGGGAGCTGCGCCGATCCGACATCGAGGGCAGCGCCGGCATCTATCGGCTCAAGGAGGAGCTGAGACGCCGCGTCAATCTCGCCATCTATCCGGCGGAGGTACAGGGAATCCTGTTCCGCGAGATCCTGGTGCAATAGGAGCCGATCGTGGCCAAACCGGACGAGGACGACAAGCTGGCCGAGGAATGGGGCCTCAATCTCGACGACAAGCCCGGTGGTGGTGGCGGCGGCGACGACGCGATGGCGGCCGAATGGGCCGCCATGATCGAGGGCGACAACGGCGACGAGGATTCCGGCGGCGCCGACCGCGTTCTCAACCAGGACGAAATCGACAATTTGCTCGGCTTTGATCCCAATGCCGGCGGCGACATCGAGCTGACCGGCGTGCAGGCCTTGATCAATTCGGCGCTGGTTTCCTACGAGCGCCTGCCCATGCTCGAAATCGTCTTCGACCGTCTGGTGCGGCTGACGACGACGAGTCTTCGGAATTTCACCTCCGACAATGTCGAAGTCTCGCTCGAATCGATCACCTCGGTCCGGTTCGGCGACTATCTCAACTCGATCCCGCTGCCGGCCATCCTTTCCGTCATCAAGGCCGAGGAATGGGAGAATTTCGGGCTTCTGACCGTCGATTCGAGCCTTATCTACTCGATGATCGACGTGCTGCTCGGCGGTCGCCGCGCCGGCGGCGTCATCCGGGTGGAAGGCCGGCCCTACACGACCATCGAGTTGGCGTTGGCCCGCCGCATGATCGAGGTCATCCTCGAGGACACCCACAAAGCCTTCGAGCCGCTGACCCAGGTCAATTTCAGTCTCGAACGGCTCGAGACGAACCCGCGCTTCGCCGCCATCTCGCGGCCCGCCAACGCCGCCATCCTCGTCGATCTGAGGATCGACATGGATGATCGCGGCGGCAAGATCGAAATCCTTCTGCCCTATGCCACCATCGAACCGATCCGCGAACAGCTCCTGCAGATGTTCATGGGCGAAAAGTTCGGCCGCGACCCGATCTGGGAGGGACACCTGGCGACGGAAATCTACGCCGCCGACACCAATATCGACGCCATCCTGCACGAAATGGACCTGCCGCTCTACGAGGTGATGAGTCTCAGCGTCGGTCAGACGATCATGTTCGACCGCGCGCCGGCCGATCCGGTCAAGCTTAGGGCCGGCACCACCGACCTCACCGAGGGGGTGATGGGCCATATCGGCAAGAACGTCTCGGTGCGCGTGTCCCGCCCGCTCAGGCCGCCGCGCGTCACCATGGCGGTTTTCGAGGCCCTCGACGAACACCTGGAGAAGAACAAATGATGGGATTGCCGCTCGGTATCGTCGTCGAGGGACTGGTATCGGTCCTGCTCCTTTTGACGATCGGCTACGCCATCGTCCTCAACGAGCGCCTGAAGCGCCTGCATGCCGACCGTGACACGCTCAAGCAGGCCGTGGCTGAACTGGTGCTCGCCACCGACAAGGCCGACAGGGCCGTTTCCGAACTCCGGCAGACGGCGACCGAGGCCGAGCTGGCGCTGGGCGCCCGCCTGCAGGAGGCCGACCGATTTGCCGTGGAACTGGCCAATCACGTCACCTCCGGTCAGGCCGTCATGGCGCGCATCGCCCGGATACTCGAGGTCTCGCGCGAGCGCGACGCGCCGCCCAGCCCGCAGACGCCGGCCAATCGTGCCCAGGAAGCGCTGAAACGCCTGAGGACGCACCAGATGGAAAAAGGTGAGGCGGCGTGAGATCGATTCGCCTGCTCCCCGTCGTCGTCGTTGCCGCCCTGGCACTGCTCGTGCTCAAGGGATTCAGCCTGTTGACCGAGGGCAGCTACGTCCTGACCGGCATGGAACTGGTGCAGGCGCAGGACGAGGGCGCCAGTCCCGAGGCGCAAGCGGAAGAGCCGGTCCCGGCGCCGACGCTGGCCAATCCGGCGCAGACGGCCAGCGAGGAGCGGACCGGGATCGGCATCACCGAGGACCAGGCCGCGGCGGCCGATCGCGCCTCGGAAGAGCTGTTCTCGCGCGCCGGGCCGGCGCCGATCAATTCGACCCAGCTCGACGCCGTGCCGTTCGAGATGAACAAGGCCGGCGAGAAGGTGCCGCTAGCCAATTCCGACGGCTCGACCGACACCGAGAAGGCGGTGCTCGAACGCCTGAGCGACCGGCGAGCCGAGCTCGACCTTTTCGAAAACGAGCTCAGGGCCCGCCAAGCCGTGGTCGAGGCCGCCGAGCGCCGCCTCGGCGAGCGCGTCGACCAGCTCAAGCTGCTCGAGGAGCAGATCAATGCCCTTGTCGAGCGCAAGAAGGCGGCCGACGACGAGCAGTTCAAGGGCCTTGTCTCCATGTACGAGACCATGAAGCCCAAGGACGCCGCCAACATTTTCGACCAGCTCGGCGACGACGTGCTCTACCGCGTCGCCATTTCGATGAACCCGCGCAAGATGGCGCCGATTCTGGCGGAAATGGCGCCGGCCCGCGCGCAGGAGCTGACCACGCTCATGGCGGCGCAGGAGCCCGAACCGACCCTTGACGAGGCCGGTACCGACCTCACGCAATTGCCGCAGATCGTCGGACAATAGCTGCAAGCCGAGCTCGACGGTTAAGCCAGCGTTAAAGCGGGCTTTCTAGACTGGTCCGAATGAGTTCGAACGCGGGCACAAGGGTGAGTCCTGCACCGCCCATCGCCGGATCGACATATTGGCTGGCGCGCGCGGTGCGACTGGCCGTTTTGGCATGGATTGCCGCATTCCTGATCATGGCCCCGGCCGCCGCCCAGACGGTGCCCGTCGACAACGTCCGGCTGCAGGTCATCGCCGAGGAGGGCTACGGCCGGCTGGTGTTCGATTTTTACGAATCGCCGGACCTGCCCGAATACAAGGTCAGCTCCAAAAACGGCGTGCTGATCATCGCCTTTGCCAATCCCATTGCCATGAGGCTCACCGACATCCCGGCCGTCCTGCCGGACTATGTCACCGTCGCCCGTCTCGACCCGGACCGGACCGGGCTGCGGCTCGGCCTCAAGGGCGCCTTCCGCATCAATACGCTCGTAGCCGGCGAGAAGCTGTTCGTCGACATCCTGCCGGCCGACTGGACCGGCATCCTGCCCGGCCTGCCCTCCGAGGTCATCGACGAACTGTCGCGGCGGGCCCGCGACGCCGCCGTCGATGCGGAACGCCAGCGCAAGGCCGAACTGGTCGCTTCGGGCGAGCCGGAAGTGAAGCTCAGCGTCGGCCGCAACCCGACCTTCATCCGCCTGCAATTCGACTGGAACCTCGACACCGGCGCCAAGTTCGCCTTCGAGCCGCCGCAGGCGCGGCTGCACTTCGCCCTGCCGGTGCCCCTCGACCTGTTCGATCTCAAGGCCAGTCTGCCAACCGAGATCGTATCGGTGGCAAGCGAGGTGACGCTCGACGGATCGGACCTGATCCTCACCTTTGCCGAGGGCGTCGAGCCGCGCTTTTATGAAAACACCAAGCGCCAATACGTCATCGACATCGACCTCCAGGACGGCCCCGAGGCGGTGGATATCTTCTCGCTTTTGCCGCAGGCGCAGGTCGTTGTGCCCGACAGCAGCGCCCAAACCGAGGCGGCGGTCAATTCCGACGACGTGTCGATGCCGCGTGAAACCCCGATTGTCCGGCCGGAGGTGACAACCATCGGCGCCACGGTGCGCGTCGCTTTCCCCTTCGCCGTCAGGACGGCCGCCGCCGTGTTCCGGCGCGGCGACATCGTCTGGCTGTTCTTCGACACCGCCTCGACGATCGAACAGCCGCCGGACATGAGCGCGCTCATGTCCGTGGCGGACAGTTTCGATGTCGTGCCCGCCAACGGCACCCAGATCGTGCGCATGCATCTGTCGCAGGACCGGCTGGCGACGCTGGCGTCCGAGGGCCAGTCATGGGTGCTCTCGCTCGGCGACCTGCTGCTCTCGGCCGAGCAGCCGCTCAAGTTCACCCGCATCCAGGACGCAAGCGGTGCCTTCTCGATGGAGGCCAACCTCGAAAATCCCGCCGCCGTGCACGAACTGCGCGACCCCGAGGTCGGCGACATGCTGTCGGTCGTCACCGCCTATCCGCCGTCCCGCGCCGTTGTGCGCGCCCTGGATTTTGTCGATTTTTCCGCTTTGAAGACCGTGCACGGCCTTGCCATCAAGCCCAATCACGACGAGGTCACGGTCGAGATCGCCGATGCCCAGACCGTCGTCATCGGCGCGGCGCGCGGGCTCATCGTTTCGGCGCCGCAGGGTGCCAATGCCCGCGACGCCCGGGCCGAAGCACAGGTGCGCGACGGCTATATCGATCTCAACGCCTATGTCGAACTCGACTTGGGCAATTTCACCCGGCGCCTCGAGGAAATGCAGCACCGCGCCGCTGACGCGGAACGCAAGCTGCACGATTCGGCCCGTCTTGATCTGGCGCGCTTCTATCTGGCCAACCAGATGGGCTATGAGGCCATTGGCGTCGTCGACTTCCTTGAAACCGAACTGGTCAACAAGCAGCTCGAATCCGAGCTCCGGCTGATCCGGGCGGCCGCCAATGTCGCGGCCGGCCGGCCCGAGGACGCGCTCGCGGACCTCAATGGCGAGGACATGTCCGCCGAGGTCGACGCCGTGATGTGGCGCACGATCGCCCGTGCCGATTCCCTCGATTTCGCCGGCGCCCGTGCCGACGCGCTCGCCTCCGAAGAGATTGTGTCGGCCTATCCGAACTGGGTGCAGACGGCTTTTCTGATGGCCGGGATACGCGCCGGTCTCGAGACCGGCGACGACGAGCTGGTCGCGCGCCTGCTCGGCAAGATCGACACCGCAACCCTCGATACCGAGCAGCTCACCCGCTACGAGTTCTACTCGGGCCGGCTCGATGAAGCACAGGGCCGCTTCGACGAGGCGCTCGACACCTATGGGCAGGTGATCGCCGCGGATGTCCGCCCGACGCGTGCCGAGGCGATCTTCCAGACGCTGAAGCTTCTCGATCACATGAACCGGCTCGACGCCGTGCGCGCCGCCGAAACGCTGGCCGCCGAGGTCATGGTCTGGCGCGGCGGCGAGCTGGAAGCGGATATGATGACGCTTCTGGCCGAGCTCTATTTCCGCACCCAGGATTTCCGCAACGCCTTCGAGACGGTGCATGCGGTGGCGCTCACCCACGCGCAAAGCCCGGAAGTGCAGCGCTTGCTCGAACAGGCGCGGCAGAATTTCGCCGACCTCTATCTCAACGGTCAGGCCGACGCGATGCAGCCGGTCGAGGCGCTGACGCTCTATTACGACTATCGCGAATTCACCCCGCCCGGCGCCCGCGGCGATGAGATGGTGCGCAATCTGGCGCGGCGGCTGGTCAAGGTCGATCTGTTGAGCCAGGCGGCCGAACTGCTCGACTATCAGATCAGCAATCGCCTCGAAGGCGCCGCCAAGGCACAGATCGCCGCCGACCTCGCCGTGATCGATATTGCCGACCGCAAGCCGGACAAGGCGCTCGAAGCGCTCAACATTTCACGCATGGCCGGTCTGCCGCCCTCGCTCGAACGCCAGCGCCGCGTCCTCGAGGCGCGGGCGCTGATCGATTCCGGCCGCGAGGATCTGGCGCTCGACCTGTTGGCGTCGATGGACGGACGCGATTCCGACCTGTTGCGCATCGATGCCCATTGGCGCTCCAAGCGCTACCAGGACGCGGCCGAGCTGATCGAGCGGCTCTACTCGATCTCGAACGTCGCCCAGCCGATGACGCCGACGGCGCGCTCCAACATCGTGCGCGCCGCCGTCGGCTTCGTGCTCGCAAACGACCGCATCGGGCTGTCGCGCTTGCGGTCGAAATTCGGCGAGGCCATGGCGGAAACGCCGGAATGGCCACTGTTCGATTTCGTCACCGGCGAAGTCGAGGTGACCAGCAACGAATTCCGCAAAGTCGCAAAACAGGTCGCCGACATCGATTCCCTCGACGCCTTCCTCAAGTCCTACAGCGACATCTACGCCGCGGACGGTTCGCTGGCGCCGTCGCGCGCCGCCGACAAGGGCTAGAGCATGCGTTTTTTATTCCATGAAAACGTGACACGACCGAGCGGGCCGTTTCCATCAATACATGAAACGCGCTGGCGAATGCCCCGTTTTCAGATCGCCACGAAGCTGTTGACCAGCGAGCCGGCGACGAGGTGCCAGCCGTCGACCAGAACGAAAAAGATCAGCTTGAACGGCAGCGAGATGATGACCGGCGGCAGCATCATCATGCCCATCGACATCAGCACCGATGCCACCACCATGTCGATGACGATGAAGGGCAGGAACAACAGAAAGCCGATTTCGAAGGCCCGCCGCAATTCCGAAATCATGAAGGCCGGGATCATGATCTGCAGCGGCAGGTCGGCAATGGTCTCGGGCGGCGGTTCGCCCGACATGTCGATGAAGAGCTGCACGTCCTTGTCGCGGGTATTGGCCGCCATGAAGACATGGATCGGCCGCGCCGCCTCGGTGAAGGCCTCCTGGATTTCGATTTCGCCCGCCAGAAGCGGCGCGATGCCCTGGTCGTAGGATTGCTGCAGGGTCGGTCCCATGACGAAGACCGTCAGGAACAGCGCCAGCGACACCATCACCGCGTTGGGCGGCGCGGTCTGAAGGCCGATGGCGGTGCGCAACAGCGACAGCACCACCACGATGCGGGTGAAGCTCGTCACCATCACCAGCACCGACGGCGCCAGCGACAGGATTGTGACCAGGGCTATGAGCTGCATGGCCCGCTCGGTCAGCGTCGCATCGTCGCCGAAATCGACGGAAATGTCCTGCGCCAGTCCGGGCGTGGCAAAAAATAGCGCGACCAGGGCGAAGGCCAGCGCGCCGCCAAGCACTGCGCGCCACGGTTCAGTTGTCCTTTTGCGCCTCGCGCGTGTCGTTGCCGTCGCGGTCAAAATGGGGCTCTTCACGAAAATCCGCGTGTTCGGAGCCGGCGCCGGCATCGTTCGGGACCGGGTCGGTATCGGATTGTTTATCTGAGTCGGCCGGTGGCGATGACGGACGTAGCGCGGGGCTGGGGATAAAGTCCGGCTCGCGCCGCTCGGTTTGCCGCAAGAGAGGCGAGTGGCGCATCGAGGAGCGCGTCGTCATGCCGGCGCCGCGCGCCGCCATGAGATCGGGCGGCAGATTGGTGCCGCGAACCCGCGCCGGCCCCGACGCGACGGCGGGTTGCGCCGGCTGGACCGGCGGGAGCGTCTGGGCGGACGGCGCCGGCGGCGGCGCCACGGGCTGGGTCTGGTGGGCCGCAGCTCCCGGCTGGCCCGGCTGCGGCGGACGCATCGGCCGCCCCAATGGCGGCCCGGTGAAGATACTGGTCTCGACGACCAGGTCCTGTGCCCCGCCGATCAGCAGCAGGTGTTCGACATTGTCGCGCCTTATCAGCACAAGCTGGCGTTTCTGGTCGACCGGCGCGACGTCAACGACGCCGAGGCGCTTGGCCCGCCCGCGCGAGGCGCGGCCGGTGGCGTTGAACACCAGCTTGAGCGCCCAGACGCCGAGAATGATCAGGACCAAGACCACGACAAGGGCGACCAGAACGGTCACGACCGCGTTGTCGCCGCCGAACAGGCTGAGAAGGGGACCCATGAAAAACTCCAAAACCGCGACCGGCATCGTCCAGTCAGGTCGTTTTTGCCTATCACATCGCGTGAAACCTGCAAAATGCGAGGCCCGGCGAGGTTTGCCTGCACTTTGTTAACGTCACGTTAACTATCACCCGGCAGAAAATGCCCATAGCGAGATTGCCGGGTCGGAATCATTTGCCGGTCTGGCGCATATGGGCGCGGAAAGGAAGTTCGCATGGGAATCCTGCAATTGTCCATGTTCAGCCTTTTGGCCGACAAGATGCGTTGGCACCAGGCGCGGCAGGGCGTTCTGGCGGAGAACGTCGCCAATGCCGAAACGCCGGGCTTCCAGGCCCGCGAGCTCAAGCCTTTCGACCTCGAGGTGCAAAAGAGCCGGGCCAGCCTGACCCCGCTCACCACTGCGGCGACGGAACCGGGCCATTTCAGCGTCTACAACGCCTCGAGCGCCGGTTATCCGACCACGACCGATTTCGGCTACGAGATCACGCCGGAGGGCAATGGCGTCACGCTCGAGGAGCAGATGACCAAGGTCGCCGAGAACCAGCTCGACTACCAGACGGTGACCGCGCTTTACACGCGTTCGGTCGGCATCATCAAGACCGCGCTCGGCCGCGCCTGATCAGGGAGCAAAACGTCATGTCCGATTTCGTCAAGTCGCTCGCCCTCGCCGCCTCGGGTCTCAATGCCCAGTCGGCGCGCATGCGCATCATCGCCGAAAACCTCGCCAATGCCGATTCGACCGGCAAGACGGCGGGGGAGGACCCGTATCGCCGGCGCATCCCGACCTTCGAATCGGTGTTCAACCGCGAACTCGAAGGCAGCGAGGTCAAGGTCGGGCGGGTCACCTACGACATGTCCGCCTTCGAACAGCGCTACGAACCCGGCCACCCGGCCGCCGACACCAATGGCTACGTGCTCTATCCCAACGTCAATTCGCTGATCGAGGCGATGGACATGCGCGAGGCCCAGCGCACCTACGAAGCCAATCTCAACGTCGTCACCTCGACCCGCCAGATGATCGGCCAGACCATCGACATTCTGAGGCGCTAGAGCATCTTGCGCAAAAGCGGCAACCGGTTTTGCGCCTGAAACCACGCGACGACAACAAAACGAGTGGCGAAGCGGTTCGGGTTGAACGCCCGCCGCTCAAGCCGCAACGAGGGAGTGAACCGCCATGGCCATACCGTTTTCCGTCGCCAGCGCCGCCTATGGACAGACCCAGCGCCTCGTGCCCGACGCCAAGGGCCTGCTCAATCCCTCGAGCCTGACGAGCGCAGCCGGGCAGGGTCCCGATTTCGGCCAGCTCGTCTCCCAGAGCATCGAGGGCCTGGTCGAGGCCGGCAAGACCTCCGACACCCTGTCGACCGATTTCATCAACGGCAATGCCAATATCGTCGATGTCGTCACGGCAGTGTCGCAGACCGAGCTGGCCATCGACAGTCTCGTCGCCATTCGCGACCGCGTCATCTCCGCCTATGAGGAAATCATGCGGATGCCGATCTAGCCGGAAGAACGCCCGCCCGGAAGGCCGGCCTTGCCGCGCGAAACAGGCGCTTTCCGGTTGGCAAACCACCGGCTGCAATTGCGCCGGCGCACGGGGCACCGGACAATAACGCGACGATTCTGGGGAGAACCAACCATGTCGGGCGCCGATATTCTCGACATTGCCGGTGACGCCATCTGGACCATGATCTTTCTGGCCGCGCCGATGATGATCATCGGCCTCGTGGTCGGCGTCGTCATCGCGCTGTTTCAGGCCCTGACCCAGATCCAGGAAATGACCCTTGTCTTCGTGCCGAAGATTCTCGCCATTTTCGTCACCATGCTGCTCGCCCTGCCATTCATGGGCGCTACGATGAACGGCTTCATGACCCGACTGGTCGACAAGATCGTCACCGGGGGCTGACAGGGATGGGAAGCGGAGCGCGGCGGTTTTTCGTCAAGGACGGCGCCGCTTTTGCCGGAAGGGGCGGCCAATGACCATCGCCATCGACTGGCTGCCCGAGGCCGCCTATCTCTACCTGATGGTCTTCGCCCGTGTCGGCGCCCTGATCATGCTGGTGCCGGTTTTCGGCGAGGGCTTCCTCAACACGCGGGTGCGGCTCGGCATCGCTTTGGCGCTGGCGCTCGTGCTCTATCCCATCGTGACCCCAGAACTGCCGGCCCAGCCCGGCGGCATGATGGCGGCGATTGGCCTCTTGCTACACGAAATGGCCGTCGGTCTCATTCTCGGCGCCATCGCGCGGCTGATCGGCTCGGCGACGCAGGTTGCCGGCTCGATCATCGCCTATCAGATCGGCCTCGGCTTCGCCCAGATCGCCGATCCCAGCCAGTCCGGGGTGCAGGGCGCCATCGTCGGCAATTTCCTCGGCCTTCTTGGCCTGGTCATGGTGCTCGCCACCGACCTGCACCACCTCGTCATCGCCGCCATCTACGACAGCTACATGGTCTATCCGCCGCAAACGCCGTTGATGTTCGCCGATGCCTTCGAGCTGGCCTGGCAGGTGGCGGCCCAGAGCTTCGTGGTCGGCGTGCAGCTCGCCGCGCCCTTCATCATCTACGGCCTGATCTTCAACCTCGGGCTCGGCATCCTGAGCAAGCTCATGCCGCAGCTTCAGGTGTTCTTCATCGCCATGCCGGCCAGCATCAGCCTCGGCATGATCCTTCTGGCGCTGCTCGTCGCCTCGATCTCGGCCTGGTATCTCAACCATTTTTCGACCGAGATACGCATTCTGATGGGTCAGGGTTAGGAAAGCGGTCGCCAGATGTCCGACGAACCCGACAAGTCAGAAAAGACAGAAGACCCCTCGCAACGAAAACTCGAGGAAGCGCGGCGCAAGGGCGACGTCGCCAAGAGCCAGGAACTGACAACCTGGTTCATGATGCTCGGCTCGACGCTTTTGTTCGCCATCATGGCGCCGGTGTCGAGCGCTGCGCTTGTCAACGAGCTCGTCCAGCTCATGAACAATGCCGGCGACATCGATCTCGAGGGTGGCGGATTCACCCTGTTCATCAACAATTTCGCCCTTGGCATGCTCGGTGTGGCGCTGCTGCCGCTGGTCTTTCTCGCCTTCTTCGCCATTGCCGGCAATCTCGTCCAGCATGCGCCGCTTTTGTCGATCGAACCGATCAAGCCCAAGTTCAGCCGCATCTCGCCGATTGCCGGCGCCAAGCGGATGTTTTCCAGCGAGGCGCTGTTCAACTTCGTCAAGGGGCTGATGAAGATCACTGTCGTGTCGGTGGCGTTGCTCGTCGTCATCTGGCCCGAGATGTCGCGCCTCGATACCCTGATTACCGGCGATCTCGCCATGCTGATGCCGGTCTTCCTCGAACTGGCCCTCAAGGTGTTCGGCGTCGCCATCGCCATTGTCACCGTCATCGCCGGTGCCGACTTCGCCTACCAGCGCTGGAAATGGTGGGAGCGCCAGAAGATGACCGTCAAGGAGGTCAAGGACGAATACAAGCAGATGGAGGGCGATCCGCATGTCAAGCAGCGCATCCGCCAGATCCGCAACGAAAAGGCGCGCCAGCGCATGATGCAGGCCGTGCCCGAGGCGACCGTGGTGATCACCAACCCGACCCATTATGCCGTGGCGCTCAAATATGAACGCGGCATGCGGGCGCCGGTCTGCGTGGCCAAGGGCGCCGACCGCATCGCCCTCAGAATCCGCGAGATCGCCGGCGAAGCCGACGTGCCGATCGTCGAGAATCCGCCACTGGCGCGGGCGCTCTATGCGAGCGTCGACAACGACCAGTCCATTCCGGTCGAACATTTCAAGGCCGTCGCCGAGGTCGTCGGCTACGTTATGCGCCTGAAACAAAAGCACAGATGGCGCGCATGACGGCCCGGTGGCGCCGACGCGCAAAACCCGCGCCCCGCCCTACCCAAATCAGGCAACGCTTTGCTAGATTGCCCGACGGGCGCGACTCGCGGCCACCCCGATACGGCGCTGTCAAGGCGTCGGATCACGAACCGGGACGATGAGGAAGCCAAGCCATGTCGGTTACCCCTGTTGACGGCGACACCTATCCCGAACCGGTCTCGGTGCGCACTTCGGGCTTTTCGAGCGTGTGGCGCGTCCTGCTGCTGGCTTTGGCCTTCATCGCCATCGCGGTGGTCTTCTCGCTCTATGGCGAGCAGATCCCGTCCGATCTCATCCTGTTGTTCCTCGGCCTTCTCGGCGTTGTCGGCGTTTTCTGCCTGTTCGCCCTCGCCGCCGGCCTCTTCCGCTTCTCCGGCGGGGATTCGCGCCGCACCCTCAGCCATGCCGTGGTCGACGGACTGCCCTACGGCGCCGTCGTCTCCGAACGCGATGGGCGGATCATATATGCCAACCAGTCCTATGCCCGCATGTCCGGCGCGGCGGGCGACCGCATGCCGGCCGGCGTGCCGCGCCTGTTCGCCTCCGAACCCGAGGCGAGCGAGGCCATGTACCGGCTAGCGCGGGCCGCCCGCGAAGGCAGGCCGGTCAGCGAGGACATCAGGCTTTCCCACCCCTTGCGCGGCGCCGCGCAGGCGCCGGGCCGGCCGGCCTGGTACCGCGTCTCGGTCAGGTCGCTGCCGCCGGTCGAGGGCCGTGACCGGCCGCTGGTCATCTGGTCGCTCGAAAACATCTCCCTCGATCGCGAGCGCCAGGACAACATCTATCGCGAGCTGCAACGAGCCATCGACTATCTCGACCACGCCCCGGCTGGGTTCTTTTCCGCCGAACCCGAGGGCGGCCTGACATTCCTCAACTCCACCCTGGCCGACTGGCTCGGCTACGACCTCGCTTCGTTCGACAGCGGGGCCCTCAGGCTCAAGGACATTGTCCATGGCGAAGGTGCCAGCCTTTTGATGGGCGGGCGGCCCGACGGCGAGATCCGCACCGAGATCATCGATATCGACCTGGTGCGCGCCAACGGCACCACCTTTCCGGTCAGGCTCCTGCATCGGGCCGCGCGTCTGGCCGACGGCGAACTCGGCGAAACCCGCACGCTGGTGCTCGACCGCACCGGTGGCGCTGCCACTGAGGACGCGCTGCGCGCCGCCGAAATCCGCTTTTCGCGCCTGTTCAACCAGACCCCGTTCGCCGTCGCCTCGCTTGATGCCGACGGGTGCATCGTCACGGCCAATGCCCCGTTCACCCGCGTCTTCGCCGTCGCCGCCGCCGAGCGCGCCGTCGAGACTCGGCCGCTCTGCGACCTTGTCAGCGAAGACCAGGGGCCGGCGGTGCGCAAGGCCATCGCCGACACCATCGCCCGGCGCTCCGACGTCGAGCCGATCGACGCCAATCTCGCCGAGCATCCGGACCAGGCGGTGCGGCTCTATTTCAACGCCTCGGAAAGCGAGGAGGGCAAGCCCGACCGGGTCATCGTCCACGCCCTCGACATGACCGAGCAGCGCCGCCTCGAAGCCCGCTTCGCCCAGGGCCAGAAGATGCAGGCGGTCGGCCAGCTCGCCGGCGGCGTCGCCCATGATTTCAACAACGTTCTGACCGCCATCATCGGCTTTTCCGACCTCTTGCTTTTGAAGCACAAGCCGTCCGACCCGTCTTTCGGCGATCTCATGCAGATCAAGCAGAGCGCCAACCGCGCCGCGGCGCTGGTCCGGCAATTGCTGGCCTTCTCGCGGCGGCAGACCCTCAGGCCGCAGATTCTGGAACTGGCCACCCATGTCGACGACCTGACCGAGCTGTTGAAGCGCCTGATCGGCGAGCAGATCAGTCTCGACGTTTCGCACGAGCCGGGTCTTTGGATGGTACGCGCCGACCTCGTGCAGATCGAACAGGTGGTCATTAACCTCGTGGTCAATGCCCGCGACGCCATGCCGAATGGCGGCGCCATCCAGTTGCGCACCCGCAACGTCCTCGAAGCCGAGGCCGAGACATTCCATTACCGCGGCATGCCGCCGGCCGAATACGTCCTGATCGAGGTGGCCGATACCGGCACCGGCATGAGCAAGAAGACCATGGAAAAGATCTTCGAGCCGTTCTTTTCAACCAAGGAACTGGGAAAGGGCACCGGCCTCGGCCTTTCCATGGTCTATGGCATCATCAAGCAGACCGGCGGTTTCATCTATGCCGATTCCGAACTGGGCGTTGGCACGACCTTCCGCATTTTCCTGCCGCGTCATATTCCGACCGAGGAGGAGGTGCCGACCCGCACGGTGGCGCAGCCGGTCAGGGACCTGACCGGGCGCGAACGCATCATGATCGTCGAGGACGAGGAAGACGTGCGCAATTATTCGGCGCGGGCGCTGGCCACGACCGGCTACGAGGTCCACGCCGCCGCTTCCGGCGAGGAAGCGCTCGAAAAGCTCGCCAGTATCGACGGCGCTTTCGACCTGATCATTTCCGACGTCGTCATGCCGGAAATGGACGGACCGAGCCTTTTGAAACATGTGCGCAGGCTCTATCCCGATCTCAAGGTCATCTTCGTGTCCGGCTATGCCGAGGAAAGCGTCCGGCGCGACCTCGAGGACGACCGCTCCGTCGAATTCCTGCCCAAGCCCTATTCGCTCGACCAGATCAATTCCAAGGTCAAGGAAGTCTTGCAGGCCAGCAAGGAAACCGAACCGGCGTGAGGCGGGCAGACTGACATCTTGGCCTCCGTCATTGCGAGCGCCTGAAAGGCGCGCGGAAAACCAGCAGGCTAGATGCGCCTATGCAGGTTGTCTCCTGGATTGCTTCGCAGGCTACGCCTCCTCGCAATGGCGTGACGCAGATCTGCAAACGATCCAAAACCAGTTCTCATACGCGTGTTTCAGGACGCGGCTCGACTCCAGCCGAAAGGGCGCCACCTCAATGGCGACATCCCTGATCGGTGTGGGCAATAATGGCGGGCCTGTTTCATCTGCTTTGAATAGCAGCGCAACACGTCCATAAACGATGCATTCATTGGGGGGGCAGTCTTGACGACAACACCATCGACGCGCCTGAGCCTGCGCACCAAGCTCGCCTATGGCTTCGGCGACGTCACCGGCGCGGTGATCTCGGCGGTCTACGGCTTTTTCATGCAGGCTTTCCTGCTCGACGTGGCCGGCCTCGCCCCGGCGGCGGTCGGGCTGATCTTTGCCGCCGCCCAGATATGGGATGCTGTTACCGATCCGATGATGGGTCGCCTGTCGGACAGGACGCGCAGCCGCTGGGGGCGGCGGCGGCCGTTCCTTTTGTTCGGCGGCGTGCCCCTGGCTCTGGCCTTCCTGTTGCACTGGCTGGTGCCGCCGGTCGGCGGCGCCTGGCTTGTCGCCTATTATTTCGTCGTCGCCCTGTTGCTGCGCACCGCCTTCACCGTCATCTCGATCCCCTATGCCGCCCTGACGCCCGATCTCGCCCCGGACTATGACGGGCGCACCAGGCTCAACATGTACCGCTTCGCCTTTTCGCTTCTCGGCGCGCTGGTGGCGGTCATCGCCCATCCGCTCATCGTCGCCGGGGTGGGCGATGTCTATGCCGGTCATGTCGTCAGCGCCGGCATCTGGGCCGTGGTGATCGTGGTTTCGACCCTGACCTGCTTTGCCTTCACGCGCGAACGCGACGACCTGATGGTGCGCGCCGATACCGGGCTGAGCTATCGGCGGCGGCTCGGCATCGTCTTTTCCAACCGGCCCTATCTCATCGCCACGTCGCTGTTTCTTCTGAGCTGGGTGGCGCTGCAATTCGTCCAGGCCAACCTGTTGCTCTATGCCCGCTACTGGCTCGACGCCGAGGCGCAGTTCACCTCCTTCGTCGCGCTTCTGCAGATCTCGGCGGCGCTGTCGCTGATTGGCTGGACCGCCTTTTCCAGCCGCTTCGGCAAGAAGGTGACCTATGTCGCGGGCGTTTCCCTCTGGGCCACAATGCATGTGGCCATGTTCTTCATAGCGCCCGGCCAGGATGTGGCTTTGTACACAATCGCCCTTTTCGCCGGCTTAGGCCTCGGCTCGGCCTATCTTATCCCCTGGAGCATGTTGCCCGACACCATCGAGCACAACGAGATCAGAACCGGTGAGCGCCAGGAAGGCCTGTTCTACGGTTTCTTCGTCTTCCTGCAAAAACTCGCCCTCAGCATCGGACTTGGCCTGTCCGGCGTCGTGCTCGGGCTTGCCGGCTATGCCACGCCCGCCGTGGTCGACGGCCAGCTCCAGTTCGCCCAGCAACCCGATAGCGCCCTTCTGGCACTGAGACTCTTCGTCAGCCTGGTGCCCGCTTCTATCCTTTTCGTCTCCATTCCGTTCGCGCTTGCCTATCCTATCGGCAAACGCGAGCACGGGGAAATGCAGCAAACTCTGGCCGAACGTTAGGACGCTGCGGCGGGCTGGTCCCGCTCCGGTTCGCCGATTCGCCGGGAGCCTGCTTTCCCGTCGACATGTTCCGCATTCGTTCTTGACAGATCGCGGACATAATGAGAACAATACCGGTACGAAAAGCCGACATCGCGGCTATGGACATGCATTGCCCGGCGGCGGGCGACATGAAATAAGGAGGTTGACGAGATGCCGGCACAACAGCTTCGGATCGTCGAAGGGGGCGCAATGGACAAGCAGAAGGCGCTGCAAGCGGCCTTGAGCCAGATCGAGCGCAGCTTCGGCAAGGGCTCGATCATGCGCTTGGGCGAGAATGCCTTGGTCGAGGTCGAATCGATCTCGACCGGCTCGCTCGGCCTCGACATCGCGCTCGGCATCGGCGGGCTGCCGCGCGGCCGCATTATCGAGATTTTCGGGCCGGAAAGCTCGGGCAAGACCACGCTCGCCCTGCATGTCATTGCCGAAGCCCAGAAAAGCGGCGGCATCTGTGCCTTCATCGATGCCGAACACGCTCTCGATCCGATCTATGCCCGCAAGCTCGGCGTCAAGGTCGATGATCTCTTGATCTCCCAGCCCGACGCCGGCGAGCAGGCGCTTGAAATCGCCGACACTCTGATTCGCTCCGGTGCCATCGACGTTCTGGTCGTCGACTCCGTTGCGGCGCTGACGCCGCGCGCCGAGCTCGAAGGCGAGATGGGCGACAGCCTGCCGGGCCTGCAAGCCCGCCTGATGAGCCAGGCCATGCGCAAGCTGACCGGCTCGATCTCGCGCTCCAAGGGCATGGTCATCTTCATCAATCAGATCCGCATGAAGATCGGCGTCATGTTCGGCTCGCCCGAAACAACCACCGGCGGCAACGCCTTGAAATTCTATTCGTCGGTCCGCCTCGATATTCGCCGCATCGGCGCCATCAAGGACCGCGAGGAGGTCGTGGGCAATCAGACCCGCGTCAAGGTGGTCAAGAACAAGCTGGCGCCGCCTTTCCGCCAGGTCGAATTCGACATCATGTATGGCGAAGGCATCTCCAAGACCGGCGAATTGCTCGATCTCGGCGTCAAGTCCGGCATCGTCGAAAAGTCCGGTGCCTGGTTCTCCTTTGACAGCCAGCGGCTGGGGCAGGGGCGCGAGAATTCGCGCCAGTTCCTCAAGGATAATCCGGAGATCGCCGCCCAGATCGAACTCGGTATCCGCGAAAGCTCCGGCCTCTTGTCCGAGGCGCTGATCGGCGACGGCGGCGAGGGCGAATCCGGCGACGACGGCGGCAGCGACAGCTGATCCGGCATAAGGCATCCGGTCGACCCGGGTTTCATATTTCGCTTTCCCAAAGCAACTCGGGCGCCTCGCAAGGGCGCCCGTTTTCTTTAAGGCGGGCCTTGCCCGTCCGACCGCCGCGCATACGGCGCATAAAACCTGATCGACAATTGCGGCATGCCACGTCGGTGCGGGGCAGGACAAGGAAGGCCGGCATCGCGCCAAAAGCGATGCGACAACAAAAACCTAGGCCGAACACGTCATTTCGGTCACAACCCTATCTGCGCCAAGCCGCGATTGTCTGGACCAGAAGCCGGCGTCGCGATACAAGGCACGTCGAATTTCCTCGTGGCCGCACTTTTGCGGCCCTTTGTCTTGCAGGACGAGTTATGGCGAGCGTCAACGACATCCGGTCGACCTTCATCGAGTTTTTCGGCAGGAACCAGCATGTGCCCGTGGCGTCGAGCCCGCTGGTGCCGCGCAACGACCCGACGCTGATGTTCACCAATGCCGGCATGGTGCAGTTCAAGAACGTTTTTACCGGGATCGAGAAGCGCCCGTACAAGACAGCCGTGACCTCGCAGAAATGCGTGCGTGCCGGCGGCAAGCACAACGATCTCGACAATGTCGGCTTCACCGCCCGCCATCTCACTTTCTTTGAGATGCTCGGCAATTTTTCCTTCGGCGACTACTTCAAGGAGCGCGCCATCGAATTGGCATGGACGCTTCTGACAAGCGATTTCGGTCTGCCCAAGGACAGGCTACTGGCAACCGTCTATCACGAGGACGACGAGGCATTCGGCCTGTGGAAAAAGATCGCCGGCCTGCCCGACGAGCGCATCATCCGCATCGCCTCCTCGGACAATTTCTGGTCGATGGGCGATACCGGCCCCTGCGGCCCGTGTTCGGAAATCTTTTTTGACCACGGCGACAGGTTCTGGGGCGGCCCTCCCGGCAGCCCGGAGGAGGACGGCGACCGCTTCATCGAGATCTGGAATCTCGTCTTCATGCAGTTCGACCAGGCGGCCGACGGCAGCCGCACCGATCTGCCGCGCCCCTCGATTGACACCGGCATGGGCCTTGAACGTTTCGCGTCGGTCTTGCAGGGCACCAACAATGTCTTCGAGACCGACATGTTCAAGGCGCTGGTCGACGCGGCGGCGCATGCGACAGGCACGGCGACCTCCGGCGATGCGCTGACATCGCTCAGGGTCATCGCCGACCATTTGCGCTCCATGTCCTTCCTCATCGCCGAAGGTGTGCTGCCGTCCAATGAAGGCCGCGGCTATGTGTTGAGGCGCATCATGCGCCGCGCCATGCGTCACGCCACCATGCTCGGGACTTCCGAGCCGGTGATCCATCGCCTCGTGCCGACCCTGGTTACGGAAATGGGCCAGGCCTATCCCGAGCTCGGGTCGGGGCAGTCGATGATCGCCGAGACGGTACGGCTCGAGGAGGAGCGCTTCCTCAAGACACTTGGGCGCGGCCTCGCCATCCTCGAGGAGGAGACCACCGGCTTCCAGCCCGGTGACATTCTCGACGGCCAGACGGCCTTCAAGCTCTACGATACCTTCGGGTTCCCGCTCGATCTGACCCAGGATGCCTTAAGGACCCGCGACATCAAGGTCGACACCGACGGTTTCAATCAGGCCATGTCGCGCCAGCGCGCAGAGGCGCGCAAAAACTGGGCCGGCTCGGGCGAGGCAGCCTCGGCCGAAGTCTGGTTCGCCATTGCCGACCGGGCGGGGCCGACCGAGTTCCTCGGCTACGAGACCGAGGACGCCGAGGGCGCCGTCACGGCGCTGGTGCGCGATGGTGCCGAGGTCGAGAGCCTCGGCCCGGGCGAGGAGGGCTTCGTCATCCTCAACCAGACGCCGTTCTATGGCGAAAGCGGCGGCCAGGTCGGCGATACCGGCACCATGTCCGGCGAGGGCGTGGTGCTGGACGTGCTGGAGGTCAGCAAGCCCGCTGGCGGCGTCTTCGCCCACAAGGTCAAGGTGGTGGAAGGCCTGGTCCTTATCGGCGCGCCGCTGGCCCTGACCGTCGATCACGCCCGTCGTACCGCCATTCGCGCCAACCATTCGGCGACCCATCTGTTGCACGAGGCGCTGAGGCAGGTGCTCGGCACCCATGTGGCGCAAAAAGGCTCGCTGGTTTCGCCGGACCGGTTGCGCTTCGATTTCTCGCACACAAAGTCCATGTCGAACGCAGAGATCGCCGAGGTCGAACGCCTCGCCAACGCCATCGTCCTGCAGGACGCGCCGGTCGAGACGCGGCTGATGGCGGTGGACGACGCCCGGGCCGCCGGCGCCATGGCGCTGTTCGGCGAAAAATACGGCGACGAGGTGCGCGTCGTGACCATGGGCACGGCCCGCGAGGGCGACAAGGCCGGCAAGACCTATTCGATGGAGTTGTGCGGCGGCACCCATGTCCGGCGTACCGGCGAGATCGGCGTCGTCAGCGTCGTGCAGGAAACTTCGGTCGCCGCCGGCGTTCGCCGCATCGAAGCCCTGACGGCCGAAGGCGCGCGGCGCCACTTCGCCGAACAGGAAGCCGAGTTGAAGGCGATAGCCGGCGTTCTCAAGGTGGCACCCAAGGATGCGCTGCCGCGCATCGAAGCGCTGCTCGAAGAACGCCGCCAGCTCGAACGCCAGCTCTCCGAGGCCCGCCAGAAACTGGCGCTTGGCGGCGGCGGTTCCAGCGCGCCGGAAGGCCCCGAGACGGTCGGCGGCATCGCCTTTGTCGGTCGCGTCGTCGAAGGCCTGGCGCCCAAGGACCTGCGCGGCATGATCGACAGTGCCAAAAAGCAGATCGGCTCCGGCGTCGTCGCCATGATCGGCGTGACCGAGGACAACAAGGCCGCCATCGCTGTCGGGGTCACAGACGACCTGATTGCAAGATACTCGGCTGTCGATCTGGTGCGTGTCGGTTCCGAACTGCTTGGCGGCAAGGGCGGCGGCGGGCGGCCCGACATGGCCCAGGCCGGCGGGCCGGACGGCACCAAGGCGATCGAGGCGATCGCCGCCATTCGCGCCGCGCTTCAGTCGGCCTGACGCCGGACCTCCGAAGCGTCCGCGGCCTTTTCGCCGGGTGCGTCGGCCTCGGCGCCAGCGACCGAAGCGGTGCTGTTGCGCCGCCAGAACCGGCGCGGCGCCGACAGGAAGGCGAAGCCGCCGACCGGGCTGCGATTGCCGCCCGAGGGGAAGCACAGATAGCCGGAAAGGGCCATGATCAGCAGCCCCACAAGGGTGAACGGTCCCGGAATTTCGGCAAAGACCAGCGCCCCCAAAGTCACCGCCCAGACGATCTGGATGTACTGGGTCGGCGCCACCCAGGCCATCGGCGCATTCTTTGCCGCCTGGATGATCAGCACATTGCCGAAGCCGCCAATGGTGCCGACGGCGGCGAGCGTCAGCATCTGCATCGGTGTCGGAGCGAATTGCAGGCCGAGGCCGGCCATGGCGACGGCATTGAGAACCAGCGCATAGCTCACCGAGTAGCCGATGATGGTGATGCGCTTTTCGGTCTGCGACACCTGTCTGAGGATGATCGAGACGATCGCGGCCAGCACTGTCGCCGACAAGGCGGTGATGTGTCCGAGCTGCAACTCGCGAAAGCCCGGCCGAACCACCAGCACAACCGCGGCGAAGCCGAGCGCCAGCCCGGCCCAGCGTCCCGGCGTCATTTTTTCCTTGAGCACGATCACCGACAGCACGGTCGAGAACACCGGCGTCATGAACAGGAGCGCATAGGCTTCGGCGAGCGGGATGTGGGTGAATGAATAGACCACGCACAAAACCGCGACGAAACTCAAGATGCCGCGGAGGTGAAGGCGCTTGGGTGCTTCGGACCGGAACATGTCGCGCAGGCGCTCGGATTTCGGCCGCGTGAGAACCACCGGCAGCATCGAAAACAGCGCCGTCCAAAAGGCGATCAGGAACGGGTTGACGCCGGCGCCGAGACTTTTAATCAGGGCATCGCCATAGGCGTAGACGCTATAGGCGGCGAGCCCAAAATAAACGCCGACAGGCATTGAAACGAGACCGAAACGGAGGGAGCGGCGTTAACGATAATCCCTTCTCCCCGCAACGTCGACACAAATCACGCCCGATGGCGCCCCGCCGCGGGACCGCAATCGCGATTGCGGCTCCGGGGTTAGCCGCTGTGGCATGAAGTGGAGCCAGCACCGGCGCGCGGCGCATCCGACTAGCCGGGGGGCGAAACGCGCGGGAAAGGGCGCGTGGTGACCGAGCTGTCGCGCCCGTTCC
Organism: Alphaproteobacteria bacterium; assembly: GCA_018818925.1. Classification (GTDB taxonomy): domain Bacteria; phylum Pseudomonadota; class Alphaproteobacteria; order Rhizobiales; family Devosiaceae; genus JAHJQZ01. The sequence continues at coordinate 105,405 of JAHJQZ010000159.1, forward strand.
GACAGGCCGGTGTCAACCGTCGATGCCGGCGGGCGCCATGCCGCGACCGAGCGCCGGGCCGATGACCTCGATGCGGTTTGTCCACACATAGCCGTCGAAATGCGCCGGGATCAGATTCAGTTCCTCGATGCTGTCAATGCCGGCGGTACCGGCGTCCGAAAGCGCCATGGGGCCGAGCAGGATGATTTCGCTGCCAACGGCGCGCATGCGTTCGCCGAAGCGATGGGGCCAGCCCCAGAGCAGGGGAGCGTAATTGGCCGGCACGATGATTTTGGTATCGCGACAGGCCGGGGGCACGTAGCCGGTCCAGCCATAGAGCAGGTAATCGATCAGGCAGGTCTTTGCCGCCGGAGCGCCATAGGCCTGCAGGCCGGGGACGAGGGCGTTGATATGGTCTGAAGGCGGCTGGCCGCCATAGGCCGACCAGATGCGGACGCGCCAGTCCGGCCGTTCGGCGAGGCGGGCCGCGAGCATGTCGGCTTCCCCCGGGTCATTACTCTTGAAATTGACCAGAAACCGTCCGCCTTTCGCGCCGTCGAGCATGTCGGCCAATTCCGGCATCGGGCCGATATTCCGGCCTCGGAAGGGGAAGGTAATGCCGCCGTCCGCCGTGTAGCCATAGCCGATGTCGAGCGCCTGCAATTCGGCGAGGCTGAAATCGCGCGTGGCGCCCGTGCCTTCAGTGCGGCAGTCGATGGTCCAGTCGTGGAATATCGCCACTCGTCCGTCGCGCGTCGGCGCGATGTCGAATTCGACGATGTCGGCGCCGCTATCGAAGGCGGCCTGTGCCGAAGCGACGGTGTTTTCGAGAAAATCGTGGCGCGGCGGATGGATGCGTTCCGCCGTGCAGGTGTCGTTGGTGAGGTTTTCGCGCGAAAAGGTCTGGTGGACGCCGCGATGGGCGATCAGGCGCAGTTTCGCCTCCGGATTGGGCGCGGCGAACCAACTGGCGTTGAACAGCAGCACCGCGACGACAAAAAACCCAAAGGCGGCGAGCAGACGGACGAACAGGCGCATGGTCTTCCCAAAAAAGAGCATGCGAGCGTTCGCCGGCAAGTGCGGCAACAAATCGACGGACCCGCGACAAACGTGAAAAGGGCGGCGCGCCGGCCGCCCTCTGAATGCCGAGAAAGCCTCGCGTCTATTGCATGCGCAGGCTGCCGCCGCTCGAGGATTCGACATTGACCGATTCCGGGGTGCCGCCGAGCCGGACGCTGGCGCCCGAGCTCAATGAACCGGTGACGCGGCCCTCGGCCTGGAACGAAGCCGAGGCGCCGCTCGATCCATCGACATCGACATCCTTGCACGACAGCTCGCCAGCGCGAATGCTGGCGCCGCTCGACACCTCGATCGCGGCCGTGTCGCAGGTGCCGGCCAGTTCGATGCCGGCGCCGCTGCTGGCGGCGAGCGACAGGGTTCCGACTTCGACCTTGGCGATGTCGATGCGGGCGCCCGACGAAGCGTCGAGCGTGGCCGCTTCGCCCTCAATCAGATCGGCCTCGACCGAAGCGCCCGAGGAGGCCGACACGCCCGAAAGGTTCGGCAGGGTGATGTAGAGCGTCGCGTCGTTGTCGAAATGCATCATGTTCAGCAAGCCGCCGGAGAAGATGATGTCGAGCAGGTTGGTATGGCGCCTGGCCCGCAATTCGCCGTTGCGCACGTCGAGATCGATCTGGTCGAGCACGCCATTGCGCTTGGTCTCGATGCGCAGCGACTGCGATTCGCCCCGGGTGATGACGGCGGTGAGCCCAGTGGCTATGGCGACCTTGTCGAAGCTGTCGAGGTCGTAGCTGCGGGATTCGGCCAGGGCGCCGGTCGCCGCCAGGAGGGAAAGCGCCGCGCTCGCGGCAAGTACGGATTTGCGCATGATGAGCCCCATCGGTTTCGGTATCGGCCTGCAAATCGGCAGCCAACCTCATCGACGCAAGAGCACGAAACGGTCAATACGACGCGCCGCATGCCCTTGAAATACGCCCACCTCACACCATGAGCTAGCAAATGGTCAGGGTTCCGCCGCTGCTCCTGCCGACCTCGACGATTCCGGGCCGCCCGTTCAGCGTGACATTGGCGCCGTTGCGCACATGGCCGGAAACCCGTTCGAGGGCCGTCGCCTCGACGACGGCGCCGCCCGCGGCCTCGATCTTCATCTCCGTGGCGGCAAGCTCGACGGCGGAAATGCGGCCGCCGCTCGAACACCTGATGTCCAGCCTGTCGCAGGCACCGCCGATTTCGATGATGCCGCTTGTGGTCGCGACGAGGTTGACATCGTCGGCCTTGGTGGCGGCGACGGTCAGCACGGCGCCGGTCGAGACGACGGCGGCGAACGTCTCGCCGAGTGCGACATCGATCGTGACATTGGCGCCGGTTGCCGCCGTGACACCGCTCAGCACCGGCAATGTCACAAAAAGCGTGGCCTCGCGGGCGAGGTTGAAAACCGAACCGGCAATAAACGCGCCCAGCGGGTTGCCGCCATGCCTGGCGCGCAAGGTGCGCGCGACGACCTCCACCTTGATCCGCTCGAGCAATTGCCGGTTCCCGGCCTCGAGGCGCACCGATTGTCCGCTGCCCGGACTGACGACGGCACGAAGTCCGCTGGAGCAGTCCACGTGGTCGAATTCCGGCAGGTCGAAGGTTTTCGACACGGGCGGAGCCGTTTCCGTGTGAGCCATGTGCACCGCCGCCGGAAATGAAAGGAAAATCGCGTCCATATCCGCCATAGCGAAAAGTGGCATGCCGCGTCCAGTGCCAAGGTGCCGAACACAGCAGACAAAGCGTCGCGTTGCGGTCAGGAATGCGCCGAGTGAAAGAAAAGGCGGCCGCGGGCGCCTTGTGCATTCGCCGGTGGAAGGCCGGGTTCAGGCCATGGCCGTGTCGAGATTGGCGGCGATGGCATCGAGAAAACCGATCGTCGACAGCCATTCCTGGTCGGGACCAACCAGAAGCGCCAGGTCCTTGGTCATCTGGCCGGCCTCGATGGTGGCAATCACGGTTTTTTCCAGCGTTTCGGCAAAGCGGTTCAGTTCGGCATTGTCGTCAAGCTTGGCCCGGTGGGCGAGGCCACGCGTCCAGGCAAAGATCGAGGCGGTCGAATTGGTCGAAGTCGCCTTGCCCTGCTGGTGCTGGCGGTAGTGGCGGGTGACGGTGCCGTGCGCCGCTTCCGCCTCGACGGTCCTGCCGTCTGGCGTCATTAGCACCGAGGTCATCAGGCCGAGCGAGCCGAAGCCCTGCGCCACGGTGTCGGACTGCACGTCTCCGTCATAATTCTTGCAGGCCCAGACATAGCCGCCCGACCATTTGAGCGAGGCGGCGACCATGTCGTCGATGAGGCGATGCTCGTACCAGATCTTCTTGGCCTTGTACCCGGCCTCGAACTCGGCTTCGTAGACCTCCTGGAAGATGTCCTTGAAGCGGCCGTCATAGGCCTTGAGGATAGTGTTCTTGGTCGACATGTAGCAGGGCACGCCGCGCTGCAAGGCGTAGTTGAGCGAGGCGCGGGCGAAATCGCGGATCGACTCGTCGAGATTGTACATGGCCATGGCGACGCCGGGGCCCGGTGCCTTGTAGACCTCGTGCTCGATGACCTGTCCATCCTCGCCGGTGAACTTGATGGTCAGCGTGCCGGCGCCCGGAAAGCGGAAATCGGTGGCCTTGTATTGGTCGCCGAAAGCGTGGCGGCCGACGATGATCGGCTGGGTCCAGCCGGGGACGAGGCGCGGCACGTTGCGGCAGATGATCGGCTCGCGGAAGATGACGCCGCCCAAAATGTTGCGGATGGTACCGTTGGGCGACTTCCACATCTTCTTGAGGCCGAATTCCTCGACGCGGGCCTCGTCCGGGGTGATGGTGGCGCATTTGACCCCGACGCCGTATTTGGCGATGGCATGGGCGGAATCGACGGTCACCTGGTCGTCGGTCAAGTCGCGATTCTCGACGCTCAAATCGTAGTAATGCAGATCGATGTCGAGAAAGGGGGTGATCAGCTTGTCCTTGATCGCCTGCCAGATGATCCGTGTCATCTCGTCGCCGTCGAGTTCGACGACCGGATTCGCGACTTTGATCTTGCTCATGAAATGGTGCTCCGCCTCGTGCCGGGTGAAAATGTCGCGCCCCTATAGCACCAAGCACGAGAAGCGCAAAGGCTTCGGCGAAGTCGACCGAATTCGAGTTCCGGAAGTCAGTTTGCGACGGGTGAGGCGCCGCCGCTCTCCGGCACGACGCTAGCGCGTCCGTCGCGCCGCGCCCGTTCGCGAGCGAGAATTCCCTCGGCGTCGAGACCGCTGATCGGCGCGCCGCCATCGGTGGGGATGTCACCGGTCAGTTGCAGGTCGAGATAACGTCCGCAACACACCCTGAGGAACGAGGCGAAATTGTCGATGTCGCGGCCTTCCTCGAGGGATTCGGCATAGAGCCTGGCAAGGAGTTGGCCGAGACTCAATCCGTCGCGGGCACCAATGTCCTCAAGCACGGCCCAGAAGAACCTTTCGAGCCTGACCGAGGTGACATAGCCGTCGAGCCGAAGTGAGCGCGTGCTCGCGTCCCACTGGTCAGGATCGGCGCCGATGAACAGCCTGCACATGCTCAATCCCTCCCAGATCCAGATGCGCGAACGGCAAGCGTGGGCTTGGCGGCCCACGCTTGTCCAGACCGATCGATGGTCGCAGCGATCACGCGTGCGTGATCCTTGTTCCGAGAACGGCAAGAAACTGGGCGATCCAGGCCGGATGGGCCGGCCAGGCCGGGGCCGAGACGAGATTGCCGTCGGTCACCGCCTCGGTGACCGGGATTTCGGCATAGTGCCCGCCGGCCAGCGTCACCTCGGGGCCGCAAGCCGGATAGGCCGAACAGGTGCGCCCGGACAAAACGCCGGCGGCGGCGAGAATCTGGGCGCCATGGCAGATGGCAGCGACCGGCTTGTTGGTGTCAAAGAAGTGCCTCACGGCCGCGATCACCGCCGGGTTGAGCCTCAGATATTCCGGGGCACGACCGCCGGGGATGCAAAGGGCATCGTAGCTTTCGGGCCTGACCTCGGCGAATGTCGCGTTGAGAGCAAAATTGTGGCCGCGTTTTTCAGAATAGGTCTGGTCGCCCTCGAAATCGTGGATCGAGGTGGCGATGGTGTCGCCGGCCTTCTTGTCCGGGCAGACGGCATGAACACTGTGTCCGATCGCCAACAGTGCCTGGAACGGCACCATGGTTTCGTAGTCTTCGCCGAAATCGCCGCAGATCATCAGGATTTTCTTTGCGCTCATCTCACCCTCCCTTGACAAGCCAAGCGGCGATTATGTCATGCAGCAATGACAAGGGGGTGGTAGAGGAGTACTACGCTCTACTTTGGCGGCAGGGTCGCGACGAAGGCGTCGGCGCGGGCGATCCATTCTTCGAGTGCCGCATCATCCTCGAGCACGTCGCCCCCGACCTCGACGAAACCGGACATGGTCCTGTCGCCCATGGTCATGGGCTGCGCGCCGGGGCGGGCGAGGGCGGCGTCATGGGCGTGCTTGCCGACGCGGACCAGGAGATTGCCGCCCTTCATCGGCGCCACCAGCATGTTGCCGTCGATCATGAAGGCCATGGCGCCGAACATCTTCTTTTCGACAATGCCGGGCCTGTCGGCGAGCGCGGCGCGAATGCGGTCGGCCAGTTCGACGACGGCGAGATCGGTCGCCATGGCTCAGTCCTTGGTCGGCACGGACGGATCGACCGGGAACCAGGCCGGCTTTTTGGAGAACCAGACCGTCATGGCGGGCCGGAACCAGTCGGAAGTGTCGAAGGCGCCGACCGAAATGCCGAGCATGTCGGGCGCCTTGGCATTTTCGGAGAACAGCCGCGAGCCGCAGACCGGACAGAAGTGTCGCGTGCGGCGGCTGCCGCTATCGGCGAAATTCTGGTAGCTCTTGGTCTCGCCCGAAATGGTCACGGCGCTTCGGTTGAAAAAGGCCTGGGCGTTGTGTCCGGTGCCGGTGGTGCGCCGGCAGTCCTCGCAATGGCATTGCGCCATGCGCACGGGTTCTTCGGAAACCGTGAAGCTGACCGCGCCGCATTGGCAGTGTCCGCTCGCCTGCATGATGTCGTCCTCCGCTTGGTCGGCGGAAACTGGCATGGTCGCGGCGGGGCGGCAATTCATTTGTGCTTGAACCGCGCCGAAGGATTGTCCATCACAGGGCGCGCCCGCATCCCACCGCGAATTGAACCATGTCCGCCTTGTATCCCATCGTCACCGACCGCCTGATCCTGCGCCGTTTGCTGCTGGATGATTTCGAGGCGCTTCATGCGTTCCTGAGCTTGCCGGAGGTGGCGCAATACCAGTTCTGGGAGCCCATGGACCGCGACAAGGTCGCCGAAAAGCTCGCCGACTGGATGACGCTCGACGGTGAGGAGGGCCGACATCTCGAACTCGGTGTCGTGCTGAAATCGAGCGGCCGGTTGATTGGCGACGTCTTTCTCGGCTTTCGCGATCTCGAGGCGCGGCAGGGGGAGATCGGTTTCTCGCTCCATCCGGACGTCCAGCGCCAGGGCTATGGTTTCGAGGCGGTCGGGGCGTTGATCGATCTCGGGTTCGAACACTACGCCTTGCACCGCATTTTCGGGCGTTGCGACGCGCGCAACCCGGCGTCCTACAAGCTGATGGAAAAGCTCGGCATGCGCCGCGAGGCGCATTTCCGCGAGCACGCGCTGTTCAAGGGCGGCTGGGACGAGGAATATTATTACGCCATTCTCGAACACGAATGGCGGGCGAAAAACGGGCCGGCATCCTGATGGCCGGCACCGACCGCACCCAGCCCATGAATTTCGATCCGGCGCCGGCAATCATCCTGTGCGAACCGCAACTGGGCGAGAATATCGGCACCGCCGCCCGCGCCATGGCCAATTTCGGCCTGTGGGACCTGCGGCTCGTCGCGCCGCGCGACGGCTGGCCCAACGACAAGGCCCGCGCCGCCGCCTCGCGCGCCGACCACGTCGTCGATCGCATCAGGGTGTTCGACACGCTGGCCGAGGCGATCGCCGACCTGTCGCTGGTCTATGCGACGACAGCGCGCCGCCGCGAACTGGCGCATGAGGTGATCGGCCCCGACGAGGCGGCGCGGCGCCTCGCCCGCCATATCGGGTCCGCGCAGCGGGCCGGGATGGTGTTCGGGCGCGAGAAATGGGGCCTCTACAACGAGGAAGTGGCGTTGTGCGACGCCATCGTCACCTTGCCGGTCGATCCGGCCTTCGCCTCGCTCAACATCGCCCAGGCGGTGCTCGTGACCGCTTATGAATGGCGGCGCGAGACGACCCAGGCGGCGCTGCCCTTTTCGAGCACGGAAGCAAGCCTTGCCAGCAAGGACGAATTGATGGGCATGTACCTGCAGCTCGAGGAGGCGCTCGACCGCTCGGGATTCTTCAAGACGCCGGAAAAGCGCCCGACCTTCATCATCAATCTCAGGACCATGCTCGGCAAGGCCGGCTTTTCCGACCAGGAGGTCCGCACATTGCGCGGCATCCTCGCCGCGCTCGACCGCCGGCACCTTTATGACAAGCCGGGCAGGGGGCTGCCGCGGCGCGGCAGGGGCAAGGCGTCGGACGAATAGGTTTTGACGCCCGGCGGCCGCCGTGGCACAGGTTTGTCCCCGCACCCGCCGCAGACCAGCCAGATGACCGCCGAAACCGGCCGGACGCCCCTGTCCGACAAGGCCCTTCACTACAGGAGCTATCGGCTGTTCTGGTTCGCCAGCGCCGCGGCGCCCTTTGCCGCCAACATCATTTCGGTGGCCGTGGGCTGGCAGATCTACGACATCACCCGCAATCCCCTGTTTCTGGGCTATGTCGGTCTGGCCCAGTTCCTGCCGGCGCTTGTGCTGGTCCTGGTCACCGGTCTGGCCGCCGACACCTTTCCGCGCCGGCTGATCATGGCGGTCTGCCTTGGCGTCGAGGTGATCTGCGCCGGAATTCTCCTGCTCACCGCCTTTGGTCACATCATGGAGATTTGGCCGATCTATGTGGCGCTGGTCATGATCGGCACCGCCCGCGCCTTCATCGCGCCGGCGGCGTCCTCGCTCGCCCCCAATCTGGTGCCACCCGAGGCACTCGGCAACGCCCTGACGCTCAACGCCACCGCCTGGCAATCGGCCAATATCGTCGGCCCGGCCATCGGCGGGTTGCTCTACGGCATCGCCCCGGGCGCCGCCTACGGCACGGCGGCCGTCTTGATGAGCATTGCCGGCTTCCTGATCCTGTCGATCCCGAAGCCCCCGCAGGCGCGGCGCGGCGAGACCAAGACGCTCGAAACGCTCCTGGCCGGCTTCCGTTACATCTGGCGCGAAAAGATCGTGCTCGGCGCCATCTCGCTCGACATGTTCGCCGTGCTGCTCGGCGGCGCCGTAGCGCTGCTGCCGGTCTATGCCCGCGACATTCTCGAGGTCGGCCCGCTCGGACTTGGCCTCTTGCGCGCCGCGCCGGGGATCGGCGGCATCGCCATGGCGCTGTACCTGCAGCGCTTTCCGGTGCGCGATCATGCCGGACACATCCTTCTGGTCTGCGTGGCGCTGTTCGGCCTGTTCACCGTCGTCTTCGGCGTCTCGACCGCGGTCTGGCTTTCGATCGGGGCGCTTCTGCTCATGGGAGCGTTCGACATGGTCAGCGTCGTCCTGCGCGAAACCCTCATTCAGTTGTGGACGCCGGACCAGGTGCGCGGCCGCGTCTCGGCCGTCAACGCCGTGTTCATCGGCGCCTCCAACGAACTCGGCGAGTTCCGCGCCGGGCTCGTCGCCGCCAGATGGGGCACGGTCTTCGCCGTCGCTATCGGCGGCGCCGGAACCATGATGGTGGCGGGCCTGTGGTCGGCCATCTTCCCGTCCATGCGGAAACAGCGCCGCATCGACAGGCGCGGCGTCTAGGCGCAAGAGCATCGTGCGCACAAGTGGGGCCCGGTTTTGCGCACTTCGAACCGTCCTTTGGCCAATCGTGCCAGTGGCACGATTGGAGGCGAGAAGACGATGCGATCACAATGACGGAGCGACCAAGCGGTTCCACTTGAACCCGCGCCGTTCCAGGACGAGCCAAACAAGGCGGTTTTCATGTCCGTTCTCACCCAGGCCCTGCCCATTCTCCTGCTCATCGCCATCGGCGTCGGCTTGCGGGTCTTTTCCGTCATCACGGCCGCGACCGTCGAGGATTTGAAGACACTCGTCGTGACGCTGGTCCTGCCCAGCGTCCTGTTCACCGTTTTTCTCGACCTCGACTTCCAGCCGGCCTATGCCGGCGTCTTCGTGCTCGTCGCCGCGATCTGCCTTGCGCTGCTGGTGCTCGGGCGCTGGCTCGGCAGGCGACTGGCGCCGAACCGGCCCTATTTCCCGTTCATGCTGACCGGCTTCGAATACGGCATGCTCGGCGTGTCGCTGTTCGGTGCCGCCTATGGCTTCGGCAATATGGGCTATATCGCCATCGTCGACCTCAGCCACGAGTTCTTCATCTGGTTCGTCTATGTGCCGCTGCTGATGGTTCTGCGCGACGGCGCCAGCCGGCCCTCGACCATTTTAAAGCTGTTCGTCACCTCGCCGGTGATCATCGGCCTGGTCGGCGGCATCGTGCTCAATGCCCTCGGCCTGTCGGAGACCATCAAGACCGCGCCGGTCGTGTCCAGCGTCTATCAGGTGATGACGCTTTTGATCGCCATGGCGGTACCGATCATCCTCATCATCGTCGGCTATGGCACGTCCATCCGCCGCGAGGGCCTTCGCGAAGTGCTGTTCGTGGTCGGCCTGCGCTACGCGATCATCGTGCCGGCGGCGCTCATCCTCAATCATTTCGTCATTGCCGGCGTGTTCGGGCTCGGCCAGCCGTTCCAGGTGGCGTTCTTCTCGCTGATGATCCTGCCGCCATCCTTCATCATCCCGGTCTTCATGCAGACGGCCAGCGCCGGCGACAAGGCCTATGTCACCAACGTCCTCGCCGTGTCGACGGTGGTGACCCTTGTGATCTTTTCGGTCTATCTCGGGCTCAATCCGGGCCTCGTCTGAGGCGCGGGACAACGGTTTCGGCGCGCGGGGCGGTCCTAGGTCCGCCCCGCGCGGGTTTCTATTGCCTGGCGAGCCAGTCGCGCATCGCCGCGATCTCGGCGGTCTGGGCGTCGATGATCGTCTGGGCCAACTGCTTGACCCAGGGATCGTCGCCATAGTCCAGGACAGCCTTGGCCATGTCGATAGCCCCCTGGTGATGCGGAATCATGCCGCAGATGAAGGCGTCGTCGATGTCCTCGGCCATCATGCCGACGCCCATGCCGCTCATGCTCGTCATCGACTGCATCAGCGCTGCATGCGCTTCGTCGGACGAAATCGGCACTTGCGACATCATTGGATGGTCCATCTCCGGCACGGAACCGCAAATGTCCGGCAGGTCTTCGGCAAGGGCCGGCGCGGCGGCAAGGGCCAGAACCGCAAGGCAGCCGCCAAGGGCGGCAAGTCGGGTGATCGTCATTCTTTTCTCCGGAAATTGAGCTGCGAAACAGACTCAGGCAAAAGGCTTCGGCGGCTCTTCCGGAGGATCGACAAGGTAGGAGGTGAACGACATGCCTATGCGCCAGTAGCCGGCGACGGGCGCTCCGTCGACCGGCAACGGCGTTGCGTCGGTCGCGACGAAGGCGAGGCAGGCCGAGCTGCAGCACGCGGCACAAGGCTTTGCGGTCTGCCCCATATCCTTGGGACAATGCGTGTGATCGAGGGCCTGAATGACGGACGCGGCCTGGCTCGGTGCCGCTGCGGCAACGCCAGCGACGTTCGCCGATAGCGCCAACAGCGCCAGGCCGAATGCCAGCGCCGCCAAGACGCGGGCGAACTGGCTTGGTCTGGCGACGCGGCGTTGCGGCATTTTTGGACACTCCGAGTAAAGTATTGCTCCGTGCAGATTGTGGCTTATGCTTGACACCGTCCTGCCTGCGCCATAGAACCCGCTCAACCTGACGGCCCTTGCGGGCCATCAGGCGCACCCGGGATTTCCTCAAGGGGGAGTCTGTCGGTTTTCTCGCGAGAGGAAACAGAGGAGGGCGCGGATCCTTCACCTTCGCGGTGCGCGCCGCCGGTCCGCCGGTGGGCGCGGGCAATGCCGCGAAATTTGTGGTGGGACACGCGGATCGGGCCTTTTGTTTAGGCGCGCGCTGTCCCGAGCGTCTCTTGAAAGGACACGCGATGTCGAAGCGCCATAGCGTCAAGCACAAAATCGACCGCCGTCTCGGCGAAAACATCTGGGGCCGGCCCAAGAGCCCGCTCAACATCCGCGCCTATGGACCGGGCCAGCACGGCCAGCGCCGCAAGGGCAAGCTCTCCGACTTCGGCCTGCAATTGCGGGCCAAGCAGAAGCTCAAGGGCTATTACGGCTCGATCTCGGAAAAGGCCTTCCATCGCTACTATGTCGAGGCCTCGCGCCAGCGCGGCGACACCGGCGAATTGCTGGTCGGCCTTTTGGAAAGCCGTCTCGATGCCATCGTCTACCGCGCCAAGTTCGTGCCGACGGTCTTTGCGGCCCGCCAGTTCGTCAATCACGGCCATGTCACCGTCAATGGCAACAAGGTCAATATCGCCTCCTATTCGTGCAAGCCGGGCGATGTCATCGAGGTCAAGGAACGCTCCAAGCAGATGGCCCTGGTGCTTGAGTCCGTCCATCTCGCCGAACGCGACGTGCCGGACTATATCGAGGTCGATCACAACAAGATGGTCGCCACCTACCAGCGCACGCCCAATCTCGGCGACGTGCCCTATCCGGTTCAGATGGAACCGAGCCTCGTCATCGAATTCTATTCGCGCTAATCAGCTATCAAACCGAATATGAAAAGGCCGCCTCTCGGGGCGGCCTTTTTCGTTGCGCCGGAGATCACACGACGCCGACCGTCATCTCGACATGGGCCGGAGGTGCGCCCGCAGGGATCGATCTTTCGAAATGCACCAGACGCTTGTGAACCGAAAGGAGTTCGACGATGGTCGACCACGCCCGGGCAAAGAACTGGAACGAAGTCGACACCTGGCCGAAAGCCAATTGCACCTGCTGGTAAAGACCGAGCGTCAGGGCGCCGGCAAGGATCGAGGGCGACAACGCGAGTAGCGGGATGTAGCCGGCGACCGACAGGTAGCCGTACCGGGCCAGGTTGAAATAGGTGTAGTGAAAATAGAGCCGGAAATAGTTCTTCTGCACCTTTGCGAAGAGCTCTCGGGCGGTCAGCGGTTCAGCCCGCGCCGCGTCGTCCTCGCCATAGACCAGCTCCTTGCGATAGGCCGCTTCCACCAACTGGTTCTGAAAGTTCAGTCCGGGCAACTTGACCCCGACTCCAGCCAGAAGCACCGTCCCGAGCGCCGCAGCGAGCAGGGCGACCCAGACAAGGCTGCCCGGCACCTGCTCCAGCAGCGGCAGATGCGTGATGTTGACCGACAGCGCCCACAGGATGGGCAGGAACACCGCCAGGGTGATCAGGGAACTGAAGAAACTGGTGCCGAGATCCTCGACGATCGACGCAAAGCGCATTGTGTCTTCCTGCACCCGCTGCGCCGCGCCTTCCGTTGTACGAATGGTCTGCCAGTAGGTCATGTAGTAATTGTTCATCGCCTTGCGCCAGCGAAATACGTAATGCGATGTATAGAAGGCTAGTAGCACAAGAACGAGGATGTTTGGCAGCAAGACCGCAAAAATGAGGATTACCTGAGTATAGTATTCTCCCGGATCAACGGAACCGGGTTGCGACAGTGCCATCTGCACCATGTTGAAGAAGGTGCCGGACCAGTCATTGATGAAAGCATCGACCTGCACGTTGAAGTAGATAACCAGAAGTATTCCGGCAGAACCAACCACAGACCACATGTACCATTCGTTGCGTTTGTAAAAATACCAGAATACGCAGAAAATAATAGCGCTCAGGATGATGTATTCGTATTGCCAGATCTTGGCCCCATTCAGGAAGTTAGCGTCCTCGACCAGGCAGTCGGGGAGGTTTGTGGTGTTGGGCGTTGCAGTCGCCCCCGATTCTGGTGTCGCCAGCGTCGCACCGTCTCCAGTGCTTCCCTCTTCCGACGCGGCTTGCGCCGCCTTGATCTCGGCAGCCTGATCGGGGTTGCAGATGGCCGGACTTGTGAACCGATCGATGCTGATGACGGCGCGGAGGCCGTCGCCAATTGTGAACCAGCCGAGCAGGGCAATCGCGAGCCACAATACGGCGGCGGGGAAAAAGATGCGCGGTTCGGGGAAAAACGAACGAAACACGGCGGCAGGTCTCCCTGGAAGGATTCAAGACAGACGACAACGTCATCTAATCGACACACCATGGTGCCCGCAAGCGCGCACACCGCCAAGTGAGCCGGCGTTTGACGCCGGGAGAAACGCCCGGTTCCGACAAAACCGGTCCAAACCGACCTTGCATTAAATCTAATATTGAGATTAATAGGCGAGTCGCATTTGACGTCGTGGCAAGCCGAGGCGGCGATAAACAACCCGCTCTGCGGGGATCGGGTTTCGCTCTCCTGGCTCCGCCCCGCATCGACACGGCACGACACGACACGTCCTTCGGGGCGGCAGGCCGGAGACACTCCTCCCTCCCACTCGGCCCGCCGCCCTTCTTTTTTATGGACTTTGTGCCCGGCGCCGTTCCGCGCTATCACCGCGTCTCCAGCATGCCGGAGCCGCAATGACTGCCCTTGCCGATGTCGATGACCCTTCCGAGACGGACAGTGCCCATCCGTTGTTTGCCGAAGCGCCGAAGACGGTCGGCTTCAACAAGCTGAGAAAACGGCTGATCCGCAACGCCCGCCAAGCCATCGAAACCTTCGGCATGGTCTGTCCCGGCGCCCGCTGGCTCGTGGCGCTTTCGGGCGGCAAGGATTCCTTCGGCCTCCTGGCCGTGCTGCTCGATCTCAAATGGCGGGGCCTGCTGCCGGTCGATCTGCTGGCGGTCAATCTCGACCAGGGCCAGCCCGGCTTCCCCAAACAGGTGCTGCCGGACTATCTTTCTGCCATCGACGTCGCGCACCGCATCGACTACCGCGATACCTATTCGATCGTTACCGACAAACTGCCGGAAGGCGCGACCTATTGCTCGCTGTGCTCGCGTTTGCGGCGCGGGCATCTCTATCGCATCGCGCGGGAGGAGGGGTGTTCGGCCCTGGTGCTCGGGCATCACCGTGAAGACAGTCTCGAAACCTTCTTCATGAACCTCATCCATGGCGGCAAGCTCGCCGCCATGCCGGGCAAGCTGTTGAACGACGAGGGCGATGTCGAAGTCCTGCGGCCGCTGATCTATTGCGCCGAGAACGATCTCATGAAATTCGCCGAGGCCATGCGCTTCCCGATTATCCCGTGCAACCTGTGCGGCTCCCAGGACGGGCTCGAACGCGTGGCGATGAAGCAGATGCTCGAGGATATCGAACGCCGCATGCCCGGCCGCAAGGACGTGATGATCCGCGCCCTGGGCAATGTCCGCCCCGGCCATCTGCTCGATCCGCGCCTTTTCGACTTCGGCGACTTGCAGGCGCGCCCGACAGAGGGTTCGGCGACGAACGAAGGCAAGGGCGCGGGGCAGGGCGCCTAATACGAGCGCACGCTCAGGTTGAGCCGCTTCGCCGCTCTATCTCATTGTGGCCGCATCGCTTTTTCGGAAAACCGGTTCCCACTCGCGCGCTGCCGCTAGACCGGCAGCGACGCATAGGCGGCGATCATAAGGCCCATGGCGAGGATGAAAAGCACGGAAAGGGATAAGGTTTTAAGCATCTGAAGGACCTGAGGCCGGATGGAATCGCACCGGCGGAAAATTTGTGCTGGAAGTGTTTACGAATTCTTTACCGCGCCCGAAAGGCCGTGCCGATCATGTGCGCAGTTCAATTGCATAATTCTCGATAACGGTGTTGGCCAACAGCTTTTCGCACATATCCCTAACGGCGGCTTCGGCCTGGGCGCGGTCGGTCTTATCGAGCGCGACATCGAAGACCTTGCCCTGACGCACCCCGGCGATGCCGGAAAACCCGAGACTGGCGAGCGATCCGACGATGGCCTGGCCCTGCGGATCGAGAACCCCCGGCTTGAGGGTGACGGTGACGCGTGCGTGCATGTTCAGCTTCCTATTGTACCAGCCGCGGCCCGGTGGCCAGCGCGTTGTCGATCTCGACCAGAATGCCGAGCCGCTGGGCCACTTCGCGATAGGCGTCGACAAGTCCGCCGAGATCCTCGCGAAACCGGTCTTTGTCGAGCTTGTTGCGCGTCTTCACGTCCCATAGACGGCAACAGTCGGGAGAAATCTCGTCGGCCAGGACGATGCGCATCAGGTCGCCTTCGTAAAGCCGGCCGCACTCGATCTTGAAATCGACGAGCTGGATGCCGACGCCCATGAACAGGCCGGAAAGGAAATCATTGATCCGGACCGCGAGCGACATGATGTCGTCGAGTTCCTGCGGATTGGCCCAGCCGAAGGCGGTGATGTGCTCCTCGGAGACCATGGGGTCGTGCAGGGCGTCGTCCTTGTAGTAGAACTCGATGATCGAGCGGGGCAGGGGCGTGCCCGATTCGAGTCCGAGCCGCTTGCACAGCGAACCGGCGGCGACATTGCGGACCACCACTTCGAGCGGAATGATCTCCACTTCGCGAATCAATTGCTCGCGCATGTTCAGGCGACGGATGAAATGGGTCGGAATGCCGAGGGCGTTGAGCCGCGTGAAGATGAATTCAGAGATGCGGTTGTTGAGCACGCCCTTGCCATCGAGCACTTCATGCTTGGCGCCGTCGCCGGCGGTGGCATCGTCCTTGAAATGCTGGATAAGCGTGCCGGGCTCGGGACCCTCGTAAAGGATTTTCGCCTTGCCTTCGTAAATCCTGCGCCGACGATTCATCGGTTCAAATCCGCCCGTTTCTGATTTGAGAAATGCTCATGTCCCCAGCAGGGCGCCTTCATGCGCCGTTTCGACCCTTCAATGCAAGTTCTTTCGCGAGTGCCGCTGGCATAGCAGATTCTCGGGCCGGCGCACCTGCGGCGGGGCGTTGACCGCAGAAATCGGCGCCATTACGCGCGCAAATATTGATTTGGGATTGGAATGGCTCTATCTCCGGCGCGGCTTCGGCCTTGGCCGGCCGGTCGCACGCGTCTCCGAAGGAGAAAAGATGAGCACGTTCGATGACCGCAAGAAGGCCGAGGAGGCCCGTCAGGCGCTCAAGGAAGAGCTGTGCTTCAAGGCCGAGGCGCGGCGCAACAAGCTGATCGGGCTGTGGGCCGCCGAGCGCATGGGCCATGCCGATCCGGCCGCCTATGCCCGCGAAGTGGTCGTCGCGGCTCTGGAGCTGCCGGGCGACGACGACATCGCCGGCAAGGTGCTCGGCGATCTCGAGGCCGCCGGCCAGCCGATCACCCTCGCCGAGTTCCACAAGCTGGCCGACGCGTATTTCGCCGTCGCCCAGGAACAAGTGATGCAGGATGTGAAAGGCTGATCCTCGCCTGAAGGCAGGCTCGAAACGAGCGGTTTCGCAAGCACCGGGGACCGGCCGAAGCGCCAGGTCGCTAAGCCGCCGCGCGGCGCTTGAGCGTCCAGATGATGCGCGGAATGACCGACAGGAACTGTTCGGTCGTCGCCTGCCAGGAAAACTGGCGGGCATATTCGGGGCAAAGCGAGCGGTCGCTCGCGAGCGCGGCCAGAGCAGCTTTCTTCAGGTCCTCGTCCATCACTCCGACGCGCGGATCGGCTAGGACGTCGAGCGGGCCGGTGACCGGATAGGCGGCGACCGGTGTGCCCGAAGCCAGCGATTCGATGAGCACCAGCCCGAAGGTGTCGGTGCGGCTCGGGAAGACGAAGGCATCGGCCGAGGCGAAATAGGTCGCCAGTTCCTCTCCCTCCCTGTGGCCGACGAACATGACTTTCGGATATTGCCGGGCCAGCCGGGCGCGGATTGGGCCGTCACCGACGACGATCTTGGTGCCGGGCAGGTCGAGCTTGAGGAAGTCCTCGATGTTCTTTTCCACCGAAACGCGCCCGACATAGAGAAAGACCGGGCGCGGCACGCCGAGATCGGTGCGCAGGTCGGGATGGAACTGACCGAGGTCGACGCCAAGCGGCCAGATGGCGGTATTGGTGAAGCCGCGGACCTGAAGCCGTTCGGCGACCGTCTTGGTCGGCACAAGGCACACCTCGGCTGCGGCGTGGAAGCGCTTCATGATCGGATAGGTCCAGCCGAGCGGCACCGGCAGGCGGGCCCGAAGGTATTCGGGAAACTGGGTGTTGTAGGCCGTCGAGAACGGCAGGCCGCGCTTGACGCAATAGCGCCGGACCGCGCCGCCCAGCGGGCCTTCGGTGGCGATGTGGATCGATTCCGGCTTTAGCCGCTCGATGGCATGGCGGATCTTGCGCCTGTTGACCAGCGACAGCCTGATCTCGCTATAGCCGGGCATCGGTACGGTCCAGAACGAATCGGGCGCCATGACGGTGACGGCGATGCCGCGCGATTCGAGGTTTTCCTTCAGTCGTTCGATAACCCGGACGACGCCGTTGATCTGCGGATGCCAGGCGTCGGTGACGATGAGAATGGAACGCGGCATGCCATCGACCCGCTTCATGATGAAACGGCGGCGCGAAAACCGGCTGACGCCGGCCCGCCGGGCCGCCGCTTCGGAAGGTTGGGAGTCCTCAACCCTTGTCATGACGCGTCGACCAGAGCCTCGATCCTTTTCACAGCCGTGCCGGCGCCGTCCTCGGCGTCGAGCGTGTCGCCGAGGCGTCGCGCCGCTTCGGCATAGTCCGTATTGCAGACGAGCGCCTCGAGGCCATCGGCAAGTCTCCGGCCCGTCAGGTGCTTGAGCAACACCGGTTCGGGTCCGCATCCGAGCGCATGTACCCGCTCACCCCAATACGGCTGGTCGAAAAACTGCGGCACCACGAAACTCGGCCGTCCGGCCGTCAGCCCGGCCAAGGTCGTGCCGGCACCGCCGTGATGTACGACCGCCCGCATCAGGGGAAATAGTTTGTCATGGGGCGCCTTGTCCAACAAAAAGCAGTTGCGCGGGACCTCGGCGCCGCCGAGACCGCCCCAGCCCCTGGCGAGAACGGCGCGCCCCGACCAGAACTCGAGCGCCTCGCGGATGATCGCTTCGTTGCGCGCCGAACCGAAGGACATCGAACCGAAACCGATATAGACCGGCGCCTCGCCTTCATCCAGAAACACCTGTAAATCCGCGGGAATTTGCCATTCCGGGTGTTCATCGAGGCGCCAGGCACCGGTGACGAGGGCATTGTCCGGCCAGTCTTTCGGTCGCGGGGACACCGCTTCGGGATAGGCGTGGATCGTCGGCACAGGACCCGCGCGGAGTGCCTTTGCGAAACCGGTGCGAAAAAAGCGCCCATACCCGACCGAGGGACGCAGCAAATAGCGCGGCAGGTCGTAAAAGCTCTGTTGCGCGGCCAGGACGAGATAGGACAGCGGATCGAACGGTGCGGGCAGTTTCGGTCCGATCCCGGCGATATAGGCGTGCTCGCGGGTCGGCAGCAACGGCTGGAACAGCGCCATGATCGCCGGGATGCCGAGTGCGCCCGCGACGTCGAGCGCATGCGTGGTGTTCATGTGATAAACCAGCGCATCGGCGCCGCGCGCCAGTTCGGGAAAGGTTCTTGCGGCATTGTAGTGCAGCCAGAACCCGTCATAGGCGGCGCTCAACATCGCGCTCAACGAATGCTTCTGCATGGCGGCGTCGAAATTGCCCTGGCCGAGCAGGGCCTGCATGTCGCCGCCGAAATCGAAGAATTCGACGCCGTTGGCCGCGATGAAACCTTGGAAATCGCTCGGTGCCCCGATGACGGGGTCGTGGCCGGCGTGGATCAGGGCGCGTGCCAGCGCCACGAAAGGGCGGATGTCCCCATGCGTGCCGATGGCGGCAATGGCGATCCGCTTTCCCATGGCGTGCGAAATCCCTTCAGATCGCCCGGCGTCGAAGCCGTCCCGGCATGCCACCATATCCGCCCGCAGTGGCGCCCGGCCAGCAAACACATAGTGCGCCGCGGCGATTCTTTAAACCGGACAGGCCGAACCGCGTCGCGGCGGCTTTTCCACCCTTCAGCGCTGATCGGCCGGTCCGAGGCGCTTGAGGAAGCGGGCGAACATCAGCATGCCCTCCGGCCAGGGGCCGTGGCCGGAGTCGACATTGATATGGCCAACCTCGCCGGCATCCACGAGATCCGATCCCCAGGCATTGGCAAAATCGGCCGCGGTGTCGAAGTCGCAATAGGGATCGTTGCGGCTGGCGATCAGCATGGAGGGAAAGGGCAGGGGATCGCGCGGCATTGGCGCGAAATCGTGGCTGACGCCTGGCAGGAGTTGCGGGCGGTTCCAATCGGACATGCCGACGAGAAAGGCGCCGCGCACGGACCTGGGCAGCGATGGCGCCGCATGCGCGACCGTGGCGACGCCGATCGAATGCGCGACCACGACCGCCGGCTTGTCCGTGGCCGACGCCGCCTCGATCAGCGCCCCGATCCACATGGCGCGATCCGGTCGGTCGAAATACGGCACCACCACCCGTCTTGCCGTCGGCATCCCGGCGATCCAGCGGCTCTGCCAGTGCTCGGGGCCCGAATTGCCGAGACCGGGAAGGACAAGGATATCGACGGCGGCGATTCTCATGCGTTCTGCTCAAGCTGCGCCGAAGACGCGGGCAAAGATCGTGTCGACATGCTTGAGATGATAGAAGTCGTCGAACATGGCGTCGATCGCCTCGGGACTGAGCGCGGCGGCGACGTCCGGATCGGCCTTCAGGAGTTCGGCGAACTTGCCGGAACGATCGCCCTGCATCTGCCAGACCTGCATGGCATTGCGCTGCACCGCGGCATAGCTCGCCTCGCGGCTCATGCCGGCCTGGGTGAGGGCGAGCAGCACGCGCTGCGAATTGTGCAACCCGCCGAGCGCGTCCATGTTCCTTCGCATGGTCTCGGGATAGACGACGAGGTTCTCGACGACATTGGTCAGCCGGGCCAGGGCGAAATCGAGCGTGATGGTGGCGTCGGGGCCGATCATGCGCTCGACCGAGGAATGCGAGATGTCGCGTTCGTGCCAGAGCGCGACGTTTTCCAGCGCCGGCGTCACCATGCCCCTGACAAGGCGGGCGAGGCCGGTGAGGTTTTCCGACAGCACCGGATTGCGCTTGTGCGGCATGGCCGAGGAGCCCTTCTGGCCCTTGGAGAAGAATTCCTCGGCCTCCAGCACCTCAGTGCGCTGCAAATGCCTGACTTCCGTGGCCAGCCGCTCGACTGAAGAGGCAATGACGCCGAGCGTGGCGAAATACATGGCGTGGCGGTCGCGCGGAATGACCTGGGTCGAGACCGGCTCGACATCGAGGCCCAGCTGCGCCGCGACATAGCTTTCAACCGATGGATCGATATTGGCGAAGGTGCCGACGGCGCCGGAAATGGCGCAGATGGCGATCTCGGCGCGTGCCGCGGCGAGCCGCGACCGGGCGCGGTCGAATTCGGCATAAGCCTCGGCCAGCTTGACCCCGAAGGTCGTCGGCTCGGCATGAATGCCGTGGCTGCGCCCGATGGTGATCGTCCGCTTGTGCTCGAAGGCCCGGAGCTTGAGGGCATCGAGCAAAACGCCGATATCCTCGATCAGGATGTCCGAGGCGCGGGCGAGTTGCACCGAGAGCGTCGTATCGAGAACGTCCGACGACGTCATGCCCTGATGGACGAACCGCGCCTCCGGCCCGACGATTTCGGACAAATGCGTCAGGAAGGCGATGACGTCGTGCTTGACCTCGCGCTCGATGGCATCGATCCGGCCGATGTCGAATGTCGCCGCGCTGCCCTTGTCCCAGATGACCTTTGCCGCTTCGTCCGGGATGACGCCGAGCCTTGCCTGGGCCGTCGCCGCATGCGCCTCGATCTCGAACCAGATGCGAAACTTGGTCTCGGGCGACCAGATGGCGACCATTTCAGGTCGAGAGTAGCGCGGAATCATGAGGTTGTGGTGCCTTTTGAAGACAAAGGTTCAATAAATCAGGCAAGTAGGTCCGCCGCCCGGCGCAAAGCGTCGATGCGCGGTCCGTAGCTTGCCGGATCGTTGCCCCTGAAGATGAAATTGCCGGCGACGAGCACATTGGCGCCAGCCCGGACCACGGCGCCGGCCGTCGTCTCGTCGATGCCGCCGTCGACCGCGATGTCGATCTGCCTGTCGCCGATCAGCGCCCGCGTCTGCCGCAGCTTTTCGAGCGTTTCGGGCAAAAAGGCCTGGCCGCCGAAGCCGGGATTGACGCTCATGATCAGGATCTGGTCGACCAGCCCGACGACATTTTCGAGCACGCCGACCGGGGTTGCCGGATTGACGACGGCGCTCGCCTTCTTGCCGAGGTCTCGAATGACCTGCAGGGAGCGGTGCAGATGCGGTCCGGCCTCGGCATGGACGCCGATGATGTCCGAGCCGGCCTTGGCGAAGGCTTCGAGATAGGGATCGGCCGGGGCGATCATCAGATGCACGTCGAGCACTTTCCGCGTCACCGCGCGCACGGCATCGACCACCAACGGCCCGATGGTGATGTTGGGCACGAAATGCCCGTCCATGACATCGACATGCACGTAGTCACAGCCCGCCGCGTCGACGGCGCGGACCTCCTCGCCCAAGCGGGCGAAATCGGCTGACAGAATGGACGGCGCGATCTTGAGCGGGCGCGCGGGCATGATCATGTTCCCGGATGTGTCTGTCGTCCGTTTACATGGCTTGGCGTCCCGGTTCAATCGGCGCGACTTGACCCGGAGGACGGCGCGGCCGATATCCGATGTTGGGAGAGCGGACATGTGGGTGCAAATCGTCGAAGCCGCCATTGCCATCGGCCATGTGCTCGCCGCGCTGGCGGTGACCCTGCATGTGCTGATGACCAGCCGCAATGTGCGCTCATCCATCGGCTGGGTGGGCCTGGCCTGGCTGTCGCCCTTTGTCGGTTCGCTGATCTATCTCGCCTTCGGCATCAACCGCGTCGCCCGCCGCGCCTCGCGCCTGCGCATCCCGTCAACGCGCACCCGCCCGGTCGACTCTCATGCCATCGGCGCCGATCTCAGCCCGAATTTCGTAGCGCTGGCCCGCGCCGGCGGCGTGCTGGTGCACCATCCGCTCGTGGCCGGAAATGCCTGGCAAATCCTCGAGGACGGCGACCAAGCCTTTCCGGCCATGCGCACCGCCATCGACCGGGCCGAGCGCTCGGTGGCGCTGTGCTCGTACATTTTCGACAACGACGAAACCGGCAGGGCCTTCGTCGAAGCGATGATCGGCGCTCATCGGCGGGGCGTCGCCGTCCGCGTCCTCATCGACGGCATCGGCAGCGGCTACATCCATTCGGGCGTCTTCGACGCCTTGCGCGATGCCGGCGTGCCGGTCGCCATGTTCCAGCATTCGTTCCTGCCCTGGAACATGACCTTCCTCAACCTGCGGAACCACAAGAAGCTGCTGATGATCGACGGCAAGGCGGGATTCACCGGCGGCATGAACATATCGGACCGCCATATCGGCGGCGGGCGGGACCCAAAGGTGCGCGACACGATGATTCGCATCGACGGGCCGGTCGTCAGGCAGATGCTCGAAAGCTTTGCCAGCGACTGGGAATTCACCACGAACGAGGCGCTTTCCGGCGAAAACTGGTGGCCGACTCTGGAGCCGGCCGGCGAAGCCGCCATGCGCGTCATCGCCGGCGGTCCGGACGAAGACGTCGCCATCCTCGGCGAACACTGGGCCACGGCCATCGAGCAGGCCGCACATCGCGTGCGCATCGTCACGCCCTATTTCCTGCCCGAGGA